>JBLMYS010000275.1:0-24710 GCA_050258415.1 Acidobacteriota bacterium | reverse complement strand
GCCATTGCATGCCCGAAGCTCGATCAGGGAAAGGACATTTACCTGAAGAAGCTTCAGATGATGATTGAGGTTTCAGGAATCAGATCCATTACGGTTTTAATAATGGAAGTACCCTGCTGCCGCGGCCTGTTGCAGTTAGCGCAGCAGGCAGTCAGCCTCGCGGGCATTGAAGTACCGGTAAATGTTATAGTCCTGAATATTCAGGGGGAGAAGATACTGGAGAGGGAAGTTTAATTTATCCCGTTTGGGCGAGCCCTGCCTGCCGGCGGGCACGGCCTGCCTGCCGGCGGGCACGGCGCCGCTCGCCCCTACAAAAATGTATAATTAGATTTTTTAAAGTTGTTTTCAATCCCGCGTTTTAACGAGGCACCTTAATACTTCGGCCACGCTCCAGGCCTGAGCTATGCAGCCTCTTGGAGTAAAAGGCTGCTCGGCGTCAAAGATCTCGCTTATTGATCCCACGCATGCCTCGTTAAGGTGGTGATTGAATCCTTCCAGAAATCTGCGTGCTCCTTTTGTATCGTGTCCATCCAGCTTCAGCCATGCATCTATAAAAGGCCCTATGAGCCATGCCCAGACGGTTCCCTGGTGGTAAGCGGCATCGCGCGCTCTTAAGTCACCGAAATATTTTGGCTTATAGTCCGGGTTTCCTGGCGCTAAAGATCTCAGCCCCATTGGTGTAAGGAGCCTCTCCTGGACAACCTGCATTACAGGCTCCCACTTATCCTGGTTCAAGACCGGATTTGGGAGTGAAATTGCGAAGACCTGGTTGGGGCGGCAGGAGGAATCGTCGCCCTTTTCACCGTCAACCACGTCATAGAGGTACCCGCCCTGTTCGTACCAGAATCGTTTATTGAATGAATCCCTTGCCCTCTGCGCATACTCTTTTACCTGTCCTGCCGCCTCTTCTCCTTCCATCTCACGCAGCCAGCCTTCCATGAGGCATAGGGCATTATACCACAGGGCATTTATTTCAACCGCCTTGCCGCGTCTTGGGGTAACAACCCAGTCGCCCACCTTGGCATCCATCCACGTGAGCTGATATCCTTCCTGCCCCTGTTTTAGAAGTCCGTCTTTTGGGTCGACGCCTATATTAAAGCGTGTCCCGCGTATATGGTAATCAATAATGCTTTTTAGCTTTGGGAGTATCCGTCTTAGAGTTTCCCTGTCGTCTGTAAGGCTGACATAGCGGTCTATGGCGTGGAAAAACCACAGTGTAGCATCGGCAGTATGATAGAGTCCCTGATTCTCACCTTCGGGGAAGAGGTTTGGAATAAGTCCGTCTTTTACATAGTGAGCAAAAGTTCTGAGTATCCATCCCGCCTCATTGTGGCGGCCTGTAGCAAGTGTCAGGCCTTCGAGGCTAATCATCGTATCGCGCCCCCAGTCAGTAAACCAGTGGTATCCGGCAATAACCGTTCTGACCTCATCGCCCGAGGCCCGGGCCCGCGCGGCATCTTCAACGCGTCCGGCGGGGGTAATAATAAACTGGTCGGCTGCCAGCACAAATTCCGAAATTGAGGGATCCTGCGTCTCAGGGCATGCTGCCTCAATGAGTCTTCTGCGCCTTTCCTTTTCGGCGTCCATAGCCTCTTTAGGCTGAAGTGCCTGTATTGTCTGCCAAACCTCTGTGGAAGCTACAAGCGTTGCATCATGCGATTCATCCAGCTCGGTCGAAAAATATCCCGGGCTCCAGAGGAGTCCCCTTGAGTCATATCCTCTTTCTGCTTCTATCCTGTAGAAGAGTTCCCGGACGCTCCCCTTATCCGAGGTAAAGGTTGCGTGCTCTCCGTAGAAGAGCATTCTAAGGGAGGGGAGATTCTGCCCGGCAGAGACTTCAAAGTGGTCGTTAGTAACTGTAAGAACGTAGGGTTTATGAAGCTCTTCGCTTACAGGGGCCTCGTGGGACCTGAAATGCATGGACGGGCGCACATGAAGCCTGACCTTTTCACTGCCTGAAGTAATCCTGTAGTTTACATGAACCGTATTCTGCATATGAGGCATAAGAAGCGTTTTTTCGAGAGTTATGCCGTTTATTTCAAATTTCCAGACCGGAAGGCCCTGATCCAGGCGGAACTCGGCCAGATGCCCGGCCCCGGGAACCTCAAGCACACTTTCAGATCTTTCTTCTGAACCGAGCTGGACTCTTCTGCCGTCAGGAAAAATTAGCCATTCCGACAAGTGGTTCAGCATTACCATACGCCCGTGCGGGGCCGGAAGGGCGGAGATTAAAAATCCGTGATAACGCCTTGTAACCACGCCAGAGATACTTCCCGAGGCGTAGCCGCCGAGGCCGTTTGTCACCAGCCACTCGCGTGTAAGCAGGGGTTCCAGGCTTGCGTCTTTTTCTTTCTTCCAGGGCAGTGAGCGCACTAATTTATCCATTTTCTCCCTCTTTCCTTTTTTACTTTTCAATTTCCTTTGTCATTAAAAGCACTGCCGCATGCCCCTGTATCCTCAAGGAGCCATTGGTTTCAACATCCGGGCTTCCGCAGCCTCCGTAAGCGGGGTTTTCGCTCGCCCAAAGTGTTTTCCAGTCTTTCCCTTCAGGAGGGGCAAGTAATGGCTCGGGAAGTATCGTGAGCTCCAGGTCGCGTCCAAGGTTCACAATGAGGAGTCTATCCATTCCATCAGGGTCAAAGAATCTCAAAAGGAAAGCTTCCCCGGAAAGAACCGCGCCATCCATCATATGGCGGTCCTGCCTGCTTAAGACGGGATCCTCACGTCTTAGCTTCAAAAGGTCCCTGTGCATTTTATATATGGGTGCATGGCTCTGACGTTCGGAGAAGTCGATCTTAGATCGTTCAAATGTTTTAGGGTTTGCAGGGTCGGGCAGGCACGACTGCATCTCCGGCGTAGCCAGGCTGGGGAACTGGGAGAGGAACTCGAAGCGTCCTTCTTTAATTTTTTTTGACAGTTCTTCATTGTGATCGGCGAAGTAGTAGAAAGGGCTGGATGAGGCAAACTCCTCCCCCTGGAATAGCATTGGTGTTCCGGGTGCAAGTAATATAAGTGCCGTCATAGCCTTATATTTGCCGGGAGAAGTCAGGTTGTGAATTCTCTCTCCGCGCCCTGAGTTTGCAATCTGGTCGTGATTTTGAATAAAAGTACAGAAGTTCTCTGGTTTCAGTTTATAGCTCTGCGTTCCGCGTTTTTTTTTCTGCCACCGGTAATACTGTCCCTGATAGAGGTAGCCGTACTTAAAAGCCGAGATAAATTCCTGTGGTTTTCCGAGGTAGTCCGTATAATAAGCCTCATTGTGCCCTGTAAGTGCTACAACTGCGCTATGGTGCAGGTCGTCGTTCCAGAGGCAGTCCATTCCGTAGCCATGTTCTTCCAGGGGGCGCACGAGTTTTGCCATCTGGGGTTCGTTTTCAGCGACAATAAAAGTCTTGCGTTCTTTTCCGGCCTGCCTGATTGCTTTAGTTATTTCTGCAAGCACATGGGTTTCAGAGCTGTCGAATATCTGCTGAGTGGCATCGAGCCTGAGGCCGTCGAAGTGAAACTCCTCAATCCAGTACCGGGCGTTTGTAATAAAGAATTCCCTTACCGGAAGTGAGTTCTCGCCGTCAAAATTTATGGCCTCCCCCCATTCATTTTTATACTTGTCCGTAAAATATGAGGGAGTAAATTCCATAAGGTAATTCCCGTCGGGCCCCAGGTGGTTATAGACCACGTCAAGTATGACGCCCAGGCCTTCTTTATGTGCCTGGTCAATAAAAATTCTTAAGTCGTCCGGCTTTCCGTAAATGTGCATCGGGGCAAAGAGGTCCACCCCGTCGTAACCCCATCCGAAATTTCCGGGGAACTCGGCAAGAGGCATTACTTCCAGGACAGTAATGCCTGTTTCTTTTAAGTGCTTAAGCTCCTTAACGGCTGAGAGTAAAGTCCCTTCGCGTGTAAAGGTTCCGATATGCATTTCATAGATGACCTGCCCTTTTACCTCGACGCCTTTCCAGGCATTGTCGCCCCACTGGTATTTTTCGGGGTTAACAACCTGTGAAGGCCCGTGCGGCCCTTCGGGCTGGAAGCGGCTGGCAGGATCGGGCAGGAGATTTTTACCATTATCGATTCTGAAGCGGTAGAGTGTCCCTTCTTTAGCCCTTTCGGCAAGAACGGAAAAGTAACCGTTGCCCTCTGATGTCATTTCATAGGAGCGCCCCTTTGCAGATCCTTCTTCCTGCAGGACAACCTCAACCTTTTTATGTCCCTGAGCCCAGATACGGAAATGCACACCCCCGTCTTTCCGGACCTCTGCTCCTATGGGATGCTTTCGGGACTGAATGGTATGCTGCTCTTCAAGCTGCCTGATCTTTTCTGCCGGCATTTTTTAATCCTTTCAAAACCTTTTCTTAGTAACACAATAATTAATTCACATTCAACAGGTCAAAGCCTAATCAGCATTCGATTATATATCTTTTTCAGGCATGAACGTTTTGTTTTAAGTGTGACTGGCCCTTACCATAAAATGGTTTAAATAGTATATTCTTTTTACCCTTTTAAGTCAATCCATTAAAGGTGGAAATACGTCCTGAGTCTCACCTTTCAAATACTATAAAAGCGCCTTGAATTTGAGGGGTGTCTTCGGTTAATTATTAAATATATACCACAAGGAGACAAACCATGGCCATTTCCCTTTCACCGGAAAAGCTAAAAAGATATAAAGACATTGCAGTGCTGCTTGTTAAATATGGAAGCAAAGACATTGTAAAGACAACCGGCACTGACGACACGATGCTGGAAGATGAAATTGTGTCGGGAGACATTAAAAAAGGGGACCCGGAGCAGCTTGCGCATGATCTTGAGGAACTGGGACCAACTTTCATCAAGCTGGGGCAGCTTCTTTCAACCCGTCCCGACTTTCTGCCGCAGCCTTATCTGGACGCGCTTTCACGCCTGCAGGATAACGTAAAACCCTTTTCTTTTGAAGAGGTTGAGCAGATTGTTCAGGATGAGCTGGGCGTCAGGATTTCAAAAGCCTTTATGGAATTCAATCATGAGCCTATGGCCGCCGCATCCTTAGGGCAGGTTCATAAGGCTAAACTGCGCGACGGAAGGGCGGTTGCCGTAAAGGTACAGCGCCCGGGAATAAGGGAGACCATATTAAATGACCTTGGGGCGTTAAACGACATTGCGGATACTCTCGACCGCCACACAGATACCGGAAGGCGATATTCATTCCAGAATATTCTGGGGGAATTTAAGAAAGCACTTCTCCAGGAGCTGGACTATCGTCAGGAAGCGCAGAACCTTATTAAACTGGGGCAGAATCTTGAACGCTACCCCGACATAATTGTTCCGCAGCCTGTGGAAGATTACTCCTCTTCAAAAGTACTTACGATGGATTATGTAAGGGGGACAAAAGTAACCTCTTTAAGCCCTCTGGCTTATATTGACCTTGACGGCAAAAAGCTTGCGCGTGAGCTTTTTGAGGCATATCTCGACCAGGTTTTAATCGACGGATTTTTCCACGCCGATCCCCACCCGGGAAACGTATTTATTACAGATGACCACAAGGTAGCCTTAATTGATCTTGGCATGGTGGCCCGTGTGGACCCCGAGGTAAGGGAAAGCCTTCTTAAGCTTCTTCTTTATGTGAGCGACGGCAGGGGAAAAGACGCAGCCGAGATCTCGAAGGGGCTTGGGACACCGCTCGAGGACTTTAATGAAGAGAAATTTACGCAGGAGGTAACTGAATTTGTTGCCCGGAGCCATGACGCGACATTGGAGCAGATTAAGGTGGGGCGCGTGGTGGTTGAGCTCACACGCATTGCAGCAAATAACGGCATCAGGACGCCCTCGGAGCTGACCATGCTGGGGAAAACTCTTTTGAACCTGGATCAAATAGGCCGCACGCTTGATCCGGAATTTAACCCGAACGCCGTCATACGCGAGCACGCCGATACAATACTCAGGCGCCATTTCTTCCGCAAGGCTTCCCCGGGCAACATATTCAGCTCGCTTCTTGAGGTAAACGAACTCGTGCAGAAATTTCCCTCACGGCTTAACAGCCTCATGGACGCGCTTGCAAATAACCGGTTCCAGCTGAAGATTGACGCAATTGACGACCACCGCCTGATGGAGAACATGCAGAAAATTGCAAACAGGATTGCAATGGGAATTGTCCTCGGGGCTCTTATAATAGGAGCCGCGCTCATGATGAGAGTCAACAGTCCCTTTACAATTTTAGGCTATCCCGGCATCGCCATAATAATGTTTCTTGCTGCGGCGGCTTTCGGATTCGTACTTGTCATCAATATACTGATGAGAGATGAGTGGGGTAAAAGGAGGCCTCCCCGGTAACACTTAGTTTTCAAGTAATATCGGCAAATGAAGCACCTGTAACTTTTTTAAGTTCATCCGGATTAATTTTAATCTGTGTGCCCCGAACGCCTGCGCTTACATAGATTTCATCAAAAATCTGCGCGGTTTCATCTATATATGTAGGGTAGCTTTTCTTCATTCCTATAGGGGAGCATCCGCCTCTTATGTACCCCGTTAAAGGGAGGAGTTCCTTTACCTTTATCATTTCGATATTTTTGTTGCCGCTTGCACCGGCGGCCTTTTTCAGGTTAAGTTCCGCGCTTGCAGGGATGCAGAAGACTGTTATGCCCGTTTTATCGCCGCGGGCAACGAGAGTCTTGAAAACCGATTCATGCTCGGCACCGATTTTATCGGCCACCGTTATGGCATCCAGCTCATCTTCATTATAATCGTAGGAAATTGTGGAATGCTTCACTCCGTGAGATTCCAGGATCCTGATGGCATTTGTCTTTGACATACTAAATAGATTTTTTCTTTTCCCATAAATTATCTTAAAAAAGATTGTTTTTCAATTCTCAGAGGCCTCAGTGGCCGATTTGCAATAAAATAAATATCTATTGATAAGTTTTTATAATAAAGTTAAATTTGCATGTGACTTTACGGTTTAAATAATAATTGTTTGTTTCGATAATAATATGGGAAGCTATCTGTTTGCAAGCAGGTTTCCGGTATTAAACTTTACGGATTAGAACGGATTTTAATATAAGTCAGGAATAATTTAAGAATGAATGAAAATTCAAAACCCAGACTTTTGGTAGTTGAAGATGATTTTGAGAATCAGAAGTTTCTGCAGATTTTCTTAAAAAGAAAGTTTGACGTGGAAATTTGCGATTCCGAAGAAACTTTCTATGAGAAATTAAATAACAACAGCTTTGATATTATTCTTATGGATATATCCCTGCGCGGCAAAAAAGACGGGTTGCAGCTTACAAGGGAAATAAGGCAGATGCCTCAGTACTCCGCACTTCCGGTTGTGGGCCTTTCGGCTCACGCATTCCAGAAAGATAAAGATAATGCCTATAGTGCCGGCGTGGACGTATTTCTGACAAAGCCGGTTCAGAACGATGTTCTGATGGACACTCTTGTAAAGACTCTGGAGGAGAAGTCAGGTATCCGCCTGAACTAATTTTACTCTTTTGAAGTTCTGATCAGAGATTTTAAGGACAGCATTGACTCCAGCTTTTGAAGTCCATACTGTCTTTTCTTTTTTATGGCGGCAGAGTGCCGCCGTCCCTCCCTATTTTTATAGATTTTAAGTGTCCCAAATAATGGACAGCAATTGTTTACTTCGGTTATTTCCGGGCTGGTTTATCCTGCGCGGAAATGTAACTTTTTTTCAATCCTGGCGTCTAAAGTTATAGTTAAAGGGAATTTGGGGGCTGAGTGCATGATGGCATTCAGTTTGCTTAAAGTTTATAAACTTTCAATTTTAATAAACTGGAGAAAATATGCTGAAACGTATACTATTAACATCTTTATTTCTTCTGGCCTTTATTCTGCCGATCGCAGCGCAGGAGAAGGATTCGACCGATATATGGGAAGACTGGGGAGACGAGGATAATACGGAATGCACCACCAGCCATCATGGCCGCGATTACGATTTTATGCAGTTTCATGGCTTTGGCGGCAAGCCAACCATTGAGCTGACTTATGGCAACTCAAATATCGGGATGAAATCTTTCGGTAAGCTTTCACAAAGAAGCTTTGCAAACGTTGGTGCAGCTGAGCTGAAGCTGAGCTACAGCAGTCTTGAAAGTTACGAGGATTATATTGTCAGGTACAGGAACCGCTTCTTTTTCGTCAGCAATAATTCAACAGATCTCGTTTCCAAAACAAGCACGACCTCTGATATCAGCAGTGATCTCTGGCGCTTCGGTTTTGGTTCACAGGACGGATACGGATACAAGATAGGCAATTCAGCTATAGTTCCTTACACTTCAAATTCATTTGTCTGGTCGAGAGTTGAGTGGAATCTGCCCGAAGGCGGCCTTCCCGGTTTAACGGCCGAAGACCAGAACAGGCTGGATCTTTTTAACAACGCTTTCCGCTTTGGCACTATGACTGAAGGGGGAGTTAAGCTTCAGATAGTTCCTCTTTTTACACTTAACGCAGGGTATGAAAAGTCGGTTATTTTCCCGCGCTACCTGGTCTGGAAACAGCTGGGCAGCCTCGCCATTGAAGCAGCAGCACTGGGCATGGCCGACATGTTTGCCGGCGAAGTAATGGATTCTTCTCCTGCCGCGGGACCGATCATTAACTTCCTTTTGAAGAATGGCGTTTCCTATGCAATTTACCAGTTAAGGCGTGAGAAGATGAACTGGCCCTTTAACTCGGCCGAACCCCTTACTTACGACACGTGGAAAATAGGGATGACGTTTACTTTTTAAGTTTTGAGTTTTAAGTTTTAAGTGAAAAACAAAACCCGGAAATCTTCCGGGTTTCTTTTTTTTAAAGAAGAGGAAAATATTTCCCCGAATTCAGCTATATTAAAGGAACAAGTTTACATCTTTTTAACGAAAAACCTTTATGATTGAAATCAGGGATCTGTACAAGAATTTCGGCGGCAAGCAGGTTTTGCAGGGCATTAACCTGGATATTACGCCTGGAGAATCCATTGCCATTATCGGCAGGAGCGGCGGAGGCAAAAGTGTGCTTCTTAAGCATATAGTCGGACTCCTTTCGCCCGACAAAGGCTTTGTCAAGGTTGAGGGGCAGAACGTCAGTGAGCTCAGCGGCAGAGAGTTATATGACATCAGGCGTAAATTCGGATTTCTCTTTCAGGGGGCTGCTCTTTTTGATTCAATGACAGTCGGGGAAAATGTAGCCCTGCCTATCGTGGAAAACAATTATTCCACCTCGCCCTCTGAAGTACGGAAGCTGGTGGAAAGCAAACTTGAGCTTGTGGGATTACCCAACATTCAGCATCTTAAGCCGGCCGAACTTTCAGGAGGAATGAAAAAAAGGGTGGGGCTTGCCCGCGCACTTGTAACCAACCCGGGTTATATACTCTACGATGAACCAACCACAGGGCTTGATCCGATAATGTCTGATTCAATAGACTATCTTATAAAGGAACTGTCTGAAAAACTGAATGTCACCTCCATTGTTGTTACACACGACATGGTAAGCGTAAAGAATGTTGCCGACAAGGTGGCGCTAATTCACGAGGGGAAAATCTACTTCCACGGAACACCCGATGAGCTCTTGAAGTCAGAGGACCAGATCATAATAAATTTCATAAAAAGAACGGGATTTTAAGGAATTTATTTCTCCTTTAATGCGTTTTATTTTCGGGTAAAGATGCCTTTAATAAAGTTAAGGTTTAATTTAAGATAAAGAAGAATTATTATGGCTAAAGTTAAGACTAAGTTCATCTGCTCTAACTGCGGTTACGAAACGGTCAAATGGCTTGGGCGCTGCCCTGAGTGTGAGCAGTGGAATACATTTTCAGAAGAGGTAGTTGAGTCAGAAAAAGAAAAGCTGAAAAGCTCTGTCAGGCGTTCCGGCTTCACGGTTTCAAAACTCAAAGAGATCAACTCGGTTGAATCGGACAGGGTAAGAACAAACATCCAGGAATTCGACAGGGTTTTAGGCGGCGGGCTCATGCCCGGCTCGATAGTGCTCATAGGAGGTGATCCCGGAATAGGAAAGTCAACGCTTGTTATGCAGGCGGCTTCCAGGATCCAGGATAAAGTGCTTTATGTAACGGGCGAGGAATCAAACCGTCAGATCAAGCTCAGGGCCTCAAGGCTCGGCGTGGATTCGGATAATTTTTACGTGCTTGCCGAGACAGAGATGGACAATATTGTCTGCGCCATGGAGGATATACAGCCCGGTGTTATAATTATTGATTCAATTCAGACCATGCATAAGTCGGATCTGGATAACGCGCCCGGCACGGTGACGCAGATAAGGGAGTGTACCTCACAGCTGATGAAGATTGCAAAGACGACACAGCAGGTTGTAATTTTAATTGGGCACGTTACAAAAGAGGGGATGATTGCAGGGCCCAAGATCTTAGAGCACGTTGTTGATACAGTGCTTCAGTTTGAAGGGGAACGCCACCACAGCTACAGGATTTTAAGGGCACAGAAAAACCGTTTCGGCAGCACGAATGAGATCGGGATTTTCGAGATGCACGACACTGGTCTTACGGAGGTTAAAAACCCGAGTGAGATTTTCCTAAGCGAGCGCGATCAGAGAACCACCGGTTCTGCCGTAACCTCCAGCATGGAAGGAACGCGCCCGATACTTCTTGAAGTGCAGGCTTTAGTAACACCCTCAAACTACGGCAACCCGCAAAGAGTAGCCACAGGTTTCGACTACAGGAGGCTTTCCATTTTACTGGCCGTTCTTGAAAAAAGGGCGGGCTTAAGGCTTTCTGCGGCAAATGTATTTCTCAACATGGCAGGCGGCGTAAAGATAGACGAGCCGGCCGTGGATCTTGCAGTCTGCTGCAGCATAGCTTCAAGTCTTCTCGAGCGCAACGTTGACAGCAACTATGTTATGATTGGCGAAGTGGGACTTGGAGGCGAGATCAGAAGCATAAGTCACATTGATAAAAGGATACAGGAGGCCGAAAAGCTCGGCTTCAGTAACATTATAGTTCCCCGTAACAACATGAAATCTCTGGGTGTGCGTTCCGGTATAAAAGTAATTCCGGTAGAAAATCTGACGAGCGCCATCAACGCAGTTTTGCTGTAAGTGGCCCAATTGTGAGGCACGTCACAACCGAATAAAAAAAAGTCATTGATGTATTTTTTTCCACAAATTGATTTGCTTTTATGAAAATTCCCATTATATTTAAAGGTGCCAAAAGCACAAAACTAGTTTCATTAATTTTTTTTTAGAGGTATTTTCGTGAGTACTAAACTTTTTGTGGGAAGTCTCCCCTGGGCTGTTAACGACGGCACCTTAAAATCAACTTTCGAATCTTACGGTACAGTCGTGTCAGCAAAAGTAATTACCGATCGCCAGACCGGTAAGTCTAGAGGATTCGGCTTTGTTGAAATGGAGAACGAATCTGATGCAAATGCTGCAATTAAAGCGCTTAATGGTAGCCAGTTGAACGGTCGTAGTATCATTGTCAACGAAGCAAAACCCCAAAAGTAACGGTTTTTAATTGTTCGCATTGTAAAGCACTCTGAACGATGAGTGCTTTTCTATTTTAAAACTCTACAGTACAAAAGCATTTACGCCTATTACGAATCCGTTTTTTTCGCGGTGGTTCAGGCGCCAGGTGAATTCTATGCTCAGGGGGAACAGGACGTGGCCGACACTGAAGCCTGCTTCAAAGTGCTGTTCAGAATTGCCAGGAAAGGCTATTGGAAGTATTCCGCGTGAACCTTCCGAAATGGCCATCCAGGCCGCGTTAAAAAATGTTCTCAGCTGCAGATCCATATCCTTTAGTACAGGTATTGCTGCAATGCGGAAAAGTTCATCCCTGAAGTTATGCTCCACGTTAAGGCTCAGCATCCTGTCGCCAAAGGCCTCTCCAAGTCTGAGTGTTCTGAATGTAAAATTCTTTCCTGTCGAACTGATATTGCCCGGAAGGGCATAAAGCCACTGATAGGGAACGTTTCCTTCCGACCAGGTGCCATAAAGTTTGTAGCCCAGGTTAGCCGATCTGAATGTATTAAGGATTCCAGAAATATAGGCGCTATAAGAGGTAAAAGGGGTTTTGCTTTTCAGCACTCCTGAATTGCTCAAGAAAGCGCTTGCTCCAAGAAGGGCGTATGAATTCCCTTCGGAGGTTCTTCTTCTGAAGTATCCGTCCTCAATATAATTCCTGAAGTCAAGGTCCAGGGAAAATTCCGCCGCGTTTATTTTTGTTTCATTTACGGGAGGGTTTTCACTGAAGTGTTTGCTGCGCGCAAAAAACGAATAATCCGTATTTTTAAATGCCAGGTTGTCAGTCCTGTTGATTAGCCTCAGGCCCGCTCTCAGTACGGGAAAGACTTCTCCTTCAAGCTTCACCTCGGCGCCTTTACTATAATAGTAGTTTCTGAATTCGTATTTAGTAAAAAGAGCAAGCACTGTTGAGGTCATTTCGTTATAGCTGTCGGATTCCTCAAAAAGCCTTGAGAGTTTATTATAAGCATTTACTGAAATCTTCCAGGTCCTGTATTCACCTCCCAGGTATGAGGCCGAAAAACTTTGCTTGAACTTTTTATCTGCAAAGCCGTAGCTGAGGCTTAATGAAGAGCTGCCCCTTCTGTCAAATTGGTCGGCCGCCGAAAGGCCCATATCCAGAGAATGACCCTCCACCCGGTTGAAGTGGTAGAGTCCTAAGGGACCACTTACTGAAATGTTTTCGCTCAGGGAGAAACGGTTGGATAAAATGAGTGCTACGGGGTTAGCCCAGGAGTCTTTCTTTACAAGCTTTGCGCTGTCAATTTTTTTATAGGCCGCAATTTCCTCCAGTGTATTCGGAATTGACTGCGAGTTTAGCCAGTAGAGTGAATCTCTCTTGTCTGCCTGGGGCATAACAGTAAGTATAGCCTTATTGAAGAAGTCATCGCTGATGAAATGATTAATCCTGTAGTTATACATCACTGAATTCACTTCAATTCCAAGTCTCAGGAGGCCCATCAGGTTAACCCGCACAAAAAGCCTGTAATCTACGGGCATATAAAGGTCTTCTTCAAAAGGGAGGAACTGCTGGAAAATTCTCACCTTCTCCATAAGTCCGCCGGTGTTTGCCGCGCGGTTGAGCTCAACGTCAACCTTGATCATATTGAATGTGCTATCCGTTATATACACAAGGCCCTTGAAGCCGGGGTCACTTTCCTTATCCGGTTCAAAGTATATTTCGTAGACCTTCTGATTGTCCAGAGCAAGAGTATCTTTAATATAGTAGTAATAATAGTCAAGCGCGTCTTTGGAGACCGGTCCGGGCAGGGGGCGGTCAAAAAACCTGATTGTTTCGCTGTAGAAACTTTGAATCATTCTTCCGCCGGTAAGGAGGTTAACCGATGGCGGGAGGTTTGCGCTTTGTTTGCGGGCAACGATCTCTTCTTTATACATCCCCGGCTTCTTAAAAAAACCCATGCTCTGGTTTTCAAGTATTCCCTGAATTTTCATGCGGGAGGTGTCTTTTGACTTATTTTCAAGAGAAACGCTCAGGGAATTCTTTCCGGCTTTAATTCTCTCCCCGGTTCTGATTAGACCTTTTGTATAAGCCTCAAACTGGTAGCTTTCCAGTCTTTGGGTCATCACTTCCTTACTCCTGATTGCCTTACTGATAATTTCAAGGGCGGGGTTTTTCCCGGGAAGAATTGTCACCTCAGGAAGAGGGATCGAGATGGGTTTAAGTGAAAAGTTCACATCACTTCTGTTTTCATTTAGCCCGACATCTACAGTATCTGAATTAAATCCTATGTATGAAGCTACTACTTTGTAACTGCCCTGTGGCAAAAGGATCTGATAAAAACCCTCGGCATTTGAAGAAGTGCCTTTTAATGAGTTAATTACCCTCAGGCTGGCATAGCTCAACTCTTTTCCGTTTGCGGCATTTTTCACACGCCCCTCAAGCTTAAACTGCTGAGCCGGCATGTCGTGAAAAACGGAAAGGATAACAAGCAAGAACAATACAGGTCTCATTTTATGCTCTTTTATATTTTAAAGGAAGAGGCATGAAAATCTCATCCGGAAATTTAATAAATTATAATATCTAATGATCACAAAATTCTTCCGGCTTATGGTTTAACAAAATAATTTTGGAATACGAAAACTATGGCAAAGAAAGTCGCAGTAACGGGGGCAACGGGCCTGATCGGGCATCACATATTCAAGGCCCTTCTGGAAAGGGGAGATGAAGTTACGGTTCTATCCCGCTCACCTTCAGATGCGAAAGAGACTCTGCCCGGGGCGAGAGCCTACGTAAAGTGGGATTCTGAAAAAGGCTCCGGGGGCAAAGATTACGCCAGCGGTCTTGATGCCGTAGTGCATCTTGCCGCAACACCTGTAATGGATAAAAGGTGGAATGAGAGCTATAAGCAGGAGATACTTAAAAGCCGTCAGGATGGCACACGCAGGCTTGTAAGTGAACTTGCCCAAAGCTCCCCGAGGCCTGAAGTTCTAATATCAGCCTCTGCAATAGGCTATTACGGTGTTTCAAGAAACAAGGTTTTAACCGAAAGTGATCACCCCGGTATGGATTTTCTTGCCGAAGTCTGCAAGCTCTGGGAAGGGGAGGCCCAGAGGGCCGAAGAATACGGAATAAGGCGCGTTAGCATCCGGCTGGGTATTGTTCTGGAAAGTCGCGGCGGGGCGCTAAAAAAAATGCTGCTTCTTTTTAAGTTTTTTATGGGTGGTCCTTTGGGAAAGGGGAGTCAGGGATTTTCGTGGATACACATAGATGACGTCGTGAATATTTTTCTTCAGGCAATTGACAACTCCTCGATGCATGGGGCATATAATGCAACTTCGCCGAATCCTGTTTCAATGAATGAGTTTTCCCGCCTTATCGGAGAAGCGCTAAAGAGGCCATCATGGCTTAAGGTGCCTGAGTTTGCGCTCGACATGGTTGTTGGAGAAGGAGCCTATACAATCACAGAGGCTCCGGTTGTTCTTCCCGAAAGATTAAAAGAGATGGGTTACAAGTTTAAGTTTCCGGAGGCCGGAGTGGCCTTAAAGGACATAATAAAAAAAAGAGAGTGAGCTTTTTGCCCACCCTCTTTCTTTAGCATGGGGGAATTATTCAAGCCAGGAGACTACCTCATACTTATCGGTAGCAGGGAAGTACGGGGGAGAGTTAAGCATAAGGCGTTCATCAAAAACAATTCTTTCGCGGTATCCGTTTGTAATCGTGCTGCCTGAATATACGCCTGTGGTCTGTCCCTGGTATTCAATTACACCGCCGAAGACCTTAAGTGTGCCGCTATAGGGCATAGTCGTATTGTCGATGCCGAGGCCTCCTTTATATGCAAATATAGAGGCATCAATATTCACGTTAAACCTGTTTGCCAGGTTATCACTTATAAGAACGTTATTTGAAGAAATTATTCCCAGCATATCAGTACTGGCCGGGTTAGTAAGTGGATTACTCTTGTAGCGTATATCGTCTTCAATATAAACATTGCCCGTACCCATACCGGAGGACTGGTCGGCAATTACGGTATACTTGCCGCTTACGACGCCTTTGAGGTAGAGATTTCCTTTTTCGACATATATGATGCCGTTAGGGGCAAAGGCGCTCAAGGCAACTGTTGTATCGGGGGCCCAGCTTCCGGCGTCAAATCTTCTGCTGTAAGTAACAGTTGCGTTTCCGTTAAAAGTCAGTCTTACGTCAACTTTACCGGCGCCTCCGGCATTAAAGACAAAACCGCCTGCCTGAGCAGCTGCTTTAGTGTCGGAGGTCGACCAGTTGAGGGGAACATCTACTCCGCTTTCGAATCCGCCGTAGAACTTTGGGGTTGCATTGCCCATAAGTTTAATGCCATTCTTGGCCGAAGCTTTGCCCTGGAAGACCGGGCTTCCCTGGGCATTCAATTTTCCCTGTGTATGAAACGGCCCGGTAATTGTATCACCCGTTACGAGGTACTTATTGCCGGGGAATATATTTGTATAATATGCATATTTGGAGTATCCGCTTGGCTGCAGAATTATAGCCACCTTTTTAGGGACCCCCTGAAACTCTCCCGTAGAGGTTATCTTTTTCTTATTTCCGCCGATGTCTTCTACTGTAACATTAATGTAACCGCCTGAAAAGGGAAGGTTCGTATAACCGGCATTCCAGTCCTTATCAATAAAGATCTGGTTAGCCGCCATATTGGCCCCGCTTACGGCGATATTATGAGCAACGGTGTTTTTGTAATAATCCACGTTATTGTCCACGGCGCTACCGGTAAGGCGTCCGTAGTTTATGCTTGCAACCAGAAAGATCAGGCTGAAGCCCAAAACCATATATATACTTGCCTTGCCACCCATATTAATCTCCTTTACTATCTGTTCCGTATATTACGGGCTGCCAGACGTATCTGGCGCCAGAAGGCATTTGAATACTGCTGGTCATAAGCCGACGTATTTTCACATTTTATGTCAATCTGCATCGTATAGATCTCACCCGGGACTGTGACCGGGAATTGTATCGTGTCTCCAAGGGCATTAAAATATGTAAGCCTGAACAAAACCACACCCAGGTTCGAGCCCCTTGGTGTGCTGTTATTTATGACCCGGTAGAGCATCCTGTCCCTGGGGTTCGGAGTCATTGAAAGCTCGCTTGCGGGTCCAAGATAGTATTTTACCGTATCGACAATTCCGTCCCCGGGTGCAACGTCGCTTAAAAACTTTATGCTGGTCGAGTCAGCAGCAATAATAGCCTTTGAGGGCACAGGGATCTTTGTATAATCCTGGCAGTAGCCGATCTTCCTGAAGTCGTATTCCAGGAGCTGGACCGTTGCCACGAGGTTTTGCTGCACCTCGAGCTCACCGCTGAAGGTATAAGTGTTCTGAGTAGCCGCATCGTTCAGCCTCAAAAGGGTCAGGAAAAGGAGTCCTCCTATGATGGTCGACCCGAATATGTCAATTAGTGTACTAAAGCCCATACGTCACCTGAAAAACCAGTAACTGAATACAGACGAAAGCCTCACAGTATCCTGCATTGACGGGCTGGTAACAGTAACCAGTATTCTCTTATGCCACGTCCTCTGATTTACAAACACGTCCGGGCTATCCGGATTGATGTAGCCAACTTTGCATCTGATTGTAAAGACTGCGCTTGGCATCGAGGAATCCACTCTGATATAATTATTGAAGTCATCAAAATCGTTGAATGTAACGGGAGTTTCTCCCGCCTCAGGACCCAGGCTTGCCGGAGCGGTAATTGCAGTCAGACTTGAGACAGCATTAGTATCAGTAGTGCAGTCAAACGATTTTGAGTTGGCTTCTTCTATCATTGAAGTGCCGAGTGAAACCGCGAGCACCCCGTATTTCGTATTATACATGACGTCCCCCGTCGTCATAAACGTAGTGTTCATTCTGAGCACCAGCAGGGAAAGCAAAAACATTCCTCCGATTGTCAAAAACAGCTGACCCGAATTCATAAACGCATGTGCCTTATAATTTTTCTAACAGCTTTATTCTACATGTAAGTACGTAATTATCGGAAATATGGGCTATAGAGTTAACACCTTTTACTCTTATTTCGAAATATTTTAGCTACAAGAAAAGTGCCACCTGAATATTTATCGTATTTACCTTCGTTTTGAGGAAAACGTTCTAAAAAAAGATGATAAATGGTAATTTTTACAGGTAAATTATACCGGAAATTTTATTATTGAAGCTTGAATTTAATTTGTAACCAAAGGCCGGAATGCCGCGTCTAAATCTATGAGAGGCAGAAAAGCAGACAACAAGCAACTAAAACCAGACGGGTGACATTCATATGAGAACATTTCTACTGTTAACATTTTTTCTTTTCGAAACAGCTTTTGCAACGGGACTCAGCCAGAAGGGGCTTAACCAGAACAGAATTGTCCTAAAAAAAACCGGGGTACAGATAAATATCGACGGCATTATAGATCCCATCTGGAATACTGCCGATTCAGTTGATATTCATTTTCAGAAGGAACCTTTTTATGGTCAGGAGCCCTCGAAGAGAACCATTGCCAAGGTACTTTCCACTGAGGACGCAATTTACTGCCTCATTGTGGCCTACGACAATACGGGCACCATACAGGTCAACTCCGGGACTCTGGACCAGTATGAAGGGGACCTGGTTTCAATAATGATGGACACCTATAACGACAAGCGCACCGCCTACCGGTTCTGTGTTACCGCGGCCGGAGTAAAAAGCGACTGCCGCATGATCGATGACGGACGCAACAGGGACTATAACTGGGACGGCGTCTGGTTCTCGGATTCAAAAGTCTACGACTGGGGTTATGTTGTTGAAATGAAAATACCCTACAGGTCCATCTCCTATACAAAAGATACGAGCGAGTGGGGAGTTGATTTCGACAGATGGATACCGACTTCAAAGGAAGACCTCTACTGGAACCGCTATGAAAGGAGCGAGGGGCTCAGGATCTCCAAGTTCGGGCGCATGATTTTCGACCAGGTGCATCCTGAAACGAGCTCCATGAATTTTGAGATTTATCCGGTAGGGCTTACAAACATGACACTCCTGGATAACGGGAAGTATAAAGTAAAACCTGATGCGGGGCTCGACATATTTTACAATCCTTCACCCAGCCTTACATTCCAGATGACGGCAAATCCCGATTTTGCACAGATTGAGGCAGATCCCTATTCATTTAATATCTCGAGGTATGAGTCTCACTTTGACGAAAAAAGGCCCTTCTTCACTCAGGGAAACGAGATCTTTATGGCCTCGGGCAAACAGTCGGGCACCGGGTTTTACCAGCCGCTGGAGCTTTTCTATTCCAGAAGAATCGGTAAAAAGCTCCCCGACGGAAGTGAAGCGCCCCTTTTAGCAGGCACAAAGGCCTTCGGAAGGATAGGGGACTGGGAGTACGGCGGCTTTCTGGCAGTTTCAGGGGACAAGGAATACACATACGACAACAAGCTCCAGAAAGAAGAAGCCGGATACTTTGGCACAGCCCGTGTGAAAAAACAGATACTTGGCAACTCCACACTCGGAATGCTCCTTGTAAACAAAAGCACTAAAAGCGGTAATTCCGGAGTGATTGATGTTGACGGCGCATTAAGAGAGTCCGACTGGCAGCTATCATATCAGTTTGCAAGAAGTTTTAAGAACGGTTCGGGCGATTACGCCATGTCTTCAGCCTTTATGCTCCAGAGAGATACCTGGCTGCTCTATACGCGCGGAAGATTTATTGGTGAAAACTTTGACATCAGCGACGTTGGGTACGTGCCCTGGAAAGGCACCGGGCAGTTTACAGCTCTCGGGGGACCTGTTTTTTACTTTGACGAGGGGATTGCCAAATCGACGCTTATTTATTTTGGAGGATCACTTGATTATGAAAAAGTTGACGCCTTTACTGATAAAACCGCCACAATCGGCTGGAACGTCCAGCTCAGGAGCAACTGGGGCTTTGAGCTTTCCTGCACATATGGAAAGAAAAAGGACCAGAACATATATTACAATTCAAGCGAATATAATTTGAGCTCATGGTATAATATCAGTCCCGACTGGTCGGCAAACCTGAGTGCCGGCATTGAAAAGACGTATAATTTCAGCCGCGATCACCTGGCTAAATACATGTACGTTAGCAATTCACTCGAATGGAAGGCCACAAAAAACCTCAATCTGGGATATGACTACAATATGTGGGTTGAGAAAAAGCTATCGGGTGAACTGGAGGAGATTACGTACAACAGCCGTCCCTTTGTTTCAGTTATTCCGGTTAACAATCTAACGCTCAGGCTTTATGTGGATAATGTTTATGAGGCATCCACCGAACATCTGAAAAGCCTGATTGTAGGATTTTTATTCTCTTATAACTTCCTGCCCAAGAGCTGGATATACTTTGCATACAATGAGTCGCAGAGCAGGCTGCCATTGCTTGATGAAACGGGGCAGGAGCTCCCGGTCTACAAGATGAAAGTAACCGACCGCGCCTCGGTCTTCAAGATCAAATACCTGTATTACTTTTAAGAAAGAGAGAGTTTTAATCTAAGGAGCGGAAACAAAACCCGCTCCTTTGTATTTTTAGCGGTTACGGTTTGAATAATGGCTGGAGTAGCTGTCCAGAAGATTTCTTATTATCTTCTGGTACTGGCTTCCGTTTTCGCGGGCTATCTTCTTAAAAAAGTCCACACTTGATTTGCTCAGGTTCAGAGTAACCTTAACGTTATCTTCATTATAGACAAGTTCATCCGGTGACGGAAGAAAGTCCTTAACTATTTCAACCCTTCCAATTTTCCCGTCAGTGTATCTTATTTTCTTTTTCATAGATTTGTTTCCCCTTTCTCCAGTATCCCGCTCCAATTATAGATAAACATACATACAATAAATATGGTTTGCACATGAAATACTGAAAGATTCTTAATTTTCATGAATTTGCCTTCGGTTCTTTTTATCATCAATCAAACAGTTTACCTGAACAGAAGAATATTCTCCTTAACCATCAGGCCGTATCGGCTTGCAAGAGGATTTTGTCTGGGTTTTCTTTCCTCTCCTTGTCTTGTAAACAGCCCAGCAAAGTAGAGAGTGCCAATAATCTCGGGTCTGTCATCTATGGGGAAGCCTGACTTAGCCCACCTTGAAATCATTATTTTGATATATGCCGCGGCATAAAGGATGTTCTCGAACTCTGAGTTAAGCTTTTTAATCAACTCTTCAGGACTTTTACTGACCTCTAGTATTCCTTTATACTTATCACCGGGGTAGAAAGTGCTTTTAGGGTCATTTAAATTGCGCTCTATCCAGTATGCGGTCTTAAGCTTTACCTGGCAGAAGCCGAGAGAGCTGTTTAGACCTGCATGAGCCAGTATGTTGTCAAAAGTCTCATCCTCCCAGTCGTAGTTCATCGTTCTTTCTGTATAGATAATGGCTTTCAGTATTGAGGCATCTATATCAATAAGCGTTGAAGCCTTCTTTATTTTTTCTTCATGCATCTTAATTTTATAAAGAGTTGAATCGGCACTTTCTGCCAGAATTTTTGGGCAGTGGGAAATAGCAAAAGAAAAGATAATGATTATTGTCTGGAAGAATTGTTTTCTGGGCATGTAAATGTATTTGTTAATTATTAATTTTGCAAAATTGTATTTTTCTGGCAGGCTACAGCCATTACGACTGCAGCCCACCAAAATTGGCTAATTACTCAATATCACTTCATTATCATCATCTTGGCTGATCTTACAAACATTTTCCCCTGATTCTTATTTGAAACGGCCTGTAGTCTGTAGATGTAAATGCCGCTTGAAACCATATCCCCGTTTTCATCTTTCCCGTTCCATCTGATATTCTTATAACCTGAAGGCTGGGAATTGTATAAAAATGTCCTTACCAGTTTTCCCATCAGATTATAGATCCTGAGCTCCACATTTGACTCCTCGGGAAGGGCGTAGCTTATTATGGTTTCAGGGTTAAAAGGGTTCGGGTAGTTACCAAGAAGGGCATATTCCTTTACTGTTTCAGGTGAATTACTTGCAGTAGAAACTTTCTCCTCTTTAACCATAGACTTAAGCAGCATATTACCATCACTACTGCCAACTTTACCTTCAAAGAGCAGATGGCCTATTTCCGATGCTTGAGAATTTGGAAATTGGGTGTCTATCTCATCTAATACTGATGCAGCTTTCCCCCTATTCTCATAATGGGTCAATAAGCAACTAAATTTGTCTATTAAAGCCTCTTCTCTAATTAATTTGTTTATTTTAACTTTCCCAATTACTTTATCTAAGGCATCATTAATATTTGACGTATCACATAAAGCTAACATCAGTTCTGACTTGCCCCTCAGGAATTTTCCTTCATCATTATTAGTAAGCTCTTCCAGGAATTTCTCGAAATCATTGAGCCGAGCAGAACTCGTTCTTCCTGCCTGCCATAATAGATCAAGTGCATAGACAGAAAGAGCAGAATCAGGATATTCTCTTATTATCTCTTTCCCGAGCTTTAGGGCATTATCATATTTTTGCAAGAATACGAGATTACGCAGAAATGACGTTTTTATCTTAAGCGGCCATTGTTTATTGTATTGTGGACCAATATCCACTTTTGCATCATATGCCGCATCTATCACATCCGAATTCCAGGAAACGTAATTGGCCGAAACGGAATCTGCTCCCTTCATTTCTTTATTATATAATTTTTCTTCGGGAGACAGTGTTGTAGGACCCAGAGACATGGTTCCAAGTGGATATCCATTAGCATCTATGAGGTAATAAGGCTCAAAATGAATTGTTGTTCCTGAAAATTTAAGTTCGTTCCAGTAATTGCTTTCAGCTTCAACTATACAATTGTTATCAGTCATAATATGGTATAATGAACTCCTTAAAAATCTATTATTCCCTCCGGTATTAATACAGTCAACAGTCCCTAAGACAGGATTTGAATTATATGCGACATACATAGCAACTGTATTATCAATAAAGTCGCAGTCACCCGATTCATCAACATTGCCGAAGTATGGTGATGAGTTGGTGGTACCATAAATGCCATAACTGTTCCTATAGAATGTATTTGTATTTATTCTTGGAGATGAGGCACTTAAATAAATTCCAATATTATTACCACTAAATATATTATGTTCAATTAATGATTTTTTTTTATTGTTGGTATTTATGTCATATATTCCTTTATCATTCCCTGTAAAAGTAGAACTATAAACTCCTATAGCCCCCTGATCAGTTGAAATCCCATTATTGCAACCCGTTATTGTCGAATTGCTCAGATATAACGTTGCAGGTGGGGCAATGTATATGCCTGTATTTGCATTTTTAATCGTTGAAGAATATATGGTCGCATTGCTATATACCTTTATTCCATTATTGCCATTCTTATTAACAAAGTCAAAAATAGCACCATTGGCAGACAAACTACCGTATACAATTAATGAGGCATTATTATCAAAAAATATAAACGTATTTGGTGAGATATTAAGGTAAGCGCCGGGATTTATTGTTACGTTTCCTGTTATATACTTGCTCCCAGACCAGGTTACGTAAGATGAAATATTACCAGATACCTGATCATCACTAAAAAATCCTCTTTGATTAAATACTTCCGCCAAAGCTAGTAAATGTACACCCTTATATATATCCCTGTCCGCCTGGAATATTGCATTAATATGATCCTTAATACTTGAAGAATTTGACACATAAGTAAATGAAGCAAGCAAAAGAGTTGTAGTTATATCTCTACCTATTGAACTTACATTTTCAATATCCATAATTGTTGAAGCCCATAGTATACCTCTTATATGATCATCCCCAATACTCTGAGACCAGTCACTGGGATATGTGAATTCAGCATGTAATAAGCGACCTTCCCAGCAGTTATCTGTACGATTTGCCCACCAGGGAAAGATAATATCAGGTTGAAAATTAGAAAAAGTTTTTCTAAAACTAAGCGCTAAATAATCTCCCGTTCCCTCGCTTATAGCTGATTCATCCGACAGTTCAGCCCCCATACCTGTCCCAACCATTAAAGCGTCATGAATTGCATGTCCATATTCATGTATTATTACGCTCATGTCTTCTGCTAAATCAATACATCCTCCGCCAAAAACCAAAAATAAACCACTTGGGCTATAAAACGCATTATCATCCATAAAGCCATGGGCGTTAAATCTAATATAGCTATTACCATTCCATTGAGGATTAAAACCTAATCCTCCGATGTACTGCCTGTATGTATCAATAGTATAATAAGCATTTGTTTCCTCAAAACCAGGTTGGCTGCGGTTGTACGAGAAGTCTGAAGTAGTGTTTTGGACTGGCTCAATTGCTGACATTATTTGTTCGGATCTGGCATAAAGGCCCTGAAGTGTATAAATACCATTAACAGGATCATTTAAATTCGACAAGGTTACTGTTACATAAGCCCCCTGAATTTCCGGATAATCGGTATTATCTCTATTAGAGAGTGATGTGCTTTGCAATGCACTTATCGGGTCAGGCCTAAAAACACGACCTTTCCCTGAACCATAATACATTCCTATATCCATTATTTTAAGAATTCTCCCGTTTGTTGCATCTATAAAAATCTGCCAGTCACCCCGGGGTTTCTTTGCTGTGAAATTAACTTTCCAAGCCAAATAAGATTGATCAAGTGAATCCTGATAAATATAAAGTTCAGCTTTAGGCTTATCGATAAGAATTCTATCAGTTACATTTAGTTTCTGGATAGCGCTTTTAATAGCCTCATCCTTGGTAACCGTGGCGTTTGTGGCATTTACTCCTTTTACTCTTTTATTTCCATTAACAACCATTGTTACCCGGTTTTCTTTATTTACATTAACTACCATTTCGGAGCCGAATACCGGTATACCCATATGGGTCTGCAAAAATCCGACGTGTTTAGCCCCCGGGCTTTCAATTGTTTCCAATAAATGTAAGTCATTAATATCGGCGATGCCAAGAACCGTCTTATTCTCGTCCAAAAACTGTTTAGCGATCGCATCCGGCTTACCGCTATAGACCTTTGATTCAATGTTGAACATTGCCTCAACAATGTTTGTTCTCTTATTGATTTTTAGGTTATTACGATATTCAAAATCGCTATTCTTTGAGTTCTGGGGAAAAATTAGCTGTGCTTGAAAAACAATTAACACGGCCATAAGGGTACAGTATTTCAGAAATTGACATTTAACCATTATTACTCCTTATAATGTCGTAGAGTAGGATGAGGGCGCAACAATGTTTCCACTATGTTTCCCTCAAACCCTCATCAAACCGTACGTGAGGTTTTCCCTCATACGGCTTTCCTAGACAAATTCTACTTACGGGTTAAG
>JBLMYS010000274.1:0-4261 GCA_050258415.1 Acidobacteriota bacterium | reverse complement strand
GCGCGTAATCTAATCCATAGCCAACTACAAACTTACTGGGAATCTTAAATCCAATATAATCAATTTTTGCATCATATTTAAGACTTTCCGGCTTCAACAATAAAGATACGATTTTTACGCTTGCCGGTTTGTGATTTTCCATAAGTCTTTCTATATAATTGATCGAAAGCCCGGTATCAACTATATCCTCGACAACAACGACATCGCGTCCCTCAATGTCGCAGTTCAGGTCCTTAACCATTTTAACTGTCCCCGAAGAGATTTTGGCGTCGCCATAGCTCGATAGTCTAATAAAATCTATTTCACAGTCTAAAGCAACATTTTTTATCAGGTCGGACATGAAGAGGAATGAGCCGTTTAAGAGTCCAATGAAGACCGGGACCTTATTTTCATAATCGCTTGTAATTTCATCGCCAAGTTCTTTAATTCTCGCCTGTAACTGCTCTTCCGGTAAGTAAAGAACGAACTTTTCATCACCAATCATTATTTCTTCTGAATTATCGATGTTTATTCGAGGCATAATTCGCAAATCCTTTTTATATTATTTGTTATTTTGTACCGGTCATCTATTCTATAACCAGGGACCCACACAATATTGTTCCTGTTTAGAAGCACCAGCTGTTTTTTTTTCTCTTCGACCGAAATTTTCTGTTCGGACAGAAAATCGGATATTTTCTTAAATCCCCGCATGCCGAGAGGTATAAACCTGTCACCCGGCATCCAGCGCCTTAAAGTAAACTCCCCTTCCAGCTTGTCGCCAGAGATAAACTCACGAAAAGGGCTACTTTTCATCTCCCGGAAGGCGCCAGCGTCTTTAATCGTAATCTTAAGCTTACTTTTTCCAAAAGAAGCCTCCCCGCCCTCGGCATTAAGTATAACGGGCTGAAACTCAGGCTCCAGAAGATTTTCCATAATTACAAGAGAGTTTCTTTCCCTTAAGGCCAGAAGCCCGCCTGTAAGGCTTTCTTTTCTTCCTGGCTGTTTACCGATAAGGGACTTTACTTTAAGCATGTCCTTAAAAGAAAATTCCTTATTAAAACCCCTGGCAACGCTCCCTTTCAAGAGCTCGCCCAGGATTGCCGGGTTATAATTGCTTAATTCAGCAATATCAATAATAATGTTTTTATTTGAAAACTCAACAATTTTATTCATTATTGCCGAGACATGCTCATCAATTAACAACTGAGCGTTGCGGAAATTCATTGAAGAGTTAAAAAGACTCTGGTCGACAGAAGGGTTAAGTTTTTCCCTGATTGCAGGGAGCAGTTCGTTCCTTATGAAATTTCTTTCATAAAGGCTGCTTAAATTAGTCATGTCCGTCCTGAACTCCATTTCATTAAGTCTCAGGTATTCAAGAATTTCAGGCTTGCTCAAGGCAAGCAGCGGACGAATAATATTCCCTCTTATTACAGGGATTCCGGAAATCCCCTTAAGGCCTGTTCCTTTAATCAGGTTGAGGAGTACCGTCTCGGCATTGTCATTCTGGTTATGAGCAGTAAGAATTTTATCAAAATGGTTTTGCCTGCGTACAGACTCCAGGGCCTCATATCTCAATTCTCTTGCAGCTTCTTCGACAGAAACTTTTTTCAGCTTTGCAAGTCTTTTAACATCTACTTTTTCAGTAAAATACTGAACATCAAAATCTTCAGAAAGTTCCGCACAAAAGTGTTCGTCCATATCGGAGTCAGCACCTCTGAGCGAGTGGTTTACATGAGCCGCGGCCAGAGTAATTCCGAATCTGGACTGATATTTATGGAAAAAACTGAGCGCAAAAACAGAATCGGGGCCTCCGCTTAAAGCAATAAGTATTTTTTCTTTGGGCTTAAGGAGCTCATATTCTTCGATAAACTTTAATACTTTCTGCTCAATGGTTTTTATCAGAACCCATTCTGTTTTATCCATTCGCCGGTAATTCCTGTTGCTTCATCTTTTGAAAGAATTTTGGCCACATATTTCCCAAGGACATCAAATTCAAGGTTTACTTCCATTCCCTGGGTTTTGTCCTGAAGGTTTGTTGAGTTCCACGTATGTGGAATGAGTGAAACCTTCAGCGAGCGCTCATTAAACTCAGCAATTGTAAGGCTTATGCCTTCTATAGCGATAGCCCCGACATTAATGATATATTTCCCGAACTCCCTGGGGTAAGAGACCTCAAGAATAAAGCTTGTTGCAAGCTTTCTAATGCTTAAAATTTTGCCTGTTGTATCGACGTGCCCCATTACGAAGTGCCCGCCAAGTCTTTTATTCATTGTAAGCGAGCGTTCGAGGTTTACGGGGCTGCCTGTTTTAAGTTTTCCCAGATTGGTTTTCTTCAAGGTTTCCTCAACAGCCGTAACCTTAAAGCTGTTTTTATCAAACTGAGTTACCGTCTGGCAGGCTCCGTTAATATTGATGCTGTCGCCAAGTGCGAGGCCTTCCAGGACCTTCAGGGCGTTAACCGTAAGTTCCATTCCGCCTGAGAGGGATTTCACCTGTTTGACGGTCCCAATTTCCTCTACCAAGCCTGTAAACATTTTATTTATCCCAACTCCCAAAGGAATTAAATTCAAATATAATTAAGATGCGTCTGAATGAAAAAAGATCCTTAATTTATTTAGCCAGTTCGATCAGAACGTCATCGCCAAGTTTTTCGACAGATCGCACCTTAAGTTTCATAGATTTTCTTATAGAATGGATTCCCAGCTTATCGACGGCCGGGAGTCCCTCGCCAATGATCTTAGGGCTGATAAAGACCATCATATCGTCAAAGAGCCCCTCTTTAATAAAAGAGGTATAAATTCTTCTTCCTCCTTCGACCAGGACGGAAGAAATTCTGTTTTTGCCCAGTTCCTCGAGTGCGTTTTTCAGGTTAAGCGTGCCGTCCTTATTTTCCTTTACGAAAAGGATTTCAACGCCGAGGTTTTTAAGCTTCTCTAGTTTGCGTTTTTTCTCAGCGCTTTTCCTGGATGTCAGGACCAGGAGGTTCCCGTCTATATTATTAACAAAAAGCTTCAAATTAAGGTTTAACTTCAGGCCTGAATCGACAACAACTCTTTTAGGGTTTCTCCCCTCAATAAATCTGACCGTAAGGTTCGGGTCGTCGATTTTAACGGTTCTTGAGCCAACGAGCACGGCGTCGTACTGGCTTCTCAGGTCGTGGACATAGCGACGGGAATTGAGGGAAGTAATCCATTTAGAATCCCCGCTTAAGTCCGCAATTCTGCCGTCGAGTGTCTGAGCCACTTTAAGAGTAACGTAAGGGAGTTTTTTAGAGATATGCTTAAAAAAGAATTTATTGAGGGCCACGCATTCATTTTCAAGCACGCCTACCTTAACTTCAATTCCCGCGTCCTTAAGGGCCCTGATGCCGCTGCCGCTGACAAGGGGGTTCATATCGAGTGTACCGATGACGACCTTTTTAATTTTATTTTTAATTATAGCTTCGGTACAGGGCGGGGTTTTGCCGTAATGGGAGCAGGGCTCCAGGTTTACGTACAAAGTGGAGTCCGTTACATCCTGTTTTGCGTTTTGTATGGCATTGATTTCGGCGTGGTTTCCGCCAAAATGTTCATGGAAACCAGCGCCTATAATCTTTTCATTTTTAACCAGTATAGCGCCAACCATAGGGTTAGGGGAAACATTTCCCCTCCCCTTTTTTGCTATTTCAAGTGCTAATTTTATGTAAGATTCGTCGGTCAATGTTGGTTTTGTTTAATAGAAAGAATTTCAAATTCGAGCATTCCGGCAGGAGCCTTAACGCTAACCTTGTCGCCCAGTTTTTTACCCATGAGTCCCTGTCCCACGGGAGAGGTAATGGAAATTTTACCGGCCTGGAAGTCGGCCTCCTCGGGTGAAACGAGCAAATATTCATAAGTATTGGAATTCTTCAGGTTTTTCACAGTAACGGTGGACAAAATGTGCACCTGGTCCTGCGGGAGGTTTGAAGTATCTATGAGTCTGACACGCGAGAGCATGTTTTCAAGTTTACTGATTCTGAGTTCAAAGAGGCCCTGTTCTTCCTTAGCCGCGTCGTATTCAGCGTTTTCGGACAAGTCACCGTGGGAGCGGGCTTCAGCGATTTTCTCGGCTATCTTCTGTCTTCCGACAGTCTTAAGTTCAGTCAGTTCTTTTTCCAGTTCCAAAAGCCGTTCTTTAGTCAGGTAAACAAAGTTTGAATCAGCCATGTCCAATCCTTACTTTTTGATTAATTAAAAAAAATACCACTGCAAGTTTTGCAGTGGCATCTTGAAACTACAAAAATTTAATATTCTTGTCAATGCTT
>JBLMYS010000273.1:0-5329 GCA_050258415.1 Acidobacteriota bacterium | reverse complement strand
TTGAAGGCTTAATAGATCTGGATGTTGAACGCCAGCGCCTTCAGAAGGATATTCAGCGCCTTGAAGGGAGCCTCACGGGAGTAAGCAAAAAACTTTCCAGTGAAAGCTTTGTCAATAATGCACCAAAAGACATTGTTGAAAAAGAAAGGCAGAAGAAGACCGACTGGGAAGAAAAGCTCGGCAAGCTTAAGGCAATGCTGGAAGACCTGAAGTAATTTATCTTTTTACCAGGGAGGCTTATATAAAATAAGCCTCCCTGAAATTCTCCACTCTCTCTTATTTTTCTTTGCAAAAGGGCTGAATGAGGATATGAGTATTCCAATTGAAGTAAATGATTTTTTTTATAGATTGTATTTATAGATTACAGTGGAGCAGTCTTAAACTTTAACAATTACCCGAATGGAAGAAGAAACCAACAAAGAGCCCGGTAAAGAAGAATCCGACAAGGCACCTGAACCTGAAAAAACACCGGAATCAGGCAAATTGCCCGATGAGGAAAAGATGCCTGAAGAGGAAAAGGCGCCTGAAAAGGAAGGGGCCGAAGTACCCGGCACTGAAGATACTCCGCATGAAGATATCCCGAATGAAGAACGCTATGAGGTTCCTCCGCCCGAAGAAGAAGCTCCCTATTCCAGGCCGCTTCAGCATAAAAGGCTTTACAAGTCGAGAAAGGACAGGATTATATTCGGCGTTTGCGGGGGACTGGGGGAATACCTGAACATCGATCCTGTTATTATAAGGCTCATCTTTGTGCTCAGCTTTCTGATCGGAGGCTGGGGTTTTCTGGTTTATATCTTAGCTGCTCTTATAATGCCGAATGGTCCCAGGGAGGCTCCTGTTATGGAGGCTGAAAATGCGACGGGAGTGAGTTCCGAAAACAGCAAGATGATTCTGGGTTCAGCGCTTATACTCTTCGGGCTTTACGCCTTATTCAGGACGACGGGCATACTGCGGTTCTTCAGTTTCTTCGGCATAACGCATGAATTTATTATACCTCTTATACTGATTGCGCTTGGAATTATGTTTGTAGTCAGGGAGAAGAACTTTGGCTACAGGGAGTCTTCTTCCGGCAGGAGGCTTTACCGTTCGAGCACGAACAGGATGATTGCAGGCGTATGCGCAGGACTGGGGGACTATCTTAATATTGATCCCACGCTTGTAAGGATAATCTGGGTAGTTTTAACTTTCGGGTCCTTTGGAATCGGCATTCTTATCTATGTTCTTTTTGCTCTTATAGTTCCTTTAGATAACGAGGTAAATCTTGAGAAATAACCAATCCACGCTGAGCCTGGTATTCATTTTAATATTAATGGTTTACGTTCTTAAGCTCTTCGGAATTATTACTGTGAGCACGGGGAAGATCATATCCTATGCATTTCTTCTCTACGGCATAGTTTCAGTTTATCTTACACTTGGCACGCACAGGCGGGCGGGGCTGTTTCTGGGGACGGCGATTTTTCTTACGGGTGTGGTATTATTCATTGTTGAGTACTTTGATATAATTCAGCCCGGGATCCTTGTTCTTCCGTCACTATTATTTATAGTGGGCATCGGGTTTCTGATGTTATTTTTTGATGACTATTCGAACAGGGTTTTTCTTTACACTTCAGGGGCGTTGGTATTCTTTTCCGTTTTATCGGCATTTCTTACAAGAAGGGTTCCCGCCTTCAGCTTTGCGGGGAGGATAGCCTCCGGGCTATTGGATTACTACCCTGTTTTTATCATACTTCTTGGCGTATACATTCTTCTTAACAGGAAGCGCTAGGGTTTCCTCTACTCTAATAAGTAATTGAATAAGAATACATATTGACCTATATTGTGATTGAGAAATGAGGCAACAAAATGGCTAAGGAACAATCAGGCAATTATTCTCTTGAGAATATCAAGAATCTAAGTATCGCAGAACGAATACTTCTTGTTGAAGAAATCTGGGATAGTATTTTATCTTCAGCAGAGGAACTTCCGGTGTCTAATGAACAAAAGAAAGAGTTGAACGCGCGCTTTGAAGCTTACAAAAAAAATCCTGACGAAATAAAACCGTGGAATGAAATCAGAAACAATATCACAAGTAAATTATGAATTCTAAGCAGATTAGTTGTCCCTGTTCAAAACTCCGTCTGATTTGAAAATCATTACATATGGCATGTAAATGAAAATTATTGTAAAAGGTAAACATGTCTTACTCTTGCTGATTTTAATTAGCATAACACTCTCTAATACCAATTGTAAAAGCTCTGATGATGGCCCGCTTGAGGCAAAGGTAATTCATAAAGCTGAGTCATCAAGTCACTTACTTTTCCCGGCGTCTGTTGGTTCACAATGGTTATATGACCGATATATGGTTGAGCATTTTGTCAACTATAATAGAGACTGGAATTACAAGAGTTTTGGCTCATTTGGAATAAATTTAGATACTTTGAAAATTGCTCCGATACTTACTAAAAGAGAAATAACTGACTCCATTAATATTACACTAAATGATACAACCTATTCCTGCGTTCTGTTAAATAATGGCTTAAAAGTCCCTTATTTTGTAGGATCTGATGGCGTTTATAACATGGGGATATACCCCGACAACGGTGATCCAATATTAAAAAAAGGTTTATACCTGCCTCAAAGTATTCCGTTGAACATGCCATGGAATGGACAGATTAGTTACGTGCAGGAGGGGAAATATAAAGTTGACGAGGTGTTCGATCGAAGATGTATTGCGTTTAATGAAGCTGTAAGTACACCTGCAGGTAATTTTAACTGCTATGTTATCCGGACACGGATCAGAGAGGCAGAGGACTACCCCGGTTATGCTGAGTTCTATGATTACTATGCTCCCCAAATAGGATTAGTTATGAAGGTTTATATTTTTAATCTTCCGAATACTTATTGGTCCATGAGACATTTCTCTGTTTTAAAAAGCTATCACTTACCTGAGGGAGCAATAAAATAAAGCGACTAATTTAATTAGTAGTTTTGGGGTGTCTTACCTCTTAGGGTGATATTTCCACGATGAATTTAGGATATTCTTTTCAGCGATGGAAGGGATATTTCTCTAAAGGTAGATCAGCAATCCTTGTATCTGCTAAAAAGTCCTTCTCTGCATCGGGAATCAAATATCCTATTTCTAATTTAGTAAGATAACATCCTTGGTGGTAGTCTCAAGACCGATTCAACGGATAAGTGTGCAGCGGAATTACCTCCGAATACTTTGTTATTGTCCTGGGAGCCATATCATTTTGATCCCTGTTTAGGATACTCATAAGATATTATAATGAAAGATCTTATTTTCAAACCGGGCTTTTGGTCAATCGTTAAAACTATTTTCCACAGACCTCAACGGCCGTTACTTTATTAATTCTACAGTGTAATTGTAGAATTTAACGCAAATTTTGACTTAAAACCCGGGAGATCATAAAAACAGGTTCTAATTGCTTTCAGTTTGCGGAGCTGATATAAAGCCCAGGATGCCATCAGGGCTTTTTTCTTTTTAAAGTGGGCAGAGCATCCGGGATATAGGATTATAATTTAAACATATCCTTGAGGTCATTTAAGAAATCCTGGATATAGGTGTCGAATTCCTCTTTGCCCCTCCTGTATAGTTCGTTTTCCTTTAATCTAAGAATACCTAAATCATTGGTTTTGCTGAAATAGTGCTTTACGATTTCAGATGCTGAAACAATATACGCCTGCTCCCTTTCCGCCTCAAAATGTTTTCCGGCATTTATCCAATCACTTTCATCCATATCTACAACTGTGGCAAAAATGTCATAAGCATGATACCTGCCGAAGTCAACACCCGGATCCTCTAATCGGTCCCTGAAAGCATGCAATTTTAGGATAATATAGTTAAAGCTTGAGACGATATATAAATTGGTATATTCCTGCCTATCCGTTATGTTAGTAATAGGTATTAATCCGATAGAAATACCTTTTGCCTCATTATTCCGGCGGGCATGAAATTTCTTTACTTTTCCAGGTTTTATCCTGATGTCCCTATTGTCATCTCCATCGACCGTGGGAGAAGAAAGTATATCAACAGAAACTTTTTGCTGTGACCTAATTTCTTTTTCAAATTGGAAGTATGGTGTTTTGGGCAGATACCCTAAAGAAGTTAATGTATCCCTCAGGGCCTCAACTTTTTCCGTATCAATGATCAAATCTCCGGTCAAAAAGACATCAATATCTTTGGTGGATCTTGTAATGATCTGGCTTTTATAACGTGGACTTCTTTTCTTTTGAAGATATTTTGTTCTGATATAAAGGCTCAGACCTCCGCCTAAAATAAGGGGGATGTCATGCCTTCCGAGCTCGTTGGCTAGTTCCACCGCTGCTTCCACAAGAGTATCATTCGTCAGAGCGAAATTATTTTTATCATTTTCTGAATTCACTTAGTATTTCCCTTTCAATGTCTAATGCGACTTCTTTTTCTCTTTTGTCAAGCTGCATCAGTTCAAGATATGTCTGAACTTTTGAAGCATAGTTATCCTCTGAATCAAAGAAAAGAAAATTTTGATCCTGCGGGAGCAGCATTAACGTACAATTGTAATATCTTTCATTAACCAGATCTAAAATTTCTTCTCTGTATGGTGCATTGGCAAACACTACCAGTTCACCCGGCGGTGTAGTCGGAGCATAACAATCTGCACTTGATTCACCCGACCACATCCATCTGTTATTTAAATCTCTGTTCAATGCAGCTTTTGACTCTTCCCGGCTACCCGGAAGTTTAAGCCTCAATATTTTTACAGGCCTGGGAGGCTTATAATTATTTTTCAGATTCTCAAGCAGTTTCTGAGGCTGTATGAGGAAAATTCCCGTCTTGGTTTTCTGAAGGATAAGATCCTCACTCAGTCTCGAAAGTACCTTGGATACCGTGGATAATGTTATCTCACCGCCGGAATTTCGGATCCCCTCGTAAATTTCATTTACTGAAGTAAAGTTCCGCTTTTCCTTCAGCAGGAATCTTCCTACTATCGAAGAATTTCCGGCATAGACGTTTTTGATAGGCGCTGATTCCCTGTATTCGTTTTTTCTGTCGAGACGTATTCCGACGATCTCATCTGTTACAATAAAATAATTTCCATTCAGGTCGATGCCGGAGACGTTATTCTCTTTGAGCAGATCAACTACAGAATCACTCAGGTAGGGAACAAGCAAAGCCGGGTAATAATTATCGCCAGCCGCACTAACCAGTTTTTTTATCTGACCGATTCCTCTTTCTACCAGTTGCGGCACAGACCGGCTTTTGACCTCAACCAGAAAACTGACTGATTTATTCGCATATCTGATCTTTAACTCTATGTCAGCCTCCCAATTGCCGAACCTTTTACCTTGA
>JBLMYS010000272.1:0-16412 GCA_050258415.1 Acidobacteriota bacterium | reverse complement strand
AGAGTGTTTCCCTTACATCTGTATTGTTTTTCCCGAATTCAACCAGCTCAAGGTCCTTTTCCTGAACGGGCCTTAAGTAAACTTTTTCACCTTCAAGAAATTTAACTGTCCGCATTTTAATATCCCCGTAAATGTATTATTGTATTTAAGTATTCGATGCTAATCTGCCTCGGGCAGCTTTTGCCTTAATCCCGTCCCTTTTTTAACCAGTATTACGCCAGCCAAAATTACGGCAGCTGCCAAAATTGTGCTCATGTCCAGCTTCTCACCCAGGACGAGCCAGCCTAAGAAAAGTGCAATCACAGGATTTATATAGGAGTAAGTTGAAACAAAAGATACCGGAAGATGTGTTACAGCGTAAATGTATGATGTATATCCTATAAGTGAGCCGAAGCTGACGAGATATAAAAATGCCATCCAGCCGTGAAAGCCGACCGACATATGATGCTGCTCGCCCGTAAGGAATCCGTAAAGGGTCTGCAGAACTCCGGCAACCAGCATCTGGAAGGCTGCGCTTGTAAGGGGAGCCACACTGAGGCGCTTATATTTTGAGTAGAGAGTGCCTAAGGCCCAGAGGAAGACTCCGATTAAGAGGACTATTATTCCTTTCATATATGCCGGGTCTGTAAAGGCATCCAGGTCCGTCCCGAAAATAATCGCCACCCCAATGAGCCCAATGATTAATCCAAGCAGCACCTTCAGGTTCAGTCTTATTCCATGAGGCATAAGGGCTTCAACGCCAACGATCCAGAAGGGGACAGTTGTTATAAGGAGGGCTGCCAGCCCGCTTGGGACTGTTATTTCGCTGACGACAATAAGTCCGTTTCCGAATCCCAAAAGCAGAATTCCCATAACCGAGATATTCAGGAAATCTTTCATGCCGGGCATTTTATAGCCTTTTGCTTTAAGAAAGATTATGAGAATTATTCCTGCCAGAAGCCATCTTAAGCCTGCAAAAAGCATAGGAGGCCATTCTTCAACGCCTATTCTGATAGCCAGGTAGGTTGTGCCCCAGAGTATGCAGACGTTGAGCCAGGCAAGGTATGCTTTGAAATTTTCTTTACGCATCTAAAAGTTTCTGTGTGATTTTTTAAATCACTAAGATAAGCCATATTTGAGCTATCTTCAAGCAAATAGAATCCCTTGGAATTAAATGTGGAGATGAGAGAATTTTGACCCGATAAAATTTGCGGCGCGGGGTGTATTTAACCGGTATTTATAGTAAGTTTCCAGATCAAGAAAGAAGTTATGTTTAATAATTAATATTAGAGATTATGACCGGATATATTAGCAGTGATTTACGCAAGGTGACCACGCACAGGCTCACAGAGATGAAGCAGCGCGGTGAAAAAATTTCGATGCTTACTGCATACGACTATACAACCGCGCAGATATTTGATGGTGCTGGGCTTGACGCAATTTTAGTTGGCGACAGCGCATCGAATGTAATGGCAGGAAACACGACAACAGTGCCTATGAAGCTTGAACAGATGATATATCATGCTCAGTGCGTTGTCAGAGGAGTAAAGCGGGCACTTGTTATAGTGGATATGCCCTTCGGCACCTATCAGGTAAATGAAACCCTTGCTGTGACAAATGCCATCAGTATCATGCAGGAATGCGGCGCGGATGGCCTGAAACTGGAAGGGGGAGAAGAAATTGTCCCGATGGTTAAGAAAATTATAGATTCCGGAATTCCGGTAATGGGGCACCTGGGACTGACCCCGCAGAGCATTAACAAGTTCGGGACTTACGCCGTTCGGGCTAGAGAAGAGGCTGAGGCAGAGAAACTTGTTCGTGATGCTCATCTGTTAGAAGAGGCGGGCTGTTTTGCGCTTGTACTGGAGAAGATACCTGCTACACTGGCCGGGCGCGTGGCTTCGGAACTGAAAATACCTGTTATCGGTATCGGTGCCGGCGGAGCCGTGGACGGACAGGTGCTGGTTTATGCCGATATGCTGGGAATGAATAAGGGGTTCAGCCCCCGTTTCTTAAGGCGCTATGCAGACCTGCATACAATTATAACCGAGGCTGTAAGCCACTATATTGAAGACGTTAAAAGCAGAAGTTTTCCCAGTGACAAAGAGCAGTATTAGTTCATACTTCTTAACAAAGCAATAAAATTGAATTCGAAGTGCTCCTGAACTATTAAACTTTCATGTGTGGAAATATTTGTATCTGTATGTTGTACAGATTTTTCCAAATTGAAAATGTAGCAGATTTTCCTTAAAATTGTCATAAATACAAGTCAGGGGCTACTTTTATGAAGCCATTAACTGGTTTCCTCAGTCAAATAGCTTGTATCTGTATTGTTTTATTCTCTTTTAGTTCCACGCTCCAGGCACAGAAGCCAACCTATGCAAATGTTGAGTATGCAAAGGCAGGAGGGGGAAGCCTCAGCCTGGATATCTATCTGCCGAAGCAATCAAAGAGTAAGCTGCCTCTGGTTGTATGGATACACGGGGGAGGATGGAAATACGGAAACAAATCGAGCGCCATTCAGGCCGCACAACTCCTGCTGCCCAAAGGCTACGCTGTAGCCGGAATTAATTACCGGTTAAGCCAGGATTCCGTCTTTCCCGCACAGTTAAATGACTGTAAGGCGGCGATCCGGTTTCTCAGGGCAAATGCCAGGAAGTACAACATTGATCCGGAGAGGATCGGTGTCTGGGGGTCATCTGCAGGAGGACACCTTTCGGCTCTTCTTGGAACAACAGGCGGAATAATGACTTCCGTTAGCGGCGACATTTCAATGAATATCGAGGGCAATGTTGGAAACTATTTTGAATACAGCAGCAGGGTTCAGGCTGTATGTGACTTCTACGGCCCGACAGATTTTCTTAAAATGGACGGCTACCATCTTCAGCCAAGGTCAAACGAGGCGCTTCTTATCGGCGGGCCGCTGCGTAAGAATCAGGACAGGTGCATTCTGGCAAATCCAATAAGGTATGTAAGCCCCGATGACCCCCCCTTTTTTATAGCGCACGGGACAAATGATCCTGTTGTTCCCTTTAATCAGAGTGAGCTTCTCAATAAGGCCTTAAAACAGGCATTTTCCATGAACAGAAAAGAAGTAGTCTTCTATCCCGTAAAGGATGCAATTCACGGCGGGAACGCCTTTAATTCTGATGCTCTTCTAAAGAGAGTGGTTGCATTTTTTGACCGGAACCTTAAAGTCCCGGCTATGGAAGCAAATAACCTCTACGCTTATGAGGATAAGTTTTACCTTCATCAGAACTACCCGAATCCATTTAATCCTTTTACCATAATAAACTACAGCCTGGCAAAGCCGGGGTATGTTAACCTTGAGGTATTTGACTGCAGGGGGCGTGCTGTAATGAGCCTTGTGGACCGCTACGAGATGGCTGGCAGCTACAGCATTAGCTTTAATCCTTCCAGGGGGATAAAAAGCGGCATTTATTACTACCGCCTGACAGCCGGCAAGGACGTAATGACAAGAAAGATGCTCCTCTTTAAGTGACATTTCATTAATAAATTCTCCTCTTAAATCCAGTCCACTCCTGAAGACAAATTGTTGGATTGAAATAGTAAAAGGGATTGGTATATTAAATTTAATAGCATAAGTAAGAATAATCAGGAAGACTATATGAGTGCAATGTATATGAACCAGAGCAGGTCGCGCCTTTGGGTGTGGGTAACCGTAATAGTCGCATGCCTTATTCTGATTGCAATAATAATTGTCTTTGTCGCTCAGCCTGTAGCCGTAAGGAAAATGCCCGCCACCTCAGGAAACCCGTCAGTAACCGATACGGCTTCAGCCGGGGGCAAGTAAACCCGCCTGTCTGTAAGGCAGGGCGCCTTCAATTTTTTAGTGCCTCAATCCCTGAATATCGCTAAATTGCAGGACAATAATTTTACGATCCTGCAAATATCCCGGGGAATTAAATGAGAGTACTCTTAAGGCCATTACTTTCCTTTTTTGTAATATTCTTTTTATTTACCTCCGTATCTGCACAAAGGCAGTTATATAAGTCGGATGCTTATAGTGTCTACTCCGACAGAGTGGTGCAGAACGGATTTACTGCGCTTGCAAAAACGGGGACTGAACTGGTTTCTGACTACAAAAGCAGCTACAGGAAGAAAACCCAGAGAACGATTGTAATGAAGTTCAGTATTAACGGCCCGGATAATGAAAGGGCACCGGGGCAGGATCACCATTTCATATTTATTCCGGGAGTACAAAAGGATACAGCTTTCTTTACATTCGGCAAGCCCGATACGGGAATTATACACGACAAACTTGAAAAAAGAAGCAAGATTGCCCCTTTGAATCCCTACCTGGATGAAGACAAGGATCTTGTAATACGCCTGGATATGAGGGGAGTTCTAAATGACTTTAAGAAAAATGGATACTTTGAGACTTACGATAAGGTGAAAGTTCCATCTGAAAGTTTTAAGGCGGTTTACGTTGCAGGAGCAAACGAGCCTCTAAGCTGGAATTTCCCGGCACTTCCGGAACACCCGGAAATGAGCCTTAAGGACCCGGATGGCGACGGTGTGTACGAAGTTACAATACATTTTCCAAAAGAATATTCTCCTGAAGAAAAAGGAAGCTCACTTAAATCGTGGAAACTCTCTAAAGACATTTCACGCTTTCCTTCCTACAACTCACCTGACATTTTAGTCGACGCCCTTTACAATAAGGCATTGGAGGAGATGCTGCAGGACGTAAGGGAAGACGGGGCTTTTATGGCGGGAGCACAGTGGACGGGCGTCTGGACACGCGACATCAGCTACAGCATTCTGCTATCAATGGCAATCGTTAACCCCGATGCCTCAAAGACAAGCCTTATGGCTAAGGTGAAAAACGGAATCATAATTCAGGATACCGGAACCGGAGGCGCCTGGCCTGTATCCTCCGACAGGATGACATGGGCGCTTGCAGCATGGGAAGTCTATAAAACTACGGGGGACAAGGATTGGCTTAAGAGCTCATTTGATATAATTAAAAGGGCCTCAGAATCAGATCTTAAAAATGTGTTCGACACATCAACAGGACTTTTTATGGGAGAGTCATCTTTCCTCGACTGGCGGGAACAGACATACCCAATGTGGATGGATCCCAAAGACATCTATAAGTCGAAGAACCTCGGCACCAATATGGTCCATTATGAGACCTACTGCATTCTTTCTGAAATGGCAAAGCTTCTGGGTGAGCCTTCTGAAGAATACAGAAAAGTTGCCGATGGAATAAAAGTGGGATTAAACAGGTATTTATGGATGGAGGATAAAGGCTATTACGGGCAGTATCTTTATGGAAGAAACTACCAAAGCCTGTCTCCAAAAAGCGAAGCCTTGGGTGAAGCCCTAAGCGTAATTTTTGGCGGAGCGGACACTCCCGGGAAGCAGAAAGAAATCATTCAGAATGTACCTGTTACACACTTCGGCGTTCCTTGCATTTATCCGGAGATACCGGATATGCCGCCATATCACAATAATTCCGTGTGGCCTTTTGTTGAGTCGTTCTGGGCGTGGGCCTCGGCTAAAACTGGGAACAGTCAGTCGACGCTCAGTGCAATGGCCTCTGTCCTTAGGCCCGCGGCACTGTTTTTGACAAACAAGGAGAACCTTGTAGCCCAAACGGGAGACTACCTGGGGACTGAAATAAACTCCGACCGCCAGCTCTGGAGCGTTGCAGGCAACCTGGCGTTAACCTACAGGGTAATTTACGGAATGCGGTTTACAGCGGATTCACTCATCTTCTCTCCCTTTGTCCCTAAGGAATTTGAAGGCAAAAGAACTCTTAAAAATTTGAAGTACCGCAATGCCACACTTGAAGTTACTATTGAAGGCTTCGGCGATAAGGTTAAGTCGGTGACTCTGGACGGGAAACCATATCCAAGGCCGTCGATACCTTCTTCCATTAAGGGAAGCCATAAGCTTATTATAGTTATGAATGACTCGATTTCTGAAAGCGGTAAAATCAACATGCAGGAAATCCGTTTCTCTCCTGAAACCCCGGTACTAAAGTATGACGGCATAAACCTCAAATGGAATAAGCCTGAAGGCGCGGTAAAGTTTGCACTTTATAAGAACGGGAAAGAAGAATCTCTGACTGAGGAGACTGAATTTGAGGTAATTGACGGAGATTCCTATATGGAATTTCAAATAATGGCTCGGGACAAGAAGGGCTTTGAGTCTTTCTTAAGCGCTCCGGTATCCATTTCAACAAAAGGGGAGATTTATAACTTCCAGGCAGAAGATAGCCTTCTTACGGGTATAATCGGAAAAGAAATTGAAAACAAATATCAGGGCTTTACCGGTACGGGGTATATGCTCCTCGATAAAAATACAAACAGGGATGTGAAGTTTACCATTGATGTGCCGAAGACGGGACTTTACAGCATAGATTTCAGGTATGCCAATGGAAACGGACCCATTAATACTGAGAATAAGTGTGCAATAAGGACTCTTCTTGTGGATGGGAGAACCACGGGAGCCGTAGTTCTGCCGCAGAGGGGGGACAACCTGTGGACAGACTGGGGTTTTACAAATTCGCTGAAGGTGGAACTGACAAAGGGCAGGCATATTCTTGCATTGAAATTCACTGAATATGATAATAATATGAATTTAGAGGTAAACGGCGCACTCTTAGACAGCATGCGCCTCATATTATTAAAATAAGCTTTTATGGAAACAATAAACTACTGGATCCAGCATTACGGCTACGGAGGTATTTACATGCTTTTAATGCTGGGTATTGTAGGGGTTCCTGTTCCGGATGAAACGCTCCTTGCTCTTTCGGGCTTTCTGGCCTTTAAGGGGGAGCTATCTCTTATTCCGGCTTTTCTTTCCGGATTCTTAGGGAGCATAACAGGTATTACAATCAGCTACTTTATCGGGCGCGGCTTCGGCAGGGTGTTCCTGGAAAAATACGGGCACTACATTCATCTTACAAAGGAGCGCCTTGAGAAGGCGCGCGAGTGGTTTAAGAAAATCGGCAAGTGGGCGCTTTTATTCGGGTATTTCATTCCGGGCGTAAGGCACGTAATATCGCTTCTTGCCGGATCGACAAAAATGAATTATCCGGAATTCGCGATCTACACATATGTAGGTGGATTTATCTGGGCCTCGACGTTCATCTCCATAGGATATTTTTTCGGCGAGAAGTGGCAGAAGATAATGGAAGCCGTTCATCACCATATAATTATTTCCTCCATAGTACTTATTCTTGTAATAACAGGCGTCATATTATTTAGAAATTACCTCATTAACAAAAAAAGTGTTCCTGCAAAAGAGGCCGGTCATTAGTAAGAATAAAATTACGCGCCGTGAGGCTTAATATAAAAAGCTATGCCGGCAATTGAATCTCCCTGATTTATACCAATATACCTTTTGCCAACATTACTGACTGATTGTAAATTTCGCATAAATTCCCTATTTTTTCAGTCGTTTTGCAGGTTATTTTATTCCAAATAATATATGCGGGAAGAGTAATGTTAAAAAGGCTTTCTTCTTTATTTTTGCTTCTGTTTTTTCTCCAGGGCCGGGCTTTTTCGCAGGATTCGCAAAGTACCACATCCACAATTATCGATTCAACACTTGGCAGCATTACCATAAAAAGCCGTCCTACTGAGGCCAGGGTGTTTATCAATAATTTGCTTAAGGGGAATACTCCTTTGAGACTGGTACTTCCGGCTGGTAAATATTCTCTTCAGCTGCTAAAGGATGGCTTTGAATCTTCAGCCGATTCTGTAGAAATATTCAGAGCACAGACCAGAACAATAGACGATTCCCTGTATACTGTTCCAAAGTTCAATCTCACTACAATGCCGGCTAATGCTGCTGTTTATATTGACAGCTCATACGCTGGCAAGTCTCCAATCCAAGATTTTCAGCTTTCCTCCGGCAAACACCGCCTGAGGGTTCATCTCGATGGCTACAGCGATCCAGCCATGAATTTAACTTTGAGGCCGGGAGAGAATGCGTCGCTCAAACTCCTGCTTTCGCCAAAGTTCGGTTTTCTTACTCTGAAGGATTTGTCCCCGGGGGCCGAGGTCTTTCTTGACAGCTTGAGGATGCCGGCAGAAAGAGTATCAAAGCTGAAACTGGCCGCCGGTGAGCACGAACTGAAGATATTTGACCCGGCTTTAAACAGATCAATTCAGGAGTGTATATATATTGCTCCAAGGATGGAAAGTGAAGTGACTGCTCCAATGGAGAGCTATTCAGTAAAGGCAGCCTTATTTTCTGCAGTATTGCCGGGCCTGGGGCAGTTTCTGGATGGAAGTTACCTGAAAGGGTCGATAGAATTTCTGAGTGTGGCCGGAATGGGCTATTTTGTCTACTCGGCAATTGACCTTAAAAACCGGAAAAAAATAGATGTGGATCTGGCCACACTGTACTATAACCTTGCACAAACAGAAACAGGTGCATTTTCAGCGAGGGAAAAATTAACCAGAGCCTCCGGTGATCTTACATCTGCAAAGAACAGGGTCTCGGTGTCAGTGGCGGCTCTTGGGGCAGTCTATGGTCTTACAATTATCGATGCACTGATCTTCCATTCAAAAGAACAGAGATTTTACATCAAGAGAACAAAACTTCCTTATGAAGGGCTGGAGAAGTACGGCAGCCTGGAGAATGTTGAAGTGGGAGTAAATTTACATTTTTAACACTATAAAAAACAGCATGAAAATTAAATTTCTTTTGCCTCTTGTGATACTGTCTCTTGCCCTGGCAGTCATAAGCTGTGCTGATGATAACGGGGTTTTTTACAACAATCCCAATGATCCCTTTTCCAGTAATTACGAACCCGGGGCACCCGACTCACTTGAGGCAGTTGTTCTATCGGATTCCGGTATAGCGCTTTGCTGGAAATCTACCAGTCTGAAAGAAGATGGATTCAGGATATTCAGCAGAAAGGGGATAATAGGGGATTTGGTGAAAATTGCCGAGGTGCCGGCAAGGACGACAACTTATTTTGACAGGTTCCAGGTTCACTCCGGAGTTACATACTACTATCAGGTTGCTTCCTTTAACAAAAATATACGTGGAAATTACTCCAAAGAAATAAATGTGCAGATGGTAATTTTACCCCCTGTACTGAACCTTAAGGAAACAAATTCAAATAGTGTTACTCTTGAGTGGAATAATCCGGGTTTCATGAAGGCAAATTTTGTTCTGGAAAGGTCAGTAAATGGCGGGCCGTTTGTTCAACTGGCAAATCCTGGCAGTGATGTCTTTTCTTATACCGATACCGATCTGGACAGGAAGGACTCCTACAGCTACAGGATAAAGGGGGTATCGGGAACAATTGAATCTGAGTATTCTGAAATACTCACCTTATCTTACACGCTGTGTGATCTAAAAAAAATTAAGAGCGTTGATCTTGGAAACCCGGTCCACAGCCTTGTATTCAGTCCCGACGGCACAAAGCTGGCAGCAGCAGGAATGTCATATTCCGTACGTGTCTGGAATGCCTATGATGGAACTTTGCTGTGGGATTTGGGAAATAAAGGCCCAAACATAACTTCTCCGGGCTATCCTTTTCAGGTTGCCTTCAGCTGTAAAGGCAACCTTCTTGCCGCCAATGCAGATCCTAAAACTTCATCTTCAATCATGAAAATATGGCGCATGAGCGACGGTGCGCTCGTCCGGGGTATTCCTGCCGGGTCAAGTCCCGAAGCAGTACGTTCGATCTGCTTTTCAGGCGATGAGAGCAAAATTATGGCAGGCAATTTGAAAGGAGAGGTTAACACGTGGAGCCTAACAGATGGGAAATTTATCAGAAAGGATTATATCTCCAACAGCAGTAGTTATGTTACGTTTTTATATACTACACATGATGGCTCAAAAATAATTACAGGTGTGCAGGGCTTCCCTTCACCCTTAAGACAGGGTATTCAGATATGGGCTGCTGGAACCTGGAGTTATATAGCACATTTTAGCGGATTTGATTCAGAGTATTACGCCATTAGCAATGCTGAAAATTATTTTGCATGTAACGGAATAGTAGTTTCTCTTTCAACGGGAGAGACAATAGCGGGAATTACGGGGTATCCTTATATTACTAACAGTCAGGAATGCTTCAGTTCAGATGAGAAGATCCTTTTAGGCCGCTTTTCCTCCGTCGGGCTTAAGGCAACACTAATTTCGAATACAAATGTTACTGTTTCAAAGCCGGTTCCTCTGCCGGGAAATAGCAGTTATCCCGCAATTGCAGCATCTCCCAAAGGTGATCTTTTTGCAATTTCGGGAGAACAGGCAGGGATAGTGGAATTCTGGGAAATAGTAAGGGGATGGCGAAAAGTCCCATAAGATTATAAATGCATAAGCCCGGTCAGGACCAATAAGGGCCGGGTTTATGTCAGGAATAATCCAACCGATGCCAGGATCATTACGATAGTAGAAAGCCATCCCATTACCTTCAGCCCCATCGGAATCGTAAAGTCCCCCATTACTTTTTTATTTACCGACATTAGCATAAGCATTATCATTACGGGGCCTGCCGTCATGCCGTTTATTACGGCAGACCAGAAGAGGGCTTTTATCGGATTTATCGGGGTAAAATCTATTGCAAGGCCAAGTATAATTGAAAGTGCCAGAACGGAATAAAAGTTTTTTGCCCTGTTCGGCTTTTGCTCCAGACCTATTTTCCAGCGGAATGCCTCACCCACGCCATAGGCTGCGCTTCCGGCTAAGACCGGAATAGCCAGAAGTCCTGTCCCGATAATCCCTGCGCTGAAAAGAAGAAATGAGAATTCACCGGCAAGAGGCTTTAAGGCTGCAGCAGCATCGGCAGCAGTATTGATTTCAGTAACATGATTAATGTGCAACGTTACGGCTGAGGCAAGAATAATGAAATATGAAACCAGGTTGGAGAACGCCATGCCTATATAGGTATCAATTTTTATCCTCTTTATCTGTCCCTCGGCCTGCTCGGGGGCTTTCTTCAGGGCCTCGTCCTCTGCCTTTGTCTTGATTTCCTCCACCTCCTGGCTTGCCTGCCAGAAAAAAAGATACGGGCTTATTGTGGTTCCCAGAACGGCAATAAGTGAAGTAAGATACACCGGATTGAATGAGAAATTTGGCACAAACGTATTAAACAGTGTGGTTCCCCAGGGCACTTTTACTATCATTACTGTTATTATGTATGCAAAAAGTGACAAGGTTAGCCATTTAAGATAACGTACATACTTAGAGTAGGGGACAAAAATCTGCAGATATACCGAAATAAGGGAAAAAACCGCCGCATAAAGGAGTGCCGGTCCCCCTATTAAAAGCTTAAGGGAGCTGCCCATGGCAGCGATATCGGCCCCAATATTAATGATGTTTGCCGTTACCATAAGACCAACTATAAAGAAAGCCAGCCATCTGGAGTAGTATTTTCTGATATTGCCCGCAATGCCGTGCCCCGTAACGCGGCCGATTCGTGCACTGATCTCCTGAATAGCACCCATAAGGGGATATGACAAAAGGATTGTCCAGAGCATGCTGAAGCCGAAATGTGCGCCAACCTGGCTGTAGGTTGCGATTCCACTCGGATCGTCATCGGAAGCTCCGGTTATAAGTCCAGGTCCTAATTTCTTAAAGATTTTTCTGAATCCTGATTCAGTTTCATTTTCAGGCTTCGTGGCATCATGTTTTTTGTCTTCGATGACATCCTTCATAAAAATCCGTTAATTTAATTTATAAATAGGGGCCGGTTTAAATAAATATGAATGGAACGGCTGAATTCCGGCCGTTCCTTGAAATTCCTGCAAACTTAAAGGAGTTCAGCGCACATTCTCATCCGGGCTTACGGGATGGAACCTGACAATTGCACTCCTTCCGAGGGAGGATTTAACCTGCAGTGCTTTTGGGGAGTGATCCTCATGCTCCTCAAGGATTACGCTTTTGGCGTCGTCAATTACATGCGTAAATGAAGAAGATGCTCCTGCCGAGACGGTAACGGATGTGTTGCCCTCATCCACAGAAGTGATTTCCACGCCCTGGAAGGGGAGGCTTTCGGCATAGTCCACCCTGTAGTCCTCATCGTCAGTAATTTCAATTTTAACAATCTGTTCTCTGTGGTTATTGTTAAATTCATTAAAGAAACTCATCCAGTTTTCGCGGGGTATTTCTCTCTTTGGCATTTCTTCTCCGATAGTGGTTATAATAAAAAATATAGCCGGCGGTGATATAAATCAAGACAGAAGAATTTCTGGAGTTTTTGATAATAGGACAAATTATCAGATTATAGAATTTTTAAACATTTCATCCTTATTAATTACTATTTTTAAGATTTTTTTATACCGTTTTTTCACATAAAAGATATTCTTGGGGAGCATAGAATGTCAAAAGTTAAAAAGCGGGCTGTTTTCCAGCATTTGGGGGAGTGGGCAGAGTATGGCTTAATTTTTGCTATAAGGAAGATCAAATGGGGAATCGTCTACGCTTTCCTAATTAGGATTTTATGTATTATTTTAATAAAACATTTTGGAGTTAAATAAATGGAAAGAAAAAAGGTAACCATTGACGGAAATGAAGCTGCAGCCTATGTGGCGCATCAGGTCAATGAAGTTATTGCAATTTATCCGATTACTCCCTCATCACCGATGGGCGAACATTCGGATGAATGGTCAGCAAAGGGAAAGAAAAACATATGGGGCTCAGTTCCTTCAGTTACTGAAATGCAGAGTGAAGGCGGTGCTTCAGGAGCAGTTCACGGAGCACTGCAGAACGGCGCTCTGACTACTACTTTTACCGCTTCCCAGGGATTGCTTTTAATGATTCCCAACATGTATAAGATTGCAGGGGAATTGACCCCGACGGTATTCCATGTTACAGCACGTTCACTTGCAGCCGCTGCTCTTTCCATATTCGGCGACCACAGTGACGTTATGGCTACACGCCAGACCGGCTTTGCAATGCTGGCTTCAAACTCGGTTCAGGAAGTAATGGATTTTGCTCTGATAGCTCAGAAGGCTTCTCTTGAATCAAGAATTCCTTTTGTCCATTTCTTTGATGGTTTCAGGACTTCACACGAAGTTATGAAAATTGAACAGCTTGCTGTTGAAGACCTCAGGGCAATGATCGACGATAACATGGTAAAGGCTCACAGATCAAGAGGCCTTACACCCGACCGCCCGGTCTTAAGAGGTACAGCCCAGAACCCTGATGTTTACTTCCAGGGCAGGGAAACAGTTAACAAATTTTATGATGCCTGCCCCGAATTCGTTCAGAAAGCAATGGATAAGTTTGCTTCACTGACAGGCAGACAGTACAACCTCTTCGATTACTACGGTGCACCGGATGCAACAAGAGTAATTGTTATTATGGGCTCAGGAGCCGAAGCTGTTGAAGAAACAGTTGAATACCTGGCCTCAAAGAGCGAAGAAAAAATTGGCGTCCTGAAAGTAAGACTTTTCAGACCCTTCTCAGTTAAAAACTTCCTGGCAGCAATGCCGAAAACAGTTGAAAAAATTGCGGTTCTCGACAGAACAAAAGAACCGGGCTCAATTGGCGAGCCTTTATATCAGGACGTAGTTACTGCAGTTGCTGAGGCTATGGCCTCAGAGAATGCTCCGTTTGCAAAGAGCCCCAAGATCGTTGGCGGCAGATACGGTCTTTCTTCAAAAGAATTTACACCTGCTATGGTTAAGGCAGTTTATGATGAACTGAAGAAAGATAGCCCGAAGAACCACTTCACCATTGGTATCAATGATGACGTTACTTTCACAAGCATTGATTTCGATGCTAACTTCACCACAGAAGGCAAGGAAGTTCACCGCGCACTCTTCTACGGTCTGGGTGCCGATGGTACAGTTGGCGCAAACAAGAACACCATTAAGATCATTGGTGAAGAAACTGACAACTACGCTCAGGGTTACTTCGTATACGATTCAAAGAAATCGGGTTCAACAACAGTTTCTCACCTGAGATTCGGTAAAAAACCGATTAAATCAAGCTATCTCGTTCAGAAAGCTACATTTATCGGCGTTCACCAGTTCAATTTCCTCGAGAAATTTGACATTCTTAAGAACATTGAGCCAAACGGAACACTTCTCTTAAACAGCCCATATTCAAAAGAAACCGTATGGACGAAACTGCCCAAGACAGTTCAGGAACAGATAATTGCCAAGAAGTTAAACTTCTACGTAATTGACGGTTATGACGTTGCCAAGAAAACCGGTATGGGTACAAGAATCAACACTATCATGCAGACATGCTTCTTCGCCATCTCTGGCGTTCTTCCAAAAGATGAAGCCATCGAACAGATCAAGAAGTCAATCAAGAAGACTTACGGCAAGAAGGGTGATGAAATTGTAAAGAAGAACTTTGAAGCTGTCGATGAGACACTGGCTCACCTTTACAAGATCGATGTTCCTGCACAGGCAGACAGCCAGATAGCACTTCCTCCAACAGTTTCCGAAAAAGCTCCAGACTATGTGAAGAGTGTTCTTGCAAAGATCATGGAAGGAAACGGCGACGAGGTTAAGGTTAGCGAAATGCCTGTTGACGGTACATTCCCGACAGCCACAACAAAGTGGGAAAAGAGAAATATCGCTCTTGAAGTTCCGGTATGGGACGAATCAATCTGTATTCAGTGCGGTAAGTGCGCTATGGTTTGCCCGCACGCAGCAATCAGAACCAAGGTCTATGACGCTGAACTCCTTAAGGATGCTCCTGCAACATTTAAGCACATGGAAGCCAAAGGAAAAGAATATCCTGCAAACTCAGCTTACACCATCCAGGTTTCAGTTGAAGACTGTACAGGATGCCAGCTCTGCTATGAAGTCTGCCCTGTAAAGAACAAGACAGAAGTCAAGCTGAAGGCTCTCAACATGGCTGACCAGCTCCCGTTAAGAGAGACAGAAGGCAAGAACTGGGAGTTCTTTGTTAACCTGCCTGAATTCGACAGAAGAAAAGCTGCCTTAAATACAGTTAAGGGATGCCAGCTCTTAGAACCTCTCTTTGAGTTCTCCGGTGCCTGCACAGGCTGCGGCGAAACCCCGTATGTAAAGCTGACCTCACAGCTCTTCGGCGACAGAATGGTCGTTGCAAACGCTACAGGCTGCTCTTCAATCTATGGCGGTAACCTGCCTACAACTCCGTGGGCAAAAAACAAAGACGGACGCGGTCCCGCATGGGCTAACTCACTCTTTGAAGACAACGCTGAATTCGGTCTTGGTATGAAACTGGCTGTCGACAAACACACTCAGTATGCCAAGGAACTTATTGTAAGACTGAAAGACCAGATCGGAAGTGAACTTGCCGATGCATTACTGAATGCCGATCAGAAAGATGAAACAGGCATTTACGACCAGAGAGAAAGAGTTGCAAAACTGAAGGAAGTTTTGAAGAACGTCAATACTCCTGAGGCTTTAGACCTCCTGTCACTGGCTGACTACCTGGTTAAGAAATCAGTTTGGATCATGGGCGGTGACGGATGGGCTTATGACATCGGTTACGGCGGTCTTGATCACGTGCTTGCCAGCGGCAAGAACGTAAACGTACTTGTTCTTGATACAGAAGTTTATTCAAATACAGGCGGACAGATGTCCAAGTCAACCTCTCTTGGTGCAGTTGCCAAGTTTGCAGCAGGCGGAAAGCCGACAGCAAAGAAAGACCTGGCACTGATGGCTATGAGCTATGGTAACGTTTATGTTGCCAAGATTGCAATGGGTGCAAACGATCTGCAGACAATAAGAGCCATACAGGAAGCTGAGGCTTACGATGGTCCTTCACTCATCATTGCATACAGCCACTGTATAGCTCACGGTATCGATATGGCAAAGGGCCTCGACTGCCAGAAAGCCGCTGTTGAATCAGGTCACTGGCCGCTCTTCAGATTCAATCCTGACCTTGCAGCCGAAGGAAAGAATCCTCTTAAGCTGGATTCAAAAGCTCCGAAGATCAGCGTTGAAGAGTATGCTTACAAAGAGACCAGATACACAATGCTCAAGAAATCCAATCCGGAAGAGTCAAAGAGACTTCTTGCTCTTGCTCAGGCCGAAGTTGAAAAGAAGTGGAGATACTACGAGCAGCTGGCCTCTGCAACTGTAAGTGGCGAAGCCAAGCCTGAAGTTAAAGCTGAAGCTAAAGCCTGAAGTTAAAAGACTTTAGTAAGACTGATTGAATTATGATAATAGTTTTTGGGAAATGCGGGCGAAAATGCTTGCATTTCCCGAAGCTATGATGTAAAATATAGACATAACAATGATATTGTAAAATTAAACGAGAGATTAAGATGGACTTAACAACTACCTACATGGGGTTAAAATTAAAAAACCCGATCGTCCCTTCAGCTTCTCCTCTTTCTGAATCAGTTAATAGTGTTAAAGCTCTTGAGGATGCAGGCGCAAGTGCAGTTGTCGTTTATTCCTTATTTGAAGAACAGATCTCATATGAAGAAAAAGCCCTGGATTTTTTCCTTACCCAGGCAAATGATACTCATGCCGAGGCTTTAA
>JBLMYS010000271.1:0-13304 GCA_050258415.1 Acidobacteriota bacterium | reverse complement strand
CCCTGTTGATCCAGAAAGCGTTTATTGATCTCGTCAAATGTATCCTTTAACGAATGGATTATAGCATCCATAGCGTTATGTTCCAGTCTGCGTGACTTAACCAGGTCGCCAGTTATTACGGCTTTTAGCATATTTTTAGTATTTATGAGAAAATGTCGAAAGCATTACCTGTTATAAGCCTGTAAGGCTATAAAGTTCCATTATAACCCTGTAAGGTTATAATTAGTATTTATAACCTTATAGGGCTATATTTGTAATAGCATAAATTGGCACATAATTACCAAAATAGCAAGTTGTTTTAAAAGATTATTCGGCCACTTCCCGGAATTCAGCCTCCCGCCCTGGCCGGGGCTCCGGGAAATTGAATTTATGAGGGGATTTTTATATTATTATTAATGGGCAATTAGTGAGACGATGATGAAACGTTTGGCTTTTTTTGCTGTATGTATAGCGTTTTTGCTTAATACTAAAGCTTTTGCGGGACCGCCTTTCAGAACCGATGACCCTATACCGGTTCCTTTCAGACACGGCGAGGTATACCTCTTCTCTACAGGCGTCTTTGATGAATCGGGAACAACAGGCGTAGGCCCCGCGGTTGAGTTTAATTACGGCATTCTGCCTAATACTCAGTTCCATGTCGTCCTTCCCCTTGCATTCAGTTCCCCCAAAAACGCACCATCAAACCTGGGCTACGGCGATACCGAGATCGGTATTAAATACCGCTTTGTTGAACAGTCGGATTATCTGCCCGATATCGGCACATTCCCTATTGCCGAACTCCCTACGGGTAACGCCTCCCGCGGACTCGGTAACGGGAAGGCTCAGCTCTATCTCCCAATCTGGCTCCAGAAGGATATCGGCAATTGGACAATCTATGGCGGCGGAGGCTACTGGATTAATCCCGGCCCCGAAAATAAAAACTGGACCTTCTCTGGCATTTTAATCCAGTATAACTTTTCAGAGAATTTTTTCCTCGGCACTGAACTCTTCCACCAGTCCCCTGCTCTGGTCAACGCAGGTAATGATACAGGAATTCATATTGGCGGCGGAGTAACGGTAGTAAAGAATTATCAGGTCCTCTTTTCCTCTGAACTCGGTAACGGCATTACTTCCTATAAACATTACGCCTACTATCTCGGCTTATATCATAATTTTTAGTCCATTATGGGATTATTTTACCTCCCATGCCCTCCCTTCTTCCTTTTTAATTTTTAATTTTTAATTTTTAATTGATTTCCTGGTGATCCGCGTCACAGCCACCCGAAACGCTAATTCCCAGCCACCTGAAAACCCTCAAAACGATCCCAAAACTAAGGAAAACAGGGCTTTCACTGAAAACCTTCAGCCACCCGAAAGCCGAAATCCCAGCCACAATCAACAATGTATTAATACAATCAACAAAGAGAATACACAGAGTCCTGATCTGTCAGGACTCTGTGAGTGCACCTTTTATTTATAAATTTAGGAATGGCAGATTATCCCAGCCGTTTTACACAAAAATCACATTGGACTAAAAACCGGCCTTTATTTTTATGAGATTATGATTATATTAAATAATTAAGGGTGTATTACAGGACTGCTGTTTTTTACATTTAAGGGTAATAACATGTGGTGGCTATACGCGCTTTTATCGGCATTGTTTGCGGCACTTACAACTATTTTCGGTAAAATAGGAGTTAAGGACATAGATTCCAACCTCGCTACGGCAATCCGTACCGTGGTCGTTCTTATACTGGCATGGACAATCGTTTTTTTCCGCAGTTCCATGCATGATCTCACTTCAATACCACGCAGGTCTTTCCTGTTTCTTGTTATTTCAGGGTTCTGCACCGGCGCCTCCTGGCTTTTTTACTACAGGGCGCTCCAGGAAGGAAATGCCTCCTCGGTCGCCGCAATAGACAAAACCTCGCTTCCCATGATTTTTATCCTCTCCGCAATCGTTTTAAGCGAACCTTTGACACTGAAAACCGCCCTTGCGGGAATACTTATCGTTGCCGGCACGTTCGTACTCTTACTCTAGCTGTAGAACGCCTTTATCAAACAAAGAGTAACAAAGTAAGGAAGAAAAAAATGAAGAGAACAATAAATATAATTAAAACCCTGGCATTTGCAGCTCTGTTTTTTGCATTAACCCTTCAGGCCTATGCGCAGCAGGATACTCCCAGAGTCTCAATTCCACCCACTCCTTCAATCGGGCAGGGGCAAAGTAATTCCATGGCACAGGATACCTCCTTTAACCGCTATGCCGCTCAGTTTGCCGTCAGTCTGGCTCAGCAGACGGGCCTCTCACTCGACAAGTCCGGCAAGATCAGGGATATACTGCTCGATTATTATAACAGCATAACTTCAACCAGGCAGGATTTCTTAAGAGGCATGACCGATTCCAGCAATTCAGGCAGCACCGCTCCCAACCCCGATAATACAGGAAGCAACAGGAGGGCCAATCAGACGGCAATAGCTCAGGACCTGATGTCGGAGTATCATAAGGCCGACCTTAAAGCCGACAAAAAGTTACTGAACGTGTTTGACAACGACGTTCAGAAAAACAAATATGTCCAGATTAAACGCCAGTGGTGGCAGAAAGTAAAAGACGTCGTCTATTCAACCGCGAACCAGAACTCCGGCGGTATGCAAACAAAATAATCCAACCTTTGGGAGGACCCGGGAAAAAGGATTTATATGTATCCTTTTCCCGGATCTTTCATTCTCATGCGTTAAATCTTGCTTCAGGCTCAGGCCGAAATCGCTGAAGTAAAATAATTCGATGCTTTATCCCTTTATTTTTTATTAATATTACCGATAATATGCCTGATACGGGAAAATTTTAGCAGAAAATTATGCTCCGCAAAAACCGCCCAAATTCCTTGAAAAACATCCTGGCTCCCTGGTTATTGTTTTCCCGCAGTACTTTTTCAGTTTTTACTTCAAAAATGATTTATGAGACAGACAATGATATTATTAGTTGGCAATAAAGCTGACACCATGATGACGGAAGATGAGTGGCTCGGGCGCGAGGGATATAATGTAATACATGCTTTTTCGGGAGAAGAAGCCCTTGAAATGATCAAGTCTGCACAGGCGGAAATTGACCTGATACTGATGGAAATCAGCCTTGGGGGCAGAATCTCAGCCTTCGAAGCTGCCTCTGAGATCCTGAAGGCAAAAGATCTGCCAATTATATTTTATTCATTCTGCACGGATAATAACCTGATAAGGAAAACTGAAGAAACAGGAGCATACGGCTTTGTGGCAAAGGGCCAATCCCCTGCCGTACTGCTTGCTTCAATTAAAATGGCCTTGAAGTCAGCTGCCGAAAAAAAAGAGCTTAAAAAAAATGAATCGTACTTCCGGCTTCTTGTCGATTACACTGGCGAAGGAATATGCTTTGTAGATCCTGACGAAAATTTCATATTTTCCAACCACATGGGAGAGGAAATTTTTGGCACTGCTCCCGGAAAGCTTACAGGCAGGAATTTAAGCGAATTCTATAGCACCAACGAATTTGAAAAGGTGCTGGTCGAGACCTCTGAAAGACGGAAGGGACATAAAAGCGTATTTGAAACCGTGATTAAGCTTAATAACGGCCAGGAAAAAACACTCCTCGTTACTGCCACACCAAGATTCGGAAAGAGGGGCGAGTTTCTGGGTACATTCGGCATTTTCAGGGACATCACCCTAGGCAGAAAAGCCATAGACCGCCTCATTGAAAGTGAACGAAAACTAAGCGACATGGCACAGAATGCCCCCGGAATCGTTTTTCAGTACTGTATCAGGGAGGACGGATCGGCTTACTTTTCATACCTTAATGAAAAAGCATCTCAGCTCTTCGGCAGAAAGCTGGATTTAATGAACCCTGACTGGGACCTGGCAGAGTTTATCCCATTAAAAGACCGGCAAAGAATGGCTAAATCAATTGCTGAAGCGATAAAAAACACCAGCAAGTGGGAATATGAAGGGGAATTCATTTGCATCGACGGCATCAAACGCTGGTTCCAGGCAAAAGCTGTACCTTCACTTTCAGACACGGAACTCTCATACACCGGGATTTTAATTGAAATAACTGAAAAGAAAAAAGCAGAACTCCTTCTTAAACAATACTCAGAAGAGCTGAAATATTCAAATGCCACAAAAGATAAGTTCTTTTCCATACTGGCACACGACCTGAGATCCCCTTTTACAGGATTTATAGGAATTACCGAAGACCTTGTCAACAACCTTGAGAGCCTTAGCCATGGAGATATTAAAGAATATGCATCGGCTCTGCATTCATCTTCAAAAAAGATGTACGAACTGTTGACCAACCTTCTTGAATGGTCGCGCCTTCAGACCGGGAAAATTGAGTTCAAGCCTGAAGTACTGAACCTCTTTAGCGTGGTATATGAATCCACAACGCTGTTCTCCTCCGCGGCAATGAATAAATCGGTTCAGATTGAGAACCTCATAGAAAAAGATATTTATGTAACTGCAGACCTCTACAGCCTTGATACGATATTGAGAAACCTCATCTCAAATGCCCTGAAATTTACAAATGAAGGGGGGAAAATATCCTTAAGCTCATTAATACTGGAGGACTCCGTGGAACTCAGGGTCGCCGATTCCGGAATCGGTATGACAGAAGAAGTAATGGAAAAGGTTTTCATAATTGAATCGCTGTTTACCACCTCAGGTACCAACGGCGAAAAAGGTACAGGCCTGGGGCTTGCGCTCTGCAAGGAGCTTGCGCTGAAGAACAACTGGTCCATTAATGTCACGAGCCGGTTAAATGAAGGGACTGAGTTTTCACTCCTGCTGCCTGTGGCAGGAGTAAATTAGAATAATCGGGCGATTGCTCATGAAAACACAAATGTTTACCTTATCATATCAAATTTACATTTTCTTGTTTTTCAGGAGCAATAATGAAACCGCAAATAGATCCGGCTTCCACCGAACTTAAACCCCATTTGAAACTTGCACGCGATATTTTCAGCGAGCTCATAAATATTAATACAACGCAGAACCTGGGCAGCACAAAGGCTGCTCAGGCGATGGCTGAACGACTAAAAAATGCAGGCTTCCCGGAAAGCGATGTACAACTCACGGGACCAAAGCCAAAGAATATGAACCTCGTTGCCCGGTTTCGCGGCACGGGCAGGTTAAAACCAATTCTTTTTATCGTGCACCTCGATGTAGTTGAGGCGCTTAGGTCCGACTGGTCGACTGACCCTTTCACTTTCCTAGAACAGGACGGGTATTTCTACGGCCGCGGGACATCGGACATTAAAGACGAGGCCGCCGATATTGTTACTAACTTTATACGCCTTAAGACTGAGGGCTTTATGCCTGAACGCGATATAATCATCGCCCTTACAGAACATGAGGAAGGAGGGGATGCAAACGGCGTAAAATGGCTTCTTGAAAACAGGCGCGAACTGATAGAGGCCGAGTTTGCAATTAACCTCGACGCCGGCGGGGGGAGCCTCTTTGAGGGCAAACCGAAACTGCTCGAAATACAAACCGGTGAGAAGATTTTTGCAAACTTTAAGCTGGAAACACATAACAAAGGTGGCCACAGCTCCCTTCCCGTTAAGGATAACGCAATATACCGCCTTGCACGGGCACTTACACGCCTTTCGGAATACAGTTTCCCGGTAAGGCTCAATGAAACAACCAGGATGTTCTTTGAAAGCGCGCTTGAGACTGAAACAGGAGAGGTCAAAGAGGATATTAAGGCACTTCTTAAAACCCCTGTGGATGCTGAGGCCGCAGAACGCGTTGCCTCTGTCAACCCCTATTACAACGCCGTCATGCGCACAACATGCGTTGCAACCCTTCTTCACGCGGGCCACGCCGATAACGCGCTGCCTCAGACGGCAAGCGCAAACGTCAACTGCAGGATGCTTCCTGATGATAATATTGAAAATGTAATGAATACCCTTAAATCGGTTATTAACGACGCGCAGGTTGAAGTTACGTGTCCATACGCCTCTTTTCCTTCACCCCTTTCCCCTCTTAGGAAAGATATCATGGATGTAATTGAAGAGATTGCCGGCACTATGTGGCCCGAAGTGGAAGTTACCCCTTTTATCTCCACCGGCGCCACAGACAGCAAGCACCTGAGGAAAGCGGGAATTCCGGTTTATGGTGTTTCAGGAATGTTTCTGGATATGGAGGATATGCGCGCGCACGGCAAGGATGAGCGCATTGGAGTAAAGGAATTCTATGACGGCGTTGAATTCATGTACCGGTTTATTAAGGGCATTACTGTGGGATAAAATCCTTCCAGTTGAAGGATCCCCTTATATGAGTATATAAAACTTCCCCCCTTTTACCTGCAATTAATAATTTGTACATTAAAATAAGGGAGAATAAATAAAATAAAGGAGGGAAAATGAATCATATAAAAAATCGTATATCCGGAGTAATTCTTGGACTTACGGCTTTAGTGGTGTTCAGCATAAATGTCTATGCGCAGGACAGTAATCAGGACCAGTCGCGCTCACAGGGGCAGACTCAGGCTTCGCAGAATATGACATCCTTCGGCAATGATGCCCAGCAGCTTGCAAGCAGGCTTGCCCAGCAGCTTGGCGCAACGACAGGCGTGGCCGACAAGGTCACGCAGATACTTCTTGATTACCGGAGCAATATAGCTTCAGCCCGGCAGGACTTTCTGGATAAAAACAAGGGTAACAGCGGACAGAATAATTCCGGGAATCAGGATGTTACTGGCGGACAGAGCAGAGGCGGTGTTGCTTCCACAGATATTGACTCGAGCCCTGACCTGATGAAGGATTATACTAAGGCCGATGAACAGGCTGATAAGGATATAATAGATGCCCTGGATAACGACGCTCAGAAAGCCAAATATATACAGATCAAAAAACAGTGGTGGAAAGACGTTAAAAACCAGGTTTATTCAACCGTAAAGCAGTCTTCCGGCATGCAGCAGAATTCCGGGGATCAACAGAATACAGGCGATCAGACGCGCTAAGGCCTGAATAAAATTCAATGAATAACTGAAAGTAAAAATAAAGCCCGGGCTAAGCTAAAGCTCCGGGCTTTTCATTTAAATGACGGGAATTAGAACTGCAGTGAGACGAAAGGGATAGTAAAGTAAAACGCGGCGCCCTGCCTTTCTTCAGATTCCACCCAGATTCTTCCGCCATGGCGCTCAACAATTTTCTTGCATAAGGCGAGGCCTATTCCGGTTCCAGCATATTTTTCCCTTTCATGCAGCCTTTGAAATATGATAAATATTCTATCGTGGTATTCAGGGGCAATTCCTATTCCGTTGTCCCTTACGCAGAAGACCCATTCTTTTTCATTGCTCCTGGCCTCAATAGATATCTCAGGGTCCTTATTGCCCTTGAACTTGATTGCATTTGCCACAAGATTCTGCATTAACTGCCGCATTTGTATCGGATCGGCCATTATCTCCGGCAGCTTGCCATAATTCAGATAAGCGTTTTTTTCATCAATTGCCATCCTTAAGTCGGCGGTAACATAATCCATTATCTGGGTCATATCGGTCGCTTCAAAAGGCTGGGCCTTAGTTGTAACGCGGGCATACTGAAGCAGGTCGCTTATAAGATTCTGCATTCTTTTGGTGCCTTCGACCATAAAGGCTATAAATTCGTTGGCATTATCATCCAGATGGTCCTGATATCTTTGTGCAAGGAGCCTTGCAAAGTTGGAGACCATTCGAAGCGGCTCCTGAAGGTCGTGCGAGGCGATGTAGGCAAACTGTTCAAGCTCCCGGTTGGAACGTTCAAGGTTCTCAAGTGTTGTTTTCAGTTTCAGTTCGGCTTCTTTGTTTTCTGTAATGTCCAGCACCGTGCCAAAGCGTTTTACAAGATTGCCGTTGCTGTCGAATATCGGGTTTCCTATATAGCGGAGATATTTAACGTTACCATTATCAGTTACAATACGATATTCCATGGAAAGTGTTTTCTTGTCTTTCTGAGCTTCATCCAGGCAGGCATCTACATATTCCCTGTCATCAGGGTGGACATAATTCATAACGTCCTGAAGACTGGGGTGGCCTTTATCCGGGTCACGTTCAAAAATATTAAACACCTCGTCCATCCAGTCAAGCATTCCTGTCGAGGCATCAAAAGTAAAGCTTCCCATATGAGCCAGCCTTTGGGCCTCAATTAATCCCTGGCGGCTTTCACGAAGCTGCCTTTCCGTCTCCTTGTTTCTGCTGATATCGAGGCCGATGCCGATATGGGTATTATCAGTTAGCCATACATTGGACCAGGAGCTTTCAAACCGGCTGCCATCTTTGGCTGTTACCAGGAATTCCCGCCATCCTGGTTCAAGTGACTTCATGAAATCAGAGACTTCTTTTCTCAGGATGGGATCGGGATAAACTTTCTCCATAAAGTTTCCGTCCAGCGTGTCCTCTTCCGTCCAGCCCAGATGACTCTTGAGTTCCTTGTTTAACCTGAAGGTTTTAAGTTTCGGGTCGTAAGTTGTAACCATTACGGGAATGGAGTTGAAAATGCCTTCAAAGAGTTCCCTTTCGCGCCTGATTACATCTTCTGCATCCATCTGTTCGGTGATATCCGTAGCAATGCCGCAAATAGCATAAGGGCGGGCATTTTCATCCAGCAGGGGGAATTTATTGAGGTAATAGTAATGATTAACTCCATCCGGGAAGTCTGATTCTTCAATTATCTCAATACTCTTTCGCGATTTAGCGGCCTCACTGTCCTGAGCCCGGAAGTATTCGGCCCATTTTTGTGGAAGAAAATCAAAGTCTGTCTTTCCTTTGATTTCTTCATTTGTCATGCCGAAGAGTTCTTCCAATTTTTTGTTTGCGAGAATGAATCGCCCCTGAAGGTTCTTGGCGAAAATAATAGCCGGAGATCCATCGATAATGTCCTGCATCTGTTTATGTGCGGCACGAAGTTCCTCTTCAGATTCAATGCGGCTTGTTACATCCCTGACAGAAGTGCTGGTCATGAGGGAGCCGTCACCCGACTTAAAAGTCCTGCTGGCCACTTCGCAGTAAAACTGAGTACCATCTTTTTTCCTGCATCTGAGGACGCCTATAAATTTCCCCGTCGTGTTTCTTTCCTCAATTGCTTTCGGCCAGGCAGGATCAGTCATATCTGCCAGTCCCATGCGGCCCAGCTGGCATAATTCTTCAGCTGAATAGCCAAAGAGCTCCTCGGCAGCTGAGTTAGCCCTGTAGATTTTACCATCCATGCCGGTAAGAAGAAGAGCATCAAAACTGTTCTCAAACAGCATTTCCAGTTCTTTACTTCTTTTCTGAAAACCCGGGGAAGAATTATTTCTCATCGGATGCAACCTTCAAAAAATTAAGGGTGTAATAATCTAAAATTCTCTGGATTCAAACGCAACAAAAAAGCCCGGGCTCAAATAAAGCTCCGGGCTTATACTTCCTACTTCCTACTTTTTAATTTTTAATTTTTAATTTTTAATTTTTAATTTTTAATTTTTAATTCCTTCCTGGTTTACTTCATCAAAATGAATTTTCTTGCCGAAATGAACTCCCCTGCCTCAAGGCGGTAGATGTAGATTCCGCTGGGGAGGCTTTGAGCCTCAAACTTGGCTGAATAGCTTCCTGCGGGCTTGAATTCATCTACAACAACGGCTACTATTTTCCCCAGGGCATCATAAACCGTGAGCTTTACGTTCCCCTCTTTCTTAAGGGAATAGCTTATTGTTGTTGACGGGTTGAAAGGGTTTGGATAGTTCTGAGCCAGACTGTAGTCGGTAAGAGAGGTTTGATTGTCTACTATTCCGGCAGTCTGGGCCGCATATTCTACAACTACAACCGTGCCTATGGCTTCAATGTGATCTTTCCCGTAATTGTAACTCATTGAAATGCCCCCATTATAGGGGATCCATTTACCGTCGGCACTCCACTCAAAAGATTCCCCTTTTACCGCATTACCGTGGTTGTCGTAGGTAAAGACGCCTTTCCTGTAGTTAGCCCAGTTGTTATTAAGCCACTGTTCAATGATACTGGAAGCCATATTTCCGTTTATGTCATAGCTGTATGTCCATCTGTTTTTCATTAGAAGTCTCACGCCATCCCATGATTCCATCTGGAAGGTAAGCAGTTGTCCTTTTTCATTATATGTATATGTATTTGAGCTGCCTTTTACCCACAGGCTATCCTTCCAGACTTCCCCCTGGGTTTGGGTTACGTTTCCATTAGCATCAAAACTATAGGTAACTTTCAGGCTGTTTTTCCAGGTGCCATCCTGCCAGTCTTCCGCCAATTCCATAAGCACATTTCCTTTGGCATCGTAAGTGTATGTGAATCTTGTATCATTTTCCCATTTGTCTTCGGTTTTTGCGTTTTCATAGAGCAGAGTTGCAAGTCTGCCGTTAGAATCATATGTATAAAAAGCTCTCATACCGCTCTGAAAAACGCCATACATTTTACTTATAGAAGTAATGGTAAGCAAGTTCCCTTTTGCGTCATAAGTATAATTTGCATCATATGTATCTTTGACCATTCCCTGGATATACGTCTCCGTGTGGGCAGTCAGTGTATTGCCGTTACTGTTGTATGTAAAGGTATAGCGTGACCAGGCCTCCCAGGCGCCGTTAACCAGGTTTTCAATAAGAATAGCGCTCAGGTTGCCGCTGGCGTCATAAGAATAGGTTTCCTTGTGCGAAGTATCGGAAATAACCCTGACAGGCCTGTAGCCGGTGCCTTTTATATCCATGCTCTTATATATTTTTTTGCTTATTATTCCGGCGGGAAGGTTATTGCCCTGTATAGCGCTTTGTGCAGGAAGCAGAAGCTGTTCAAAGTATTTACGCGAGCCTGAAAGCCCGTTCTTTTCCTGAATGAGATTCTGGGGGTACGACTGGAAAGAAACTACGGCAAGTAAAAAAATTGGCAGCAGAAGCTTTTTCATCTTTTTCTCCGGTTTAATTATGGTTTACTGTAACAGAGAACTTTATTAACTTCACAAAAAATAATAAATTAAATTACTAACAATTTCAACTATTATGGATAAGTTAAATCCGTATGATGCAAAAAAGCCCGGATTTGCAAGCAGACCCGGGCTTTTAATTTGCCGAAAATTCAAAAACAGTAAGAATCTTCAGGTGGACGGTTAATATCTTATCTGGAACTCCAGTATAAGCCTGTCTGAGTTCTTATCGGCGGCTTTATATTCATTTTTATAGATGAATTTTTCATAGTTCAGCCTGCAGTGGGCAAATGTCAGCTTTGCAAAGCTTAATGTAAGCCCCGCAGTTAACCTGCTGAACTCATTGCCTGACTTCTGTGTGCCGGGTTCAAGATACTCATACCTTACGGCAGGGCTTATAAATTTGACCAGGCTGCTGCTTACAGGGAAGTCGTATACCGCATAGCCGAAATAGGTATTGGATGCGTAATCAGAGCTGGAAAGTTTGGTATTCCTCTTAGCATATTCGCACGCCAAAGTAAGTCCTGCGTATTTATAGCCCGCACCGAAGTCGAACATGTGTACTTTATTGCCCGAGAGAACCCCGCCGGCATAGTTACCCGATAAATTAAAACCTTCAACAGGCATAACAACCGCGCGGAAAGCATAATTATTAGTTTTATCTGTTTCTGATTTATTCTGCCCATTGCCGTCAAAGACGGCCGCATCTATGTTTACGGGAAGTGAAAACGGCATACTGTAAGAAGCCATGAAGCCGATATCATAGAGGTCGGGGCTTACTTTTGAAACAAGCAGCGGGCGGTTTGAAAACGGAATGCTGTTGGATGAGATTAGATTGTCCGTACTGAATGGAACTTTTATTTGTCCTAAAGATAAGGAAAAACTGGAGACAGGTTTAATGGAAATATAAGCATCATTAAGTATCCCCAGGTCTGTGGAGGCATCGGTCAGGAATCTTTTTCCTGCCAGAGTATCATTTTTGGTCGCGGTTCTGGCAAGCGCGGCCAGGTCAAAGAGGAATTTATAGCTGACAATCTCGCTGGCATTGCCGGAGATCAGAAGCCTGACACTTTTTACCATAAAGTTACCCTGATGTTTTGTGAGGTCCTCATCAAGCCATGTCCTGGCGTCACCGGAAAACTTAGGCATAAAGTCTGGTGTCTTATCCTGGGCAAAGTTTATGGTAGTTAAAGACAACAACGAAATAAATATAAAAGAGTACAGTTTTTTCATATCTTTCCAAAAAATTATAAGTATTTGGCTATTATCGAGAAAGAAGAAATTTTGTTAATAGTCCGGAGGCTTCTTTTCTAATTTTTGGATTATTTTGGTGCTTGCGGGATGCAATTTTAGAGGTAAAAATACAAATGAGGTGGCCGGGAGAGGCTTAGGATGCCCGGGGCCCGGCCACACAGAATGAAACTTTCAAAGCTGAGCTTTTTACTTCATCAAAATGAACTTTTTAGCTGCACTAAACTCCCCTGCCTCAAGGCGGTAGATGTAGATTCCGCTTGGGAGGCTCCTAGCGTCAAATTTAGCGCTGTAGCTTCCTGCGGGCTTGAATTCATCTACAACAACGGCTACTATTTTCCCCAGGGCATCATAAACCGTGAGTTTTACGTTCCCCTCTTTCTTAAGGGAATAGCTTATTGTTGTTGACGGGTTGAAAGGGTTTGGATAGTTCTGGGCTAAATCATATTTCCTTGCTGTTATCGCAATGTCCTCAACACCTGAAATTCCGGTATAGGTGACAACTACACTTGAACCCGAAACATTCAGAATATCATCAGCGTTGTTATATTGAATTGCCAGGTTATTTGACTGTGGAGCCCAGGTGGAGGCTCCAGTGTACGCGAAGGATTCTCCCTTTACGGCATTCCCGTGTGAGTCGTAGGAATAAACACGCTTGCTGTAGTTGCCCCAGGTGCCATTCAACCACTGCTCAGTAAGTTCATTCAGAATGCTGCCGTTAGTGTTATAATATGTATATGAAATTTTGAAGCTTTTTACCCATGCGCCATTCAGGAAATCTTCCCAAATACTGGTTAGCAGGTTATTATTGCTGTTATAACCATGTGTCCCTTTTTTTAAGTTTTCCCAGGCACCGCCTTTCCACGTTTCCGACAGATAGCCGGTCATGTTATTCTTGCCATCATAAGTATAAGTTTCCCTGTAGCTATTCTGCCAGGCGCCGTTCTGCCAGGTTTCTCCCAGTTCTGTGAGCATGTTGCCTTTAGCGTCATAAGTAAAAGTAGTTCTGGAGTTGTTAGTCATGGTAGTGGTAATAAATTCCATTTTTTCATAAAGAGAAACGGCCAGATTGCCTGCGGCATCATAGGTATTTGTATACCTGTCAATTATTATCCAGCTGCCGTCAATTTCAGTCTCCCAGACATTTGTAAGCAT
>JBLMYS010000270.1:0-14213 GCA_050258415.1 Acidobacteriota bacterium | reverse complement strand
TCTCCGGATGTCATGAAATCCTTTGAATCCAGCTCTAAAATGCAACATTTTAAAAGACGGTGACCAAATTGTGACCAGGAGGTTCTAAATTTTTTTAGCTGTGATTTCCTAAATTTTGACTCCTGATTTATACTGTTTCAGAGATAGATCTTATTAGTTTTTCAAAATAGGCTTTTGAATAATGTTATCTTTGGCTTCCCATTGCATCGGATCAACAGTATAAATATAGAAATGTTGCGATTCAGGATCTTCATCAATAAAAATAACTTCAAATATCCCGCCTTCCATTTGATTCAAATAATCTTTACCGTTTGACGTTATATTATCGACCATCTCAAAGACTAAATCTTCATCTCCGAACGTTTTTGAAGCCGCCATTATGGCCATACCGTAAAGCTCCATATCACATTCGTCTAAGGTATACCAGAATCCATTTACGGAATCTTCAACTGTTTTACTGATATTAATGGCTGTATTTAAAATGGTTAGTCGTTTTATATATTCTTGACCATTTTTTGTATTGTTGGTCATATCAAGTAAAAGATTATTATAAAAATCAGAGTCATTGTGAATATCTTCAATTATTTGAACCCACATCCAAACAGGAAACATCATGGCATCGTCAGATGAACTCAAAGTATCTTTTGCAAGTTGGACAATATCAGAATAGGAAGAAACTCCATAGATCACTTCTTTATATTTACAAAGAAAAGGACCGTTTTTCCATCTTTGCTTCAGTTCAAATTCGCTTTCTTTGCAACCAAAATATTTACAGATGGCTTCTTCATATTTCTTCCTGCTCATAAACTCCTCACAATTTATGATTCATATTTGAAGGACATTAATTAAACCTGTTCAAATTATTATAACAATGATAAGTTACTTTTCTCATTTAATCAAGCCTTCGGTATCAACCTTCCGTCTATAATGTAATTGTGATGAATGAAGATCATCTTACAGCATTCTCAATAAAATGTTTCTTACTACAATAATTACAGAATTCATCTCTGAATCAATAAGGATCCACCTGAAGGCAGGGAAGTTCAGATAGCAGGTAAAATTGAGAAGATTCCGGCTGTGAACGGGCTTCACCACGTTTACTACCGACAAGCCGCCTAACTGCATTTATATTATTCAAAAAATTTATACTAAAAGGGAAGGGGATAGCTATGTTCTCTTGGTAACAATTCAGGCTTTTTTAGAGAAATACTGACTGGGCTGCTAGTCGTGAAAATGTAGAATTTACTTTGCTGGTGAAGAATTAGCCAAGATTTGTATAAAATACCAGGTCAGATGGAGTTTTGAATAGGGACAATATTTATAATTATCAGGGATGCTTATATTTGAAAAAGCTTCAATTGCCGAATATGAAAAGACAATACTAATTTGTATTAGTTCAATATAATCACAAATTTCACTCGATCTCTCACTACTGAATATTTTCTTGTCGCCAACGTAATTTTCAAAGTTTCATTGACCCAATGAATCCTTAAATATTTCTTTGTAAAATAACTTTGCTTCATTTAAACTATTCTGTGAAATAGACAATAATAAAGCAATATTGTTCGGTTGAAAATAAGTTAAACAAGAGTTTCCAATTTTTAATTGATCTAATTCTTGAAGTAATCCAGAACCCACGATTTTTCCGTTTTCAAATTTTTGATGCCAAACCGGCTTGCGGAATCGCTTGTATCCGATTTTATAAGTGTCAGGATTTATCCCAACAACTAAAGTCATTTTCTTACTCATGTTTATATATTATAATCAAATTAGTGAAATCGTTTACAAATTAACCAGGTATTTAAGAAATGCAAACAGTTTAAAATATTTTATCAAGAAAATTATTCAACAGGAATGTTAATGTTTTTATAAACATCTTCACAACAAGTTACTTTGAATATATGGATAAAATAAGACTAAATAGCTGTCTAATATTCATAGTGTCAGAGATGTGTGTTTCCAAATATTGTTTTCAATTTATTTGCTTTTACTCCCTGTTCCCTGTCGCGAGGCAACTCGCGACAGAAGGAAAATATTAATTAGAAGGAAAATCTTTCCACATAACTTTAAAATCTGAATTTTCCGTAAACTCAAATCTAAGAATTTCACAAGAATTCATTATATGAAGGCATGGAACAAAAACTAAGGGGTTTCTGCCAAATGGCATATGAACAATGTCAAATGAGGATGGTTTATAAACTGAAATTTCTCGGCCACGATAATCAGTCAATTTATAAACAGATCGATTATATTTGTCGGACAAACTTTCGGAAAATAAATAAGTCAATGGGAAAATACCAGAATTTTCCATTTTTGTAATTATCGATGCAACTGAATCAAGAGAGCTTTCCATCTCCTTTTGACTTGGAAATTCACTTTCAGGGCGGCTGTGCTGAGTTCTGTTGCGAATGTTCGCAATATTAGCTTTACATAACTCAGTTGTTATTTCTTCTAATATATTTAATAGCCGAATTACATCTTCTATTTTTAAATCAAAAATACAATGCTTATGGACATATGGAAATAGTTGAATTTCAGTTTTATTATAATAGGAAGGAAATTCTTCAGAAGATCTTATAAACGTATCTGGATCATTTTTTAATAATTCGTGACAATGATTAGATAATAAATTAAAACCGTATATAAGTGGGAACAATGTATTAGTACCATTAGAATTATAAATTATCGGATCTGAATCTTTTTGAATCTTTTTCCCACTTAATGTTTCTGCCATCAAAATCCGAGCCTCTTCATGCTCATATTTGAATTTTGTTCCGCCAAAATGATCAGAAAGCAGAACCCAAGTGATGAAGGATAAACTCTGATCCAGTACTTGTTCCAGTGATACGAAAAAATTCACACTAGCGCTTCGAATTATTTCCTTGTCATTTTCATTATAAACCTGAAAAGCCTGAACTTTATCTCTGAGAAAAGAGAGTCTTTTCCAAAATTGTTCTTGATTATTAGGATATATACCTATTTCAAATCCCATTTTCCAAAGAATTTTATTAATGAGCCAATTTTCTTCATCAACTGACTTTGGAAACCTAAATTTACCATATTTTAGTAATTCAAATGATTTCTGTAATCGACGGGGACTTGAGAAAATCAATTCTGCCAATATTTTCTTTGGATCATATTGATGAAAATAAATGTTAATTTTGTCGTCGGTTGTATCTCCATCAATATTTCTAAGTTTCCACTTTAAATCATCTAAATCATCAGCGTATATTTTACTAACAATATTTTTAAATCTCAATAACCCGATTTCATTTGAAGTTGAGCTTGCACGTAACCCGAATTGTGAGCATTCCCAAGAGATTTCAAGCCAATTATATATTGAATCAAAAACGGGAATCCTAATTTCTGTTGCAGGTATAATGATCTTTCTATTTTCAATTAGTTCTTCTAGGGCAGTTACAATTTCTTCATTGGAGATGATAAGAATTAATTGCAGGCACTGAGCTTTTGTTAAACTAGAAGTGATTTTTTCAGATGAATTTTTAAAAAGGCTCTTAAATATTTTATTTTTGGGAATCTTTTTCTTAATGTTTTCACCATGAGCTGAAAATAATGAATTTAAAAGGGTTCTTAATTCTGCAAGGCTAAAAGCATTGGCCAAAAGCCATGGTAGTCCTTGTGGATTAAAATCATCGAAGAAATTATTGAAATTGTTAATGTCATCAAAAAAATCCCCCCATTCAGATAACTCATAATTATTTTTACAAATTGTTTCAATTAATTCGAGTATTTCAAATAATTTTGAATTCCCAGTAGACAATCTGACTTGGTGAAGACGTTTACAAGTGGGTTCTGGACAATGCCATAACAATGCTGTTCTTTTAATTATTAATTTTCTGTGACAATCTGATTCAATAAAACCAAAAGGACCGACTATTATTTGACGTATCTGAAAAACTCCTTGGGGAGTATTTTCGATTAATTCTTCAGTGTCCTTGTATGTAAGTTCAGTTGGACAATCAGGGAACATAGAATTAAAACGGTCATAAAGAATATGTTCATATACCCAAGGAAATTTAATATTTTTATTAAGTAAATCTTGTTGAAATAATTCAATTAATTTATATTTGTCCGTCTTATCAACATTAATGAGTAACTCATTATGGTAAAACTTTATAAATAAAGCAGTTTTTATTTCTTCTTCCTTAAAACTATTATTTAATTCTTTTATTTTAGAAATAAGAATTTGCCCTGAAGCAGTAACTTCTATCAATTCTCCAAGTCTTGGATTTGGAATGTAAGTATCGCTTATAATACTGTATTTTAATAAATAACTCAATGAATATAGATCGGCCAAATATTCTTGAAATTGCTCTTCACCAGACTCCTTTGATAATTCAGCAGCATTATTTTTCATTTTATCCCTTTTGTTATACCGGAAATAATTTTATTAAGAGCTAATGTATATACTTAGCTATCGTGAATCATTTTCATTACAGGGCCACATTGAATGTGAATAAATCTATTGAAAATATGTTTCTTCCCAAGTCATTTTAAACAACTTAATTAATACTATAAGCTTAATCATGAAAAATCATTTCTGTGTTCACTACCAGTACATACCTTGACGGAGAGTATGTTGAGTAACAAGACATTGTTTAATTTATTATATTTACGTCAAACTGATTTGACATTAAACTTCTGTATCATTCCTATAGATGAAAACCATATTTCATCTCAGCAACCGAAGCCTGTTAAAAGGGATTAATATGTTGGTCTCATATGTGCTCATCCAGATCGTAACATATTATCAACTTATCTCAGAGTCTTTAGAAAAGTCAACTGCAAACTTGGAATTTCTTCATTTATAGTCAACAAGAATTTAAACGTTTCACCTCATTGCCTGTTCTCACCTGTCCCTATCCCAAACTACGTCCATGCTAAAATAACCAAAATTTGTATAAACATAATTGTAACATCCTACCGCTCACCATGGCAGAATGGCTATGTTGAACGGGTAATCGGAAGTATAAAGAGGGAATGCCTGGATCATGTGATCATAATAAATGAAGATCACTTAAGATCCGTTCTTTCAGATTATGTTTCATATTACAATAAGTCTCGAACTCACCTCGGGTTCAACAAGGATTCTCCTGATGGTAGGCCGGTCGAGACGGCAGGAAAGATCGATAAAATTCATGCGGTGAACGGGCTTCACTACGTCTACTTCAGACAAGCTGCCTAAAGTCCACTTTATGATTGAACATTTTATCCTGAATGGGAAGGGGATAGCTATGCTCTTTTAGTAACAATTCGGGTGTTTTTAGAAAAATACCGACTGGGATTCTTGCTGAAAAATGGCAGAATCTGCTTTATTGATGACGGATTTGTTATGATTTGGATTAAATTTTCAGCTCAGATGGAGTTGTGAATATGGATAGCCATTGTAAAAAGCTTTAGATTTAATTTGAAAACTGTCATGCACAAAATCGTTTTATTTTTATGCATATCCATTTCTTAAAAACCTATTTTAGATTTATTTGACAATTTGGTTTCTCCTAAAACTGTTTATGTTTTAGATTTGTTATTAGAAAAACCAATCGTGTTTATGATATCAATGATCCCGCCGACAATGGTGTTTGCTAGTGCCTCGATTTTTGCATACTGCATAGGGACAACTCCGCTACAAACTAAACAGGAGACAATACGCGCTTCCTGAACTTCAGTAATGTGTTCGAGTTGCTCGCTATGTTCTTGTAATAACGCGACACGGTTGAGGTGCTTTCTGAGCTTATCTGCTTCGCCATCTACTTCTTTACCTTGATATTCAGAAAGCAACGCTGCTATCTCCGAATAGTTGCGTGCCGAAGACAGATCTTTACACTCGATTATCAGTACCTCTTTACAATTAGGATTCCATGCCAGCACATCAACATCTCCAAAGTCCCGCTCTATCTTTCGATTGAGAATCTCGGGTAATCCGATGTTCTCACGAACTTGCCATCCAGCATTCACCAGTGCTTCTGCCACCTTTTTATTGAAGGTGTGACCTTCACGCGCTTTACCCCACCAGATATTTCTCATTTCTAAGCTTTTGAAGAAAGCCTGTTCGAGTCGCCCATTATAGGCACCATCGACTACATAAATGAAGCTCTTTCGCATAAGACCAGGGGCGATTATTATAAGAGGATCTTTACTATTATCCACTTTCAAAATTGGACGTGTTACAAAGGACAACCGTCGGCCAAAGCGCCATGGATAGATGTCTTTTCCATTAAAGCCTTTAGGTGGTTTATCCCAGCACGGCCGAGTAGTGAGAGAAAACTGATCCAGGAATCGTCTGGCTGCATTTTCGGTAACATTATCAGAGCAAACGAGCGTTAGATACTCGCTCTGCTTAATCATGAGTATAATTGTATGCTCTTCGATGCCTTTGTCCTCCAAAGTATCGATTATGTTTCTGGCTTCATCCAGATCAAAACCCATCTCGATTTTCCAGATATCCCAGAATTCATCATTCACCTTCCCTTTAGACTGGCTTTCAACTCCAGGATATTCATAATTTTTCTTCTGAATTGGGGCATCCGCTTTGAATCTGTCCTCCATCATACGGCTCAACATAGGTTCAACCACCATGTGTCCAAAATCATCGCAAAAAAGTATGTCACCCAAAGGTGAGATTGTGATTTCCGGTGTGAGAGCATTATAATAAATCGCGTCTGAAAGCCCGCCAATGCTTACCACTAAGGCAGCATGTGCAATCAACTTGCTCAATTCGATATCCGAGATATTTCTACCTCCCTCAGCAGGACAGGCGCACAATCCGATTTCAATCAGAATACGGCTGGCAATACCGGCGCCAGCAAACTTAGACATCTGCTCAATGTAGCTATCGACAGTGTCTGGCTCAGCGCTATGCAGTCCAAGTAGAGCTGCTGAAGTTCCCCTCCAATGCCTTTCCTCCGCATACGCTTTCTCACAATTAGCCACTATACGTGTTAGTGTTGAAATACGGCCAAATTCTTTTAGTGCAGTGAAGATTTTAGCTAACAAGGCATCCACGACCTTTCCAAGAAATACCGTACATTCTTTCTTGCCGTTGAGTCTATTGCTCTGATCTTTATCAAGAACACTCCAACCAAGACCGATTCTAGCTGCGGCTTCATCGATAGGATCGATAGTAATGAGGTTATTGGGCAGAGTATCTTGAACATAATTCACAAATTCCTGAGCCTGGAAGATGTGGAAACTGCGCGCATCATTGTTCGGGACAACAAGGGTCTCAATCGCCTCGGCTTCAATGACGCAATTCTCCACACCGAGAAGATACAGATAAGCCTGCGTAAGAGTGCGGACAAAGAGGCGCTCGGCAACATTATCCGCGATGCTAAAGCCAGCTAGGAATCCTGGTTGGAACACAACTTTACAAGCCTTTGGTTCGCTGTGTGGCTCGATTTCACAAAGCGGGAAAAGAGTTTCGGGAGCTGGTTTGTTACTTATTTCATCTGGTAGATTACCATCGCGGAACTCAACATAGACTTTCAGATTCTGCTTTCCATCGGCAATCCCGATTCGCGAATCCAGAGCATTACCAATACGATGCAGCCATTCATAGGCCATTTCCCAAAGCCTGAACTCTACATCTCTATCGGAGATCTCTGGCGCGGTAACTGACATCCAGAGTTGAAGTATGCCCTCGTACAATGAAGTAAGCGTTCCGTTTTGCACATCTTCCATGGAGACAAAGACGCGCTGCATGCTTTTACTTCTGAATAATGGATTTGGCGAGACACGCTGAACATCGTGCCATGTGCCGGTGTTATCAACTGCGCTGTGGCGGTCATAGCTTTGGTCTGCATCAGCACGCACTTGTTGCAGAAGGTTTTGGGGCGGATTGAGTAATAAAGGCTTTCCTGGCGAAATCTCCCCTTCAGATAGCTGGGCATGAGGTACCAAATGGCCTTTGTTGCTGCGTATCCATCCAATCAGGTTTAAGATTCCATTAATATTGATGATCTTTACTCCTGCCTTGCTTACTGCTTCAAGTCCGTCTTGAATGCGCCAGAAGAAGCCGGGCTTCATATCATCAAGCCAACTGAGTCGTATGAGATCCGCTGCGGACATGGTTTCGAAACGCCAATGCGGGTGAGCCAGTACGATTTCTTTGGTAACATAACCTTTGCCCCAACCGCAACCAACGAGAACGACGAGTCCATTCCTAAAACCTTCCTGTCCTTCGACATGCTTGATAGCCTCATTAATCGAGGCTTGCAGTACTTTTGTCAGTGCGCCTTCATCTTGATAATATTCCTTAAAACCGCCAGGGAGATGCTTCTGCACCGATAGTAAAAAGAAATGGAATGTGATGAAGTAACCCTCATCGATTTTAAGGTAAAAATCCGACCATCGGAAAGCATCCTCCTTCTTCCAATGTACCTGTACCTGCGTTGGACCTCCAAGCAAGGGCGTAGTGAAGAATAGTTGCGAATAATTGAGTGCAAGCATATTATCGAATGTTTCTACAAATTTATCTTCGATGATGCTTGAGATCACGTAATTTCGCAAAGCCACAGATGTTGCTGAAGGTAGCGCGACAGTTAAATGTGTCGTGCTATGAACGATTAATGGGAATCGGTCCAAATAGCTTATGCCTATCTGTTGCGCAGGCAAATCTGTTCTCATCTTTGATTGAAAGATGAACGGTTCGATATCCTGGAGTGTGATGCCTCGGTCATTGAGCTCAGCAAAAGTAATCCTCACACGGGATACTAGTGAGTCCAGACTTGGAAGCATCTTTGGCGATAAGTCAGAATAGAGTTTATCAGAGCCAAGCTGATAGCGGTGCAGTCCGGCTTTCTCACAGATTATGTCGGAGATTACCAGCAGTGCGTGAACGCTCTTCTTGATATGTCCGAATTGTCCAGTTTCAGGCATCGTCGCTACAACGTCAAGCACCCTCTGAGTATAAAAGCCTGCTGACTCCCAGATACCTTCGATTAAGCGGTAGTCTCCACTCCTGCCCTTCACTAGTGAGACAAAGACATCTTCAGCTGGATCTTCTCCAATCACGCATTTCGATTTGCCAATTTGATGGAACCAACTAACGGATTCACTGATATTTGCCTTTTTCCTACCGCGGCAGTACAAAACAGCCAAGGCAACGAGAATTTCAAGCCGAATACAATGTGATTGCAGTTCTGGCAGAGTTAAGAGACTTGCTAGGAGAGGAATAGCAGTTGTTGGATCATATTTGGAAAGGCTTCGAATAAGGTACTGGTTTTCTTTTCCTATTTCTTCAATCGATACAGACAGATTTGCCCATCGGGTATCTTCGGCAAAAAGGGCGTTAAATTTATCCCAGTCTAATTTAGTGAATTCATCAAGCACATCATTATCCTTTATTTTGTTATATATTGGTAGAAATGGCGCTCTTTCACGATTTGAGAGACAATTATCCAACAAAAATAATTGTCGCCAAACGGTAATTATTAATGTTGCTAATCGATAATTATAGCAATTTCCCAATTCTGCCGACTTCAGCTACTTCATATACATTACCTTCAGTCGAACAAAAAGCAAATATTCCTTCTGCCATGCTAATGGAGGGTAGGAGCATTTCTGTGGGGTTTGATTCAGTTATTCCAATCTTAAATAATTCTATTATACTTTTATAAATTTTAATTCTTGGGATTATGACTTCAGGTTTATCAATTGAATAACTTATTACGGGGCAGCGTTCATTATTATTTAATGCTCCCATGCAAGCAAAATGAATTAGATCGCAATCTACATAATCTTGGTGCTTGTCAATATTCATTGCCCTTTGGAGTGTAAATAGGAATTCTTTATCACAATTATGCTGTATTCTGTTGTAATATATGTTTGATATTTTTTTTGCGAGCCTGAACTTACTAATATTACTGGATATATTGTCGTTCATAAAGAATTGCGCCCCAAAAAAGGGGATCATTATTTTATCTATTTCATTAGGGTAATCGAACTTAAACAAATAATCCATTACAAGTTGTCTTTGAAGGTATTCAACAAAACCGGCTTCATTTATAATGTCAAGAATTGATATTCCAAATATCTCTTTTGCTTCCGCAGTAACATACTTTTCTTGTTCATGTGCTTTTATTTGAATATTTGCTAATGATATTTCTTCTGATTTTTGATAAAACTTGAGTGCTAGTGAAGACAGATACTCAGCTATAATTGCGGCATCTTTCAGTTGAATTAGTTCATTCGGTAAAGCCAAATCATTAATTCGGGGCGGTACGATTCCAATTGCTTCCAAAATGCTGAAGGGAGACAATTTAAAAGCAAAATTCGTCTTTTCGTTTAAGAATGAAATGCCAGAAATTGAATTAAACAATTTATTTAGAGCTTCGCCATTTGGAGACGAACAAATCAATCGAAAAATATTGTTATCTAAAAAATGAATATAATCCATATTTCTTTATATAGTTAATCTGAAAGATAACGATTTATTATCTGGTGATATATCTGCTAGATATGTTGTGGGAATAATGAGTAAGATCCCCAAATATTTTCGATTAATGATTCATTTTGGGTTATATTCAGGGAAAATACTGATAACTTTCCTACTAAAATGGATTATAATCCAAATAAGTCATCCCTTTGCTGAATTCCTCAAAAAAAGCATTCCCCACCGCAATCCTAAAGCCTAACTTTCTTAACAAATTGTATCTATAAATGTCGAAATAGATTACTCTTTATTTTAGGAAACAAAACTCCTGCAAAGGAAATTAAATTTATGTCCAATATATAGTAAAAATCTAACTCATCTCGGAAAAATATTTCCGAAAAAATGTTTTATGCTTTACGGGCGTAAAATATTGCTAAGCAGCTAAAGCTCTTTTTCACTTTCTGGTATAAGAAATGAAACAATACCGGAGAACAATTTGAACAACTGCAAAATACTTCTTATCGACAACCCGTCCGAGATAATCCTGATGGAAGAAGTCATTTCCTGTCTTTCACTGCCAATTGACCTAAGGTGCTGCGGCTCCTTGTCTGAAGCCATCTAGGAAATGGAGCTTGAGGCTCCAGATTTGATCATGATCGGTTCAGGTATGCTGTTATGGAACCGACTTGAGACTTTTAAGTATAGTGTTCTAATCCCGACAGTAATCTTGTGCGAAATTAGTTCAAATTTTGAGTTGTCCCTGTTCAAAACCACGTACATGCGAATTTAATCAAATTTCGAACAATTATGAACTTTTCTTTCTTTATCTTTAGCAGGTAATTTTTAACAAATAATTGGATCCGATGCTTAAGGCTCTGCTTTTATTCTTCCTGAATTCCTTCAAAACCAAAGCTCAGCTGAAACTTGAGATCATTTTACTTACCAAACAAATCGAAATCCTTCAGAGATCGAATCCGAAATTACACATAAATAGATCTGACCGCCTTATCTTTAGCATTATTAAGGGACTACTTGTAAACTGGAGGGAAAAAGTCTTTATAGTAAAACCAGAAACCGTCATCAAATGGCATCGCACAGCTTTCAAATCATACTGGAAAAGGAAGAGCAAACACAAAGATGGAAGACCAAAAGTTGGCAGGGAAGTTATTGATCTCATACGGCAGATTGCAAATGATAATCCTCTCTGGGGTGTGCCACGTATCCATGGAGAACTAAAGAGACTTGGGTTTGACATTTCACAGTCTACAGTTCAGAGATATATGCCTAAAAGAAATGGAAGAACAACTGGTCAGAGGTGGAAAACATTCCTTAAGAATCACTCCAAAGAAATTATATCGATTGACTTCCTTACCGTGCCGACAATAAATTTCAAACTGGTTCATGTCCTTGTTGTAATAGAGCATAATAGAAGAAAGATCGTTTACTTCAATGTTACGAAGAATCCGACAGCAGAGTGGACTCTTCAGCAGATAAGAAACATGCTCTTTAGCTTCGATACACCAAAGTATCTGATACGTGACCGGGATTCCAGATATGGCAATGTTTTTACAAATGGAGTAAAGAATCTTGGAATTAAACAGATTGTGACATCCTACCGCTCACCATGGCAGAACGGCTATGTTGAAAGGGTAATCGGGAGCATAAAACGTGAATGCCTGGACCATGTAATCATTCTGAATGAAGATCATTTGAAGTGTGTACTTTCTGAATACCTCACGTATTATAATAAGCATAGAACCCACCTCGGGATCAACAAGGATTCACCCGATGGCAGGCTGGTTCAGATAGCAGGAAAGATCGAGAAAGTTCCTGCTGTAAACGGGCTTCATCACGTCTACTTCAGACAAGCTGCTTAAAAGCTTCTTTTAATCGAAAAAATTTATCCTGAATAGGAATTGGATTACTATGCCCAGTGTGCCCTGATCCAGGTGCTTTTTGAAAAATTCTGACCGAGTTGCTTGATGGGAAAATGCAGAATATGCTTTATTGATGAAGGATTAGTAGTAATTTCGACAAAATTTCAGCTCAGATGGAGTTTTGAACAGGGACAACTAATTTTATTATCTGTTTTATTGGGAATATTAGGACTTTTTCAGGACAGTATAAAATGAAAAAAGCCCAAAATCGTTAGATTTTGAGCTTTTCATTTAGTAGCGGAGAGACAGGGATTCGAACCCCGGAAGGACTTGCATCCTTAACGGTTTTCAAGACCGCCGCATTCAACCACTCTGCCATCTCTCCAAAAATATTTCGAGTCCCAAATATATGAAATCTTTTACTTTTTCCAAAAGAAATTAATATCTGTCCCACAATTTTTCTACCACTTCTTAAATATAAAAAATACCGCAAGGGCTATCAAACCAAACCCAACTGCGTAATTCCACCTGAAATCTTCCTTCAAATATAATACGGAAAATACACTGAATACTAAAAGCGTTATTACTTCCTGTATCGTCTTTAACTGCGCCGCGTTAAATTGCCCATACCCAATCCTGTTTGCCGGCACCTGAAAAATGTACTCCAATAACGCAATTCCCCAACTCGCCAGAATTACTATAAATAATGGCTTGTCCCGGAACCTTAAATGCCCGTACCAGGCAAATGTCATGAATATATTTGAAATAGCAAGTAATATTATCGTCCTCATTTCCTTCCGGTCTTTCTGAAAAATATTTTTACAAATTACGCCTTTCTTCACTAAATTTAAATATATTTATTATGGTCTTTTTGACCTCAACCTTAACCTAAACCTAAACCTTTTTTTATGGAAGACTTAAAGAAATTTGCCAGAACCCTGGCCGATAAAAGCGGCGAAATTATCCGCTCCTATTTCCGTACCGAAATTGAAATCCAGTCCAAGGGCGACTTGTCCCCCGTAACCATCGCCGATAAAAAAGCCGAAGAGGTAATGCGCGAATTGATTATGCGCGAATTCCCTGACCATGGCATCCTCGGCGAGGAATTCGGAAGCCATAACGTGGACGCCGACTACCAGTGGGTCCTCGACCCTATCGACGGCACTAAAAGCTTTATCTGCGGCGCCACTACCTTCGGCACACTCATTGCCCTTATGAAAAACGGCCAGCCCCTCCTGGGCGTCATAAACCAGCCCATACTCAATGAATTCCTCATAGGGGATAACTCGACCTCTGAACTTAATGGCCGCAGGGTTAAAGTCCGTGAATGTAAAGACCTCTCTCAGGCCGTTCTCCTTACTACGGACCACCTCAATATCGAGAAATACCAGAATATCCAGGCTTTCGAACGCCTCATGCATAAGGTGAAACTCTACCGCAACTGGGGCGACTGCTTCGGATACTACCTCCTTTCAACCGGATTTGCCGATATTATGATTGACCCCGAAATGTCTGTCTGGGATTCAATGGCCTTAATTCCAGTTGTCCGCGGGGCGGGTGGCGTAATTACAGATTACCAGGGAGGCGACCCCGTCCAGGGCCATAGCATTATTGCTGCCAATCCTTCAATTCATAGCGAGGTGGTCAGAATCCTTAACCCCTGATTTTCCTTTCGGGAGAAGTTAATCGGACTGCTTCCGGCTTTTCTTGCCCTTTGTGGACTTTTCAACTCCGGCTGCCTGCGGCCTGGTGCCCGACGTGTCAGGCCTCAGGTAGCCTTCCTGTATCAGCTTGTCCGTTGACTTAAAGATCTTAACCTTAATTTCTGTGGTCTCAAAAAGCCCCGTCGATTCAATCTTAATCCCGTAAATTTCTTTCTGCAGCCTCACCGAAGCTACCAGCTTGTCGTCTGCAATCAGGTCGTTGCTTACAGATTTTTTCTTTAC
>JBLMYS010000269.1:0-10458 GCA_050258415.1 Acidobacteriota bacterium | reverse complement strand
ATTCCAAGATCCAGCCCCCTCAAAATAAAAACGACGCCAAGCATCAGTGCAAGCAATGGAACAATCCGGCTTAGTTTTCGTCTGAGTCCCAGACTTACATACTGACCCATAATGGTTATTGTAAACATGAGCGGCAGCGTTCCAAGCCCGAATAGTCCCATATAGATCATCCCCTTCGTTAGAGCGGAAGTATTTATGGCACCTAGAAGCCCGACATAAACAAGCCCGCATGGAAGCAGACCGTTCAGCATGCCAAGAATCAGTAAAGTAAATATCGAATCCTTTTTTAACATCTTCCCAATGTAAGTCTGCAGCTTTCTGTTGTAGAATCCATAGACAGGAATTTTGCTGATCTTATTTTTATATCTTCGGGGAACAATTACCATAAATATTACTGCAGCCCCTAGCAAAACAGATACATTCTTCTGAAATCCGAACAGTGCAGCCGCACTGCCGAAGGTCCCCATAAGCATCCCCAGAAATATATAAGAAGCTATTCTTCCGGCATTGTATATTATTCTTCCCGTAAAAAAGCTAAGCCTGCTTTTTGAACTTACAGGAAGAGCAACTAAAAGCGGCCCGCACATCCCGACGCAATGCAGGCTTCCTGCCATCCCAATTAGAAATGCGCCCCAGAGCTCCATTTACGATTCCTTATTCTTCTTAATAAATTACATCAGCGAACATTTATAATTTCTTCATTCAGGTACTCCGCACTTCCTGCCTTCCAGTTCATTTCAATTTTCCACAGGCCTTTTCTTCTCCCGTGGAAATCAACGGACTGCACCAGATCCGGCCCCGGCTTAAGCATAAGCCTGAAGTCGTACTTTTTGTCTGAAGGGCGAAAGAACAGGATTTCTCCCGATATGTTTTCTTTAATTGTTCCGGGGAATGATATCCTCACCTTCTCATCTGCCGGGGTAAATTTAACCTCATCTTTAAGCGCCCGGGTGCGCTTAAGCTTTTCTATTTTATCCTGATATTTTATTTCATCGTTATAATATTCCTTCGTCACCAGATCCACATCCTGCCCCATATAAAATAACACAATTATAAAAATGCCAACTACAAACAATCCGTACAGCAGAGATATACCTATTCCCCAGTGAAATTTCATTTTTTTATTAATCCTGATTTACATGTTTAAATAATTGTGAAGTATATTACTTCTTTAGTCAACTTTTCCTAAAAACGTTGTATTTACTTCATCCACCTTTTTATCACCGGCATAAACAGATATCTTAAGAGGTGTGATTAAGCCTTTGAGGTTTTTCTCGCTTAAAGTCACCAAAACTTTTGTTTCAGTTATTGCCTGCGCCTTGGAAATAAAATTGTCGTATCCAATTATCCTGATTTCGCCATCTTCGCCATCCAGCTTCAGCTTTACCGGGGCATCGGTAAAAGTCTTGTTTGTAACCTTCAGGTCATAAATGTTACTTATCCTGCTACCTGCCTGCTCCTGCGAAAGCATTCCCGGAGTTCTCAGGAAGCTTACGTCAAAGTCCGTTCTGGTGATAAGCAAATAGGCAATTACGGCGCTCAGGATCATGATAATAGAACTATAGAAAACTGCCCTTGCCGTAAATCGAAAGCCCGTCTTCTCCCTTATCCCTTTGAGTGAAGCGTAGCGAATGAGCCCCCTGGGGCGCCCGGTTTTCTCCATAACCACGTCGCAGGCATCAATGCATGCCGTGCAGTTTATACACTCAAGCTGTGTGCCGTTACGGATATCTATGCCTGTTGGGCATACATCCACACACAGGCGGCAGTCTACACAATCCCCTTTATCCGGCTTTGCTTCAGATTTCTTAAGCTTTCCTCTCGGCTCCCCGCGCGTGTAGTCATAAGCAATTACAAGCGAACTTTCATCAAGCAGCACACCCTGGAGTCTGCCGTAAGGACAAACCAGTATGCATGCCTGCTCGCGGAACCATGCGAATACGCCATAGAATGCCAGTGAGAAAGCTGTAATTGAAATGAGCCCCGCCAGGTGTTCCCCGGGAGGATCCGTCACAATCCGGTAGAGTTCACCCGTTCCAATTATCCAGGCGAGAAATGTATTTGCAACCAGGAATGACAAAATGAAAAATATTATGTTCTTCGAACCCTTCTTCAGAATCTTTTCAGGTGTCCACCTCGACTTCTTAAGCGCCCTCTGCTTTGATGCGTCGCCTTCAATTAAGTATTCAATCTTTCTGAATACCATTTCCATAAATACCGTCTGTGGACATACCCAGCCGCAGAAGACCCTGCCGAACACCGTGGTAAAAAGAAATATAAATAGTACAAGCGCAATCATGGAGAGCATAAGCAAAAAGAAGTCGTGCGGCCCGAAGACAGTTCCAAGTATTATAAATTTCCGGCTCACAATGTTAAAAAGAAAAACAGGATTCCCATTATATCTTAAAAAGGGAGCTCCAAAGAAAAACAGGAGGAGAATGACACCCACAAATGTCCTTATGTTGTAATACTTCCCTTTGGGCTTTTTGGGATATATCCAGTTTCTTTTTCCTTCCTTACTTACAATGCCCAGTCTATCCCTGAACTCCTGGCTTTTGTCTGTAACTGACTGACTCATATTTCCTGTTTCCTTTAACACGTTTTACTTTTTTACCATCGCACTAGTGGTATCTTTTGAGCTCTCATCTGATGACTTTACCAGTACCCCCTGTGGCGCTTTTGCATTAGGAGGGTTTGTACCGTGGAGCGAAAGAACATAACTTGCAACTTCCTGGATTTGTCTTGGACTCAGCTGCCCATCCCAGGTCGGCATTCCCTTCTGCTGCACGCCGTTTTTTATTACCTTAAATACATTTTTAATTCCTGCACCATGAATCCAGTAGTCATCTGTAAGGTTTGGCCCCACGATCCCTTCACCCGATCTTCCATGGCATACTGAGCACTTTGTTAAGAATGTCTCTTTCCCGCTTTGAAGTGATCCCGCGTCCTTCAGCTCATCGACATTGGCCTCTGTTACAAGTTTCCCCTGACGCAAAAGGATCTCTTTTTGAAACTCTGCTTCCTGCACCTCGGCCTGATATTCATCCTGTGAGACCTGGCCTGTTCCAAATACATGAAACACCAGCAGGTAAATTGCGGCAAACAATATTGTGCCGTAAAAAAGGATATTAAACCATGGCGGAATTTTATTATTCAGTTCTCTTATCCCGTCAAAATCGTCTTCCATCATAATGTCTTTTTCTTTTTCCAATGGGGCCGCGGCACTGATTCTGCTTACTAGTTTCTTAAAGAAATACCTCTTTTCCCCCTTGTTTATTTCCGGCCTGTTTCCATAAACCAGAGTGATGATGAGTATTACAAAAATCAGTATTCCGAGCAGCACGGATGCCCATTTGGCATAATTGCCCCAGTTCATCTCCACCTGAGGATCGGCCTGCTGGGCAGCATCCTGAGCAAATGCATGTACATAGCTCAAAAACATAGTGAGCCCTGTAAGTACAATTATCCGCAAGAAATTCTTATTATTGTTTCGGGCTTTGATAACCGGTTTTGTCTTCACCATTGTATTTTCCGTTGTTTTTGTTTTTATCAAGAGGAATATTTTTCATTTTGCTCGTATAAGTCTTGTCCATCCTGAAAATCCAGATTAAAAGAAGGATAAACAATACGAAAAAGATGACCAGGGCAATTGCAGGATAAATCCCTATTTCTTCTATTTTCTCCAGGTATTGCGAAAACATCTTTAAGATACCTTTATATTATTTCATTGCCTGAGTTACTTTAATATCAGTTCCAAGCCTCTGCAGGTAAGCTATTAAAGCTATTACTTCCTTATCGCCTTCAGCAGGAACTCCCGAGGAGATAAGGCCTTTTGCAATTGCACCGGCCTGACTTGTAAGTTCTGCATTCGCAAAATTTTCATAACCTAAACGGTATGGCACCCCTATTTTTCTTAATGCATTTATCTTGGCCCCTGTCTGATTGACGTCAATTCTCTGCGTGTAAAGCCAGGGGTAAGAAGGCATTATTGAGCCGGGTGACATTGACGATGGATTCTGCAGGTGATAATAATGCCACTGGTCTGAATATTTTCCCCCTTCACGCTGCAGGTCTGGTCCCGTGCGTTTTGAGCCCCAGAGAAAGGGATGATCATAAACAAATTCGCCTGCTTTTGAATATTCCCCATAACGCTGAGTTTCACTGCGGAAAGGCCTGATCATCTGTGAGTGACAGTTGTTGCATCCCTCCCTTTGGTATATGTCGCGCCCTTGCTGCTCAAGCGCCGTAAGCGGCTTAACACTGGCAATTGTGGGAATGTTAGAGTTTACCAGAAAAGTCGGAATAAACTCTACTATTCCGCCTATGAGTATTGCTAAGGCTGCTGCAATAGTAAACTGTACCGGCCTCTTCTCCAGCCAGCGGTGTCCCCTGTCGCTTCCATTATGACTGATTATGGCAGGAGCTTCTGCGGCCTCTTCTTTAAGGAAATTTCCCTGCCTCATCGTCTTTACAAGATTAACTGCCATAATTATCACTCCGGCCAGGTATGCCGATGCACCAATTGCGCGAATAACATACATTGGAATTATCTGCAGCACGGTTTCAAGAAAGTTCGGGTACTGAAGAACACCAAGTGGCGTAAACTGCTTCCACATGAGCGACTGCGTTACTGCAGCCCAGTAGAGTGAGAGCGCCACGAATACAATACCCGCCGTACCGAGCCAGAAGTGTATGTTGGCCATCTTTTTGCTGAAGAGCTCCGTGCGATAAAGCCTGGGAATGAGCCAGTAGAGAATTCCAAAGGTAAGAAATCCGTTCCAGCCCAGGGCCCCTATGTGCACGTGTGCAATAATCCAGTCCGTGTAATGCAGTGCCGCATTGACATTCTTGAGCGACAACATCGGCCCTTCGAATGTAGCCATGCCGTATGCCGTTACGGCAACTACCATGAACTTCAAAACCGGTTCTTCACGAACCTTATCCCATGCACCCCTTAATGTTAAAAGCCCGTTTATCATACCTCCCCATGAAGGCGCAATCAGCATTATTGAAAACACTGTCCCTAAAGACTGTGCCCAGTCGGGCAGCGCAGTATAAAGTAGATGATGGGGCCCGGCCCAGATATAAATAAATATCAGCGACCAGAAATGAATGATTGAGAGCCTGTATGAATAAATGGGACGGTTTGCTGCCTTTGGAAGGAAGTAATACATTAAGCCCAGATAAGGTGTCGTAAGAAAAAATGCCACGGCATTATGCCCGTACCACCACTGCACGAGAGCGTCCTGTACTCCCGCATAAAGTGAATAACTCTTAAAAAGTGAAACAGGTATTTCAAGTGAATTGACGACGTGTAAAATGGCTACTGTTACCCACGTTGCAAGAAAAAACCATATTGCAACGTACATGTGAGGCTCTCTTCTCTTAATCAGCGTACCCAGAAGATTAATGCCGAAGACAACCCAGACAATTGTTATTGCAATATCTATCGGCCATTCAAGTTCAGCGTATTCCTTGCTGGTCAGATAACCCAAAGCAAAAGTAACAACGGCAGAAAGAATAATCAGCTGCCATCCCCAGAAGTTTATCTTGCTTAAGAGATCACTGTACATCCTCGTCTTGCAGAGCCTCTGGAGGGAATAATAGACTCCCATGAATATTGCGTTACCCACGAAAGCAAAAATTACTGCGTTTGTGTGCAATGGCCTTATGCGCCCGAATGTTACATACTGAATGCCCAGATTAAGCTGAGGCCAAAAAAGTTGTACAGCTGCAATAAGCCCCACCAGCATTCCAATTATTCCCCACGTAATAGTTGCCAGCGCAAAGTTTCTTACCGTCTGGTTATCGTAGCTGAAGCTTTCCACCTTAACCGAAACTTCCCCCGGAACAGCTCTTACCCCTTCTGTGCTGTAATCTGGTTTGTCTTTTCCCATTATATCCCTCCCGGAATTATTATCTATTTATATTTTCACTTTTCCTTTCTTGATATTGATCCTTGTTGCTTTTAATCTCCTCGTCTAAAAGAATTCTAACCGACGGCGTATACTTGTCATCGTACTGCCCGCTTTTTACTGCCCAGATAAAAGCTCCTAAAAATATGAGGGCAACAAGAAGGCTGAAAAACATCAGTATAACCAGTACCCACATGCTAGCGTAACCCCTTTATTTTTGCCATCAGATTTGTCGACAGGGTTGCAAGCACAACAACCGTTATTGAGCTCAAGGGCATCAGTATTGCCGAAATAACCGGCGTCAGGTTATTATTAATTGCAAAACTTACCCCTGCTATATTGTACATGAGCGATATTACAAGATTCATGTAAATTATTTTCATACTAATCTTAGAGAACCTCAGAAAATCCGCCAGCCTTTTGAATTCCCTGGCTTCCAGTATTGCGTCGCAGGCAGGAGAAAAGTTAATTGCCTCCTCAGAAATAGAAATTCCCACCTCACTTTTCATCAGGGCTCCCGCATCATTTAAGCCGTCACCAACCATGAGTGTTGAGCTTTTCCCCATCTGAAGTTTTTTTATATAATTAAGCTTATCAAAGGGAGACTGCCTGAAAAGTATTTTAGTTTTTGGGCCAAAAAGATCTCTCAGGGTTTCTTTCTCCCCGTCAAAGTCCCCCGAAAGCACAGAGAGTTCATATGCCTGAAGATAAGAAGCCAGTTCTTTTATTCCTTCTCTGTAAATATTTGTTGCTCTGAAGAAACCTTTTATTTCTTCATTAATGGACACATAAACAGAGGAGCTCCCCCCGGAGGGAATTCCGGCCTCTGTTCCAATAACAAAAGAAACCGAGCCCAGCCTTGCTTTCTGCCCCTCAACAACGCCTTCTAGCCCGCGCCCCGGATATTCCATAAATTCCTCTACTGCGGCAACGCTTTCCTCAGGCATCAGTTTCAGTATACTCCTGCTTAGCGGATGAATGGAATTGTAAAGCACCGACTTAATTATCTTTTTGTCTTCTTCTGAAAGATCCGTTCCGTAGAACCGTATATTCCGTTCACTCAGCTTTGTGAGTGTACCGGTCTTGTCAAAGACCACATGATCTATTCTGGACATCTTTTCCACGACTGAGGCATTTTTTAAATAGAATTTATTTCTGCCGAAAATCCTGAGTGTGCTGCCAAGTGTAAAAGGAACTGAAAGGGCAAGCGCGCAGGGGCAGGCAATTATCAGAACTGATGTAAAGACATTTAAGGCATCTGCAACTCCCGTCTTCATCCAGTATAGTCCGGCGCCACAGGCAATAAGAAGTATGGCAGATGTAAAATATTTTCCGGCAAGATTGCTGAAGGTTATTATTTTATTTTCATCGGGTTTCATAAAATCCGAGCTGTTCCATAGCTGTGTAATATAGCTTTGTGAAGTTTTCTTTATCACTTCCAGCTCAAGAGCCGTACCTTTCTGCCTTCCTCCGGCATGGATTATTTCCCCCTCAGGTATTTCAACAGGTACAGACTCCCCGGAAACAAAACTGTAATCTATATTTGCTCTTCCTCTTATCAGTACCGAATCCGCAGGAATAAGCTCATTATTTCTTATTATGATCCGGTCTCCTTCCTTCAGGGCTGAAAGAGGAACAGATGCTTCGCCACCCTCACATTTCACGACTGCATAAGCAGGGAAATATGATTTATAATTCCTGTCAAAACTTAATACGTTATAAGTCTTCTCCTGAAACATTCTTCCCAGAAGAAGGAAAAACACAAGCCCGCTTAAGGAGTCCATGTACCCAACGCCCGAAGAGGCCAGTATCTCAAAAACACTCCTTCCAAAAAGAGCTAGAATCCCGAGGGAAATCGGGAAATCTATATTAATCATTTTCTTTTTTAATGCCCTGTAGGCTGAGGTGAAGTAACCGGAGGAGCAATAAAAAAATACCGGGAGCGAGAGAATCAGAATAAGATAGCTGAAGATGCCTTTAAGAAAAAGATCCACGTTATTTACAATTGAGAGATACTCCGGGAAACTTAAAAGCATTATGTTGCCGAAGCAGAAGCCTGCAATTCCGGTCTTGTAATAAATACTTTTATCCTGAGTCTTTTTATTTCCCTCTTCAGTGCTCTGAAGGCTGACCTCCGGCTCGTAGCCTATTGTTGCCAGCAGTTCTGCTACGCCCCTCAGGCTTATTATTGTTTCGTTGTACCTGATAGTAATTTTCTTTTGAAGGAAATTTACGCGCGAATACTGAATGCCTGCATTAAACTTGTATAAATTTTCCAGAAGCCAGATGCATGAACTGCAATGCATAAAAGGGATATAAAATGTCACCGTTGAGACGGTCCCGTCTGTAAGGTCTATTAGCCTTCTTGCAGTCCCGGCGTCATCCAGATACTCATATTTATTTTTTAGGTGAGAGCTCTTCTGTGATGCTCCGGGGGAAGCCGTAAATGCGTAGTAATGGCCCAGGTTGTTCTTCTCCAGAATTTCATACACTGTTTTGCATCCCGAACAACAGAAGCTTTTCTCCCCAATTGAAATACCCTCCTCATGGCAGTCGCTGCCGCAGTGATAGCATTTTACTTCAGAAGCTAAGATTTTTTCCATTTTTATATTTTATAGTTTGAAAAATATCCAGTCGAAACTTCAAACAAAAGGAAACGACAATTCCGGGAGGTATGCTTGCGGCCCATTTGCCCCAGGGGCCGGCTTTCCTACTTATTTAGCTAATATTCTTTAAAAAGTAAACATTTTTTTTATTTTTCAGGATGGGAGGTCTGTTTTATGGAATGCGGCCTGCGGCATTTTGGAAATGTGCGCCGGGTAGAGGCTCCTGCATTTAAAATAAAAAACCCGGCCTTTTTAGGAGCCGGGTAACTTAACATTTAACAACAAAAAATCAGTTCATATCTGCAAAGTTCCTGAATATGTCATCTACTTTTCCCTGCAGGTCCTGCTCTGTTCCCAGGAGGTCCTTCAGAGTCGTATTCTTAAGTACATTATCCACAGAGTTCTGCACAACCCTCCAGAGCGATCTTACAGAACAGTCTATATTGTGAGTGCATATGTTTTCAACACCGGCATGGGTTCCGCAGAATTCCTCCTCCTCGAAGAGTTTTCCGCCAAGAAGCGCAAGCACGTCGCTCAGTATGATTTCCTCAGGTGGCTTGGCCAGAGTGTATCCCCCAACCTGCCCTCTTTCGCTTTCGAGGAATCCTCCCATTCGGAGTATTCGTAAAAGCTTTGCAGCGTTGTGTGTGGTTAAACCTTCAAACTGGCTTATTTCAGGAATGGTAAGCGCTTTTTGAATCCTGTAAAACTTGCCTATCCTGAGCAGGCAGCGAAGCCCATATTCTTCCTGTGCACTGAATTTCATATCATTCCGGGATTTTTATTACTTAAAACTAACATTACTTAAAAGAACCTTAATTAGCCTTGTGGCGCGGGATCGAAGATCCGCAGGCCCTTGCATATTCCAGCTTTGCATAGTCCTCTCTTGAAATGGAAGGACCCTGCTTTGTGCAGTACTGATTAAATACCTCAACGAGCTTTTCAGCAATCTCCTGCGGGGAGTAGCCTTCAATGTCATAACGCTGCATCATATAAACGAGCTTCCCGTCCTTGAAGAGTGCTGCCGAAGGGCTCGATGGCGGAAAATCTGAAAGATACCCGCGTACACGGTCTACAGCATCCCTGTCCTGTCCGGCAAAAACTGTCACCAGGTTGTCGGGAATTTTGCTGTTCTGAAGCGCCAGGTTCACTCCCGGGCGTGCGCTACCGGCAGCACAGCCGCAGACGGAGTTAATCACTACAAAGACCGTCCCAAGCGTCGGGTCAGTGACATATTTGTCAACCTCCTGAGGTGTCCTGGCTTCAACAAAACCTGTATATGTAAGCTCATCACGCATCGGCTGAACTGCTTCGGGGTCGTAAATTGGCGGCCTGGAATTTATATTGAAATTATACATTATATCTGCCTTTCATATATATTATTGTGGTAAGAAATTTTAATAGAATCCGAGGTCAATTTTCGCAATGTCCGACATCATGTCCCTGTCCCATGGCGGATTCCAGACAAGGTCCACATAAACGTCATTTACTCCCGGAATATTCTTTAGCTTCATTTGTACCTCACCCGGCAGGCTTCCCGCAACGGGACACATTGGGGAGGTCAGTGTCATCTTTAGGTAGACGTTATTCTCATCATCAATTTTAATTTCGTAGATAAGCCCAAGCTCATATATGTCAACCGGAATTTCAGGATCATAACAGGTCTTCAGAGTCTGAATGACCTCCTGCTCCAGAAATTTTTTGTCAGCCATCTTAAACTATCCTTTCTCTTATTTTATTCAGTTGATGCTGCTTTCTCTTCTTTCAAAGCGCTCATCATTGTATGCCAGGCGAGGCTTGCACATTTTACGCGCGAGGGATAATCCCTGACGCCTGAAAATACGGCCAGCTTGCCTAAGGACGATAAATCCTGCTCGCTGCCGATCTTTGAGGTAACAACCTCATGAAACTTGGTAAACATATCTTCGGCCTCCTGC
>JBLMYS010000268.1:0-7130 GCA_050258415.1 Acidobacteriota bacterium | reverse complement strand
GTTCTTCCGCATGTTTATTGACAGGATCTTTACCGTAAAGGGGTTCGGGACTGTTGTAACGGGGACTTCACTAGGGGGGAAGATTTCAAATGAGGAGACACTTTTTCTTATTCCACCCGTGGAAAGGCTCAGGATCAGGAGAATTGAAAAGCACGGGGAAATTGCGGACACAATTACTGCCGGAAGCCGCGCCTCGTTAAACCTTGCGGGACTGGAGAAAAGTGAATATAAAAGGGGAATGATCATCTCGGAAATTGCAATAAGACCAACTGAAATGATCGACGCAAAAATAAGGCTTTGTGCCAGGGCTAAGTTTTCCTCCTGCTGGCTTAATGCCGTTTTCTTCTCCGGAACATTCAGTTCAGACTGCCGTATCCACCTTATTGATAAAGATAAGATGGAGACCAAAGGTGAAGAGGCTGTTGTGCAGATTCACCTTAAAGAGCCTGCCGTAGTCTTAAGGGGTGACAGGTTCATCTTTAGAAATTCTTCAAATGAAATTACTCTTGGCGGGGGAGAGATAATTGACAGCTACCCACTTCATCACAGGAGGCGCCCGAAGAAACTGATTGAACAGCTTCATAGACTTTCAAATGGGGGCACTGGAGAATTTATTATGCATGAGCTGAGTAAAAACAGGCTTATGCTTCCATTAAGATATTTTTCAGAAATACTTTTTATAAGTGAAGACAGGCTTTTAGAAACCCTGAAACCGGGTCTACCCTGGGAAATTCTACTCTTAGAAAAAAATGGGGGGAAGTATCTCATCCATAAGGATAAGATTGCATTTTTTGAAAAGAAGGTACTTCAAACAATTGAAAGCTACCACGTCAGAAACCCACTGGATGAACTGGGAAAAACAAAAGAAGAGCTGATGCATATATTTAAGGGGCACGACACAAGTTACGCATCAATTTTGCTGGATGTGATACTTGTGAACTTCCTTAAGCTCGGGCTCATAAGAAAAGAGGAGGATACATTTGTACTGGCACGGCATACTCTCGTAATGAAAGATTCAGTTAAAAAGGAAATAGAAATTATCGAAAACTTCTACAGACGCTCCAATATGCGTGTGCCTGTAGAATCTGAAGTCACTGACTTAGCCGAAAGATACGGTATAACACCTGAAAAATATAAGCAGATTATGAACTATCTCACTTCAAAGAAAAAGATAACCTGCATCTCCGGCAACTATATTTTTTCTGAGACAGTGGATAGCTGCAAAAATATTCTTCTTAGGCACCTTTACTTTACGGGCCGACCTGTAACTGTATCAGAGTTCCGCGACCTTACTAACGGGAACAGAAAGATGTGCCTTTTACTTTTGAACTATTTTGACAGCCTGGGACTCACACAAAGAGATGGCGACTACAGGACAATTACGGAAAAAGGGAAAATGTACTTTGAAAACGTGTCAGCTGAAAAATTGCATATTGAAAATTTAGAGGAAAAATTATGAATAAAGCGGTCTATCTCGATTACAATGCAACTGCACCCGTGGATCCTGAAGTACTAAGTGTAATGCTTCCTTTCCTCTCAGAAAACTTCGGTAACCCATCCAGCCAGCACAGCTTTGGCATAGAAGCAAAAAAGGGTGTCCTGGAAGCCCGGCGTAAAGTATCCTCTATGCTTAAATGCCGCATGGATGAAATTATTTTTACAAGCGGTGGCTCTGAATCTAATAACTTTGCTATTAAAGGAACGGCATTTGCATATATGGATAAGGGGAATCACATCATAACTTCCTCTGTTGAACACCCCTCGGTTCTTGAAGTCTGCCGCTATCTGGAAAACCATGGCTTTTGGGTAACATATCTTCCGGTAGATCAGTCTGGAATGGTTGACTTAAAGGAACTGGAAAAAGCCATTAGGCCTGAGACCATACTTATTTCAGTCATGCATGCAAACAATGAGGTCGGGACAATTCAGAGGATTCAGGAAATTTCTGAGGTTGCCCACAGGCACGGCATTATTCTTCACTCGGACTGCGCTCAGTCCGTTGGCAAAATCCCTGTTACTGTTGATGAACTGGGCTGCGATATGCTCACAATTGCAGGACATAAGATTTATGCCCCGAAAGGAATTGGGGCATTATACGTTCGTTCAGGCCTGAGGCCTGAAAAGCTCATTCACGGCGCAAGCCACGAAATGAACATGCGTGCAGGAACTGAAAATGTGCCTTACATTGCAGCCTTGGGTGAAGCCTGCCGCCTCATATGTGATCACTTATATGAATACTCCATGAAAATGAATGAAATGAGGGATTACTTTGAGGAAAGCTTAAAAAGTATCTTCCCATGGGTTAAAATAAACGGGAGCCCGGACTATCGTCTTCCCAACACCTCCAGCATCTCCTTTAAGGATATTGAGGCCAACCTGATCGTTTCAGCATTAAAGGATGTTGCTTTGTCCTCCGGCGCCGCCTGCCACAGCGAGGGGGTTAGTGTCTCGCATGTGCTCGAGGCAATGAAAGTGCCCATTAACTATGCAATGGGAACCCTCAGAGTCTCAACGGGAAGAGCTACAACAAAAGAAGATATTGACCGGGCTATAAATTCACTGAAAATTGTAATCGGGGAGCTAAGGCCTAAGGAAAAACTTAAAGTCTCTAATGACACTTCAGCTGTGGTAAAGCTTACGGAGTATACATCAGGACTCGGCTGCGCCTGCAAGATGAGGCCGCAGGTGCTTGAAGAAGTCTTAAAATGCATCCCGCATCCGGTGGATAAGAATGTCCTTGTCGGCATCGATACCTCAGATGATGCCGCGGTATACAAAATAAGTGAAAATGAAGCCGTTGTACAGACCGTTGATTTCTTTACACCCGTAGTGGATGATCCTTTTACATTCGGGGCAATTGCTGCGGCAAACTCTTTAAGCGACATCTATGCTATGGGCGCAAAGCCACTTTTTGCCCTTAGCGTTGCGGGCTTTCCCATAAACCGACTTTCGGCAGAGGTGTTAAAGGAAATTATAAATGGAGCAAATGCAGCAGCTCTGGAGGCGGGAATTCCTATTATTGGGGGGCACACAATTGATGACATAGAGCCAAAGTTCGGTCTTGTTGTAACCGGGATTATTGATCCTGAAAGGGTAATTAAAAACAGCTCTATGAAACCCGGGGACGTGCTTGTTTTGACAAAGCCCCTTGGAACGGGTATACTTTCAACTGCTCTTAAAATGGGACTACTGGATAACACTCTGAAGGATCTTCTTGGCGCTCATATGATGAAATTAAATAGAGTAGCCTCAGAAGCAATGCAGAAGGTTGGCGTCAGTGCGTGTACGGATGTAACGGGATTCGGGTTACTGGGGCACCTTCTGGAAATGGTAAGGGCTTCAGGATATTGCGTCACACTGCATAAAAGATCTCTGGCACTTCTTCCCGGCCTTACTGAGCTTGTGCTTCAGGGTGCCATCCCCGGGGGCTCAAAGAATAATATGGCCTACACGGCGCCTAATGTTGAATACAGTCCTGAGGTAACAGAGACTGAAAAAATAATATTAAATGACGCCCAGACCTCAGGGGGACTACTCATATCAGTTCCCGAGAAAAAAATGAGCGAACTCTTAAAGGAACTAAACGAAAAAAGGGTGAGGGGAATATCTGTAATTGGAAAAGTGACTTCAGAAGCTGGACAAAAAATTCGTGTCCCACGGGAGCTTTTCAAACCTGAAGAAGAAAATTAAGGAAAGAGTGTGTATGGTTATGAAGAAAGCCTCTTAAGACCAGCCGGGGATGCAGCACTATAGAAAGTTTTTGGTATCAAGAATAATTTGATATTAAGGTCTGTTTTTATAAGATTTATAATGATATAACAGCTGCAGGAACCATGGAAAAATTCTCGGGAAACAGGTTATCCAGGCGGAATTTTATAAAACTTGCCGGAGCGGCCGGTACGGCACTGGCCTTAAGTCCGGGGTGCGATTCAGTAAATAAGCTGATTCCATATGTAAACCCTCCACGCTATCCATTCCCGGGGGAGTGGATCCATTATACTTCAGTCTGCCGTGAATGCCCCGCCGGATGCGGCATGCTGCTATCTCACCGCGACGGCCGTGTGACGAAAGCCGACGGTAACCCGAATGACCCATTAAATAACGGCAAACTATGCGCACGCGGGCAGTCGTCACTCCAGGGGCTCTATGACCCCGACCGCCTTAAAGATGTTATTAGGCAGAACCGGGGTATTAAGCCGGAGGTGAGCAGCTGGGAAAATGCACTGCTTGAGATTTCAGAGAGAATTAAAAAAAACGGTACCAGGATAATTGTAATTTCAGACCTTCAGACCGGAAGCCTCGCTGAAGTAATTGACTCCTTCAGCCTCCAGGCTGGAAATGGATCCTTTGCAGCTTACTACGCGCCATTTAACTATGAACCTCTCCGCAAGGCTAACCAGATGCTATTCGGAACTCCTGCTATCCCGCATTTTAATCTCGATCAGGCCGACTATATTGTAAGCTTTGCAGCAGATTACCTTGAGACCTGGATTTCACCCGTTGAGTATGCAAACCGGTTCGGCAATATGCATTCAATGAATAACGGTGTAATTGGGAAAAGTGCCTTCGTGGGGCCCAGAGAAAGCCTGACGGCTGCTAATTCAGACACCTACATCCAGGCTCCTGCGGGCAAAGAAGGCCTTGTGGCATTTGCAATGCTGAAGAAAATAAGCGAAAGGAACCTTGCAAAAAACAGCATATCTGAGGCACTGCCTTTTATTCAATCTGTCCTGGTGGGAGAAAAAATTCCGGCACGCGATGATGAGATTGAAAGCCTCGTAAAAGATTTTACGTCAGCATCCAATGGCGTTGCCCTGGCAGGAATGCAGACCTCCGGTTCAGACTCCCAGCTCCTGAGCGCCCTTGGAGCAATGCTCCTTAACTATTCGATGGGAAGAATAGGTTCAATGGTGGACTTCCAGAGGCCGCACGCCTTAAGTAAAACACTGATGAACGATGACCTGAAGAAAATTCTTTCCGGCATCTCAGGAAACGACGTTCTGATACTGAATAACGTAAACCCTGTTTATACTTACCCCGCCTCACTAGAAGAGATTAAAAGAGCGGGACTTGTAGTTTATATCGGTACACAGGTGGATGAGACGGCATCATTTTCCGACTGGCTCCTTCCGGCTAACTACTACCTGGAGTCGTGGGGCGACTATGAGCCCATTGCGGGAATGCTCACAATTATGCAGCCTGCAATGACCCCTCTTTACAGAACGCTTTCACCGGGCGAAATTTTTATTACGCTCTCACATACTGCGGGTAAACCTCTAAAAAGAGCCTCTTCAGGAAAAACTTTTTCCACATTCCGCGAATGGTTCATAGACTACTGGAGTGATATTCAACGCCCGACAGGTACCCCGGGAAGCAGTTTCCTTGAAGATACACTCCGGCTAGGAGGAATATGGAATTATAATACCAGGGCTATGCAGCAGTTAAAAATCAATCTGTCAGACCTTAAATCCGGCAGTAAAACCCCAGAGGACAGCGCGCCAAGGCTGTGGCTGTGGCCTGCGATAACTTTGTTCGACGGGCACATGTCGAACCGCGGCTGGATGCAGGAAATAGCTGAACCGGTGAGCTTTATATCCTGGAACAGCTGGATAGATATTCATCCCTCGCTTGCCGAAAAATACAATTTATCCTCTAATAACTTCATTGAGGTTGAAGCAGGCAATGTGAAATTTAAGGTCCCGGTTAATGTTTCGGAAATTGCCGAGGAAAATACACTCTGCCTTCCTTTCGGACAGGGGCATACCGCTCTGGGAAATGATGCAAGGGGAAGGGGAGTAAATGCCTATAGCCTTCTAGGCCAAAACTTGTCGAATCCAATTACGGGAATAAAAATAGCCAAAGCCGGTGGCAGTATGCATCTTGCATATATGGCAAAAACAAAAGAGCAGCATGGAAGAAAAGTTGTTGAGTGGATTGCTCTTTCAAAGCTAAGGCAAATGAAGCCGGAAGAGGTAACGGAACTTATTCTTCCTTTGCCCGAAGGATACAGACGCAACAGGGACCTTTATCCGGCACGCATATATAAGGAACACCGCTGGGCTATGGTAATTGACCTCCAGAGGTGCATCGGATGCGCTGCCTGTACGGCCGCCTGCTATGCTGAGAATAATATACCTGTTGTAGGGGAAACTGAGGTGCAGAAAGGGCGTGAGCAGACTTGGATAAAACCTGTTCCATACCGCAGCGATGAGGATAAAAGGAAACTGGGCTGGATCCCAATGCTCTGCCAGCACTGCGATGCCGCGCCGTGTGAACCGGTCTGCCCGGTATTTGCGGCAGTGCATAATGAAGAAGGGCTTAATGCACAGGTTTATAACCGCTGCATCGGGACACGCTACTGCTCAAATAACTGTCCATATAAGGTAAGGCGCTTCAACTGGCTTAATAGCGAATTTAAGTCACCTCTCGAGGTTCAGCTGAACCCCGAGGTTACTGTGCGCTCGCGCGGTGTAATGGAGAAGTGCACCTTCTGCGTTCAGAGAATTAGAAACGCGGAGTATCACGCGAAAAATGAAAAAAGAAAGTTAAAGGAAGGCGAAATAGTTACAGCATGCCAGCAAACCTGTCCTACAAATGCAATCATTTTCGGCGACCTGCTGGATAATAATTCGCAGGTGACAAAACTGACCAGAGGTGACTTAAGGCGTTACCACGTTCTTGAGGAGTTGAATACCAAGCCGGCTGTTACTTATCTGAAGAGAATAAATATAAGTGAAACGTAGTTTTGTTAAAAATATAGAGAAAGTCAGGTGCATGAATTAGAAAATAATTTAAGTTAAAAATGGAAAATAAGTGGAAGACATTACTGAAAATCTTACACTAAGTGAAGTAGATAAAAAAGTTCTTACGGCCTTAAAGCCTCCCGTGCTTATTTACTATCTGCTGCTTGCGGGATTTGCCCTCGTTGCATCAATCGGCCTGGCTGTCTGGGTTTACCAGGTGAGAACCGGAATGGGAGTTACAGGTCTAAATCATCCCGTGGGCTGGGCTACCTATATCGGCAACTTTGTCTTCTGGGTCGGAATAGCCCACTCAGGCACACTGATCTCGGCCATTTTTTTCCTCGTGAGAGCCAAATTCCGCGACGCGGTTTCACGTTCGGCCGAGGC
>JBLMYS010000267.1:0-3300 GCA_050258415.1 Acidobacteriota bacterium | reverse complement strand
CAAATTCCCGTCCCGTGTTAACGCCCAGTTTTGTGCTGTCGCTAAGGAGTTTTCCGATATATTCAGAGACTGCGGAGCCGGAGTTAAGGGGCGCAATAATAAGGATATTCGGGGAATCTTTAAGGCTGTCGAGGCCGCTGAAATCTCTTCTTATGAGGTCAAAGGTTTTTTCGGGCTGAGGTGTATAGATAATTTTGCCGAAGACCGAGTCGGCTATAGGCTTAAAGGCCTGGAACTCCACGGAATCGGCAATAACATAAATCCTGTCGTCGGGTCCCTTGGCCTTAGGCTTTTGCTTCGAGCAGGAGTCAAGAGAAACTATAACTGCAAGGGCAGATAATAGTAAAACTATTTTTTTCATCTTTATACCGGGGCATTTGGTAATACTAAATTCAGGTGAGGCAGAAATATCGCATAAAGGATCCACATCACGAGCCCGATTGAAAGAGGGATAGTCAGGTTGTCGTCGGCCCAGCCGTATGAAATATTCTCGGCAATTGCGCCGATGGCAACGGCAATAATCCCGATGATGTACTCTGCCGGCAGATGCGCCACCTTGGGAGCAAATGCAACCACCAGGCAGGCCGAGATAAAAAAGGCAAGTGTTCCCTCAAGGCTCTTAAAAAGAAATTTATGTTTCCCGAACTTGCGGCCAATTAGGGCCGCCGATGAATCGCTTAAAATAAGCACGCTGAACGCTGTAAGGAAGAACACCTTAGGGAGTATCAGTACGCATATAAGCGCGGAAACCAGCACATAGGTAGCGCCGTTTAAGTTTCTTTTCTTATGGTCCATTTCATGTTTTCTTAGCATGAAGCCGAAAATGAAATAGAACACGTTCCCGAGTTTCGGATAAAAGTACCTTCCGATATCGAGAACCAGCGACAGAAGCGTAAGCGGAAACAGAATATACAAAGCGAGCTGCTTTGTTATATAAAAATAAAGAATAGGTATAGAAAGAGAAAAGAGATGAATGGTCTTGCGGACCACTTCATCTCTATACTGAATAGTTCCTTGATCAATTTGAGTCATCTTTATCCAGGGATTCTTTTTGCTTCTTTTTCTCCATTAATTTTTTAACGTGTTCAGGCATTTCTTCTTCCTTAGTCGTACTATCTTTGCTTGAAGTATCCTCAACTGTTCCGTTTTTCTTTAATGGGGGAAGCTCCTCTCCACGGATAATCTTATCAATCTCATCTGAGTCTAAAATTTCTCTTTCCAAAAGAACCTGAGCCAAACGGTGCAGAACTTCAATATTTTCCGTAAGTATGTTTTCTGCTCTTACCATGCAGGTAGTGATGATTCTCTTAATTTCCTCATCAATATCCTGTGCGGTTTTTTCACTATAGTCCTTGTGTTTTGTTATCTCGCGCCCCAGGAAGATTTCCTCTTCCTTAGTACCGTAGGACAGGGGGCCCATTTTATCGCTCATACCCCATTCGCAGACCATTTTTCTTGCCAGTGAGGTGGAGCGTTCAATGTCGTTTCCGGCGCCGGTTGTAAAGCGGTTAAATACTATTTTCTCGGCAGCGCGGCCGCCTAAGGCATAGGTAATCATAGCTTCAAGATATTCTCTTGAATAAGTATGTTTTTCATCGACCGGAAGATAAGTTGTAACGCCAAGAGCGCGTCCGCGCGGAATAATAGTTACCTTATGGACCGGGTCACTTTCAGGGATCATTCTTGCAACAAGCACGTGACCGATCTCGTGGTAAGAGGTTACTTTTTTCTCCTCCTCAGAGATGATCATGCTCTTGCGTTCCATGCCCATCATCACCTTGTCTTTAGCTTCTTCAAAGTCGCCCATGGAAACTGTTTTCTTATTTTTTCTGGCTGCAAGAAGGGCAGCTTCATTAACCATATTTGCCAGTTCAGCTCCTGCCAGACCCGGTGTGCCTTTAGCAAGTGTGGTTAAGTTTACATCTGAATCCAGAGGAATCTTTCTTGTATGGACTTTCAGGATTCCCTCGCGGCCTTTTACGTCCGGGCGGTCGACCACAACCTGGCGGTCGAATCTTCCGGGTCTTAAGAGTGCCGGATCCAGAACGTCGGGGCGGTTTGTAGCAGCAATAATAATAACGCCGCTATTCTGTTCAAATCCGTCCATTTCAACCAAGAGCTGGTTTAAGGTCTGTTCGCGTTCATCGTGACCGCCTCCAAGGCCCGCGCCTCTGTGGCGTCCGACGGCGTCAATTTCATCTATAAAAATGATACACGGGGCATTCTTCTTACCCTGTTCAAAGAGGTCTCTAACGCGGCTTGCGCCAACGCCAACAAACATTTCAACAAAGTCGGCACCGCTTATAGAGAAGAATGGCACGCCAGCCTCACCAGCTACAGCTCTTGCGAGCAGGGTTTTGCCGGTTCCCGGAGGGCCTAAGAGCAGAACGCCGCGCGGAATCTTACCGCCAAGTTTCTGGAATTTTGTTGGTTCTTTTAAGAACTCGATAATTTCTTCGAGTTCCAGTTTTGCCTCATCAGCGCCCGCAACGTCGCGGAAAGTAACCTTAGTGGCACTTTCGCTAATGAGCTTTGCCTTACTCTTGCCGAAATTAAATATTCCGCGGGAACCACCGGCTCCGGCCTGCATACGCCGCATTATAAAGATCCACACCCCGATAATCAGTATCCAGGGTATGAAGCTCAAAAGGACGTTCAGCCACTCGTTGGATTCCTTGTTGAAGGAATACTTAACTCCTTTCTGATTCCAGACTGCCTCATTATCCTTCAGGAGGTCGCTTGGAATAAAAACAGTAAATTTCTTAACCGGTACCAGGCGATCGTTAAGGTTTACAGATTCCTCCTGCTTGAGGCTTCCTTCGAAGGTATAGTCATTATCTATCTTAACTACCCTGGCGTCTTCAATTTTATCCTCAGTGAGGAAATTACGGTAAACACCGTAAGGGACCTCCACAAATTTTGAAGAGCCGGTACGCAGGAACTGCAGTACAATTACCGCGGCCACAATTACGGCTCCCCAGCTAAAAACGCTCCTAATGATCTTACCCCAGTCGAAGTCACCATCGGGATTAGGAGAGTTGTCCCCGTTGCTCTTACGGCTTGGTTTTCTTAAAGGCGTTTTATTACCTGAATTATCAGCCATAAAGAGTTTGTTAAATTTAGAATCCATCATTTATTAAACTCCATTTTCACTATTTTCACTTAAAACGTATATAGAACGCAGGTTTCTGTATTTCTGCGCGTAATCTAATCCATAGCCAACTACAAACTTACTGGGAATCTTAAATCCAATATAATCAATTTTTGCATCATATTTAAGACTTTCCGGCTTCAACAATA
>JBLMYS010000266.1:0-16679 GCA_050258415.1 Acidobacteriota bacterium | reverse complement strand
ATTTGACTAGGCGATTTCCCGTTCAAACATGGCGCTGTCTGCTTCATTCTGCCTGAAGCCGATTTTCTTTAAGTACTTCTGGTGCTCTTTTACCCTTGAGTAAGTAACGAACTCCCCTAAGCCTTTTTTCTTAAACATATCCAGGTTGGACGTGTAGACAAAATTTGCGTTCTTAAAATCGCGGTATTCAGGAATTACATAATCCAGCTTAACATTGGCCTTATTGCCGCCTACGGTTTCATAGATAAAAAGTCCAACGGGTACGAGGTTCCTTAAAATGAAAAAGCACTCCGGCTTTTCAAGCTTACTGATATCGAAACCCGGGAAGTATTTCTGTATGTCTCCTTCGTAGAACTTCAGAAACTTAATGAGCAGAGGATCGCCTTTGGAAGCTGAGATTTGTGTGAAGTAGTCCTTCTTTTTCGACATCTGCACCAGGTAGTAGATATTTACAATTACAATAAAGCCGTTGACGGCAAAAACCGGATAAGCTTTGACAGAAAGCCCGTAAATAACAAACATTACGGCACCCGTAAGATTAATCCAGCGCAGCCTTAAGATGTTGCTCATCGTCAGTGAAGCTGCAACCAGCAGTGATGCCAGGTAGCCGATTATTTCAAGTAGTTCCATAATTCTTTTGGATTGTGATGCAGTTTACAATAAGTTTAATTTTTGTTCATTAAAGATACTATTAATACAATTAAATTTTGAATTTTAATTTATAATAATTATCATTTAGTAAGAGCAGGCAAAACACAGAATTCGCAGACCAGGAGATGTATGATTAATAAAGACGATTTCAAGATCGAGCTTCCCCATTATATAAAACAGGATATTATGATCGATCTGCTGGTACAGAACTTTGCATATACTAAAACGCTGGGCAAATATATTTTCGAGGATCTTCTTACAAGAACCGAGAGAACAGAAGATGAACTGTACCAGGAATTTAATGATACAATGAAACAAATGAAGTATGAAATTCTTGCCGTTATTGCATCCAAATACGGCAAATAAAAGGCAGAGACGAGTCTTATGGAACAAAAAGTAAATGAAGCTGAACTGGATAAACTTTATAGTGAATTATATAAAGTAAGAAACGCAGGACAGAAAATTCATCTGCTGGAGAACTTCGGTAATGTAACAAACATCAGGAGGTTTCTGGATTCCTATGAGAATTACCTCATATTGAAAATTGCTGAAATCAAGAAGATCATCAGCTTCAGTCATAACTGAGGCTTTCCTGCCGCGAGGTTTCAGAGATATCCCTCTTCTTCCTCAAGAAAATACCCGATAAAATATCACTTGGTAAAATATATAACCTGTTGTATGTTTAAGGTAAATAATTTTTCCGGTGTAGCTTATGCAGGAAGAAGCCCCAAGAAGGGAATTAAACTTTTTTCAGACGGCCTCAATAATTATAGGCGCTGTAATCGGCTCCGGGGTTTTTATTAACCTTCCGATCGTTGCAAAGTTCGGCGGCAGCCCCTTGCTCAGCGTGCTCATATGGCTTATCGGGGGACTTCTCTGGATACCGCAGATCCTGATACTTGCAGAGATGGGAACGGCATACCCGAATCAGGGGGGGCCGTATTATTACTTATATAAAGCGGGCTCGCCCTTTCTTGCTTTTCTTTATACATGGACGGCATTTCTTACAAGCGATACGCCGACAATTACCATTATTGGCCTTACGGCAGCATCGGCTCTGAAGTACTTTTTCCCAGGGCTTGCAATCCCTCTTTACGCCAGGATCTTCGCGTCGGTACTTATAGTACTTCTTGCAATAATACAGTACAGGAGTGTAAAGCTTGGGGGCAACTTCCAGATACTTCTTTCCGTGGCAAAGGTTATGCCTCTTCTATTGCTGATTGTTCTTGGTATTTTTTATCTTGGTTCAGGCAACCTTGCCTCCCCAAAGTCTGCAGCGGCTGAAGGCGGGGCCACGTTTAACTCTCTTACAGCGGGAATTTCGGCAACACTATGGGCCTATGCCGGGTTTCTAAATATTCTTTACATGGCGGGGGAAGTTAAAAATCCCGGGCGCACACTGCCCAGGTCCCTTATAGGTTCGGCCATATTCGTAATAGTGGTCTATACATTTGTAAGCCTTTGCACAAGCGCTATTGTTCCTTACGGTAATTTAACTTCAGCCTCAGGGGATTTTATAAATCCGTTTTCATACCTTAAAATGTTCTCGGGCTTTGCGGGATCATTTTTTGCAATAGCAGCTTTTATTTCAATGGTTGGGGTGCTTAATTCGGTTATTATGACGCAACCGAGGCTTGAATATGCAATGGCAAGAGACAAACTTTTCTTCGAGAGTTTCGGGCATCTGCATCCAAGGTATCTGACGCCTGACTATTCGATTTTCATACAGACCGGGCTTTCAATTATACTGTTTCTTCTGGGAGATATTGAAAACATGCTCGGATACTTTACGCTTTCCTATGTGCTTCAGAACACTCTTGTCTACGGCGCAATATTTTTCTTAAGGAAGAGGCCTGACTACAGTCCCTCCTACAAGACGAAGCTCTGGCAATTATGGGCGGCGCTCTCCATTATCATTCAGCTTTATATAGCATGGGGTTCCTTTATAGCTTATCCTGCAGCAGGGCTAATTGCCTCGCTGGGACTAATAATTACGGGCCTGCCGGTCTACAGGTATTTTTACTCTGCAAGGAAAACCGCGGTTTCTGAAAGCCTGGCAAAATAAATTATTTTAGACTTAAGATGCTTCCTCCCATTATTTGGCGCAATGCTTGATAAGGCGTAGAATTGTAATATATTAAATATATCCGGCATAGTGCTTCCAGTCTTTTGCAGTTCTTTTTTACTTGCTGTATTACAAAATGAAGGAAAATAAAATGAACGGCAGACCACGCAATAAAGATGGAGGGACAAATAAGCGTTCCTCACTTGTAGTATGGACAACAATAGCAGTCGTTGTCATCCTGATAATAGTTGCAATCCTCTACATCCGGTCCGGGAGCAGGAGAGAAGTAAAGCCTCCCATGGGGCAGAACCAGGGACAGGTAATTTCAGGGGAGCCAAAAAAAGAGCTTCCGGTAATGGATATAAAGCCCGAGCCTCGTTACGCGTCATTTAAGGGGTGTCCTCCTGAAGGGGATGGGGGTGACCCGGAGTTAAACCGGGATAAAAACCGTATTGATGAGGGTAATTACATCCCGGTTGAGTTTGACGCTGTTCTGGGGCTTTCCTGGCCAAGAGGCATAGAAAGAAGGGACCACAAGAACTGGCCTGACAAAGCAAGACAGGAAATTGAGAAGTATGAAGGAATCCCGGTTAGTGTTGAAGGATATCTTTTCGGTGCAAAGCAGTCGGGTCCTGAATCGTGCAACTGTCACGGCGCGGATAAGGAGTTCCGGGACTACCACGTGTGGCTTGTAAAGGATGAAGGGGAGGACAGGACAAAATCAATTGTTACAGAAGTTACTCCTTCCTTAAGGGCAAATCATCCGAACTGGGATCTTAAGAACCTGAACAAAATTGCCAGATCGAGGCAGAAAGTAAGGGTAAGCGGCTGGCTCATGTTTGACCCGGAGCATCCGGACCAGGTAGGGAAAACGCGCGGCACGATATGGGAAATCCACCCCATCATGAGAATTGAGGTAATGCAGGATGGGAAATGGGTAAATATTGATGATCTTAATTTCGGGAAGGGGGGCGGCAATGCGTAAGGCGATATCACTAAAGGTAAGCCTTTGGATTGAAGGGGAAGATGAACCGGCGCACAACTTTGCCGAGTCAACAAAAAAGGCTGTAAGTGAAATAATTGAGAAAGGGAGCTCACTTCATCCGGAGCTTAAGGTTAAAATTAAGCGCATAGCTGAGCGAAATGATGAGAACGATGAGGAATAGCTATCGCTCTGACAAGGGGAAATATCCAAGGGTTGAATGTTTAATTCATCTATGCCTAAATTATTAGTGTATCCATTAATAAAAAAGAAAGAAGGGTAAGATGAATAAGAAACGCAATTTCCAGGATGATCAGCATAACCAACAAAAGAATATGCGAAAACGCAATAAGATAGAACAACAGGAACAAAATAAAGTAAAATATCCGGAAAATGATCCGCATGTCAGGGATATGGACGATGGCAATGGGGAAATCCTGGGTGGAAAGATCTAAATAATTATGAGTTATGAATTATGAATGCTGAATTTAAGAAAAAATCAGCATTCATATTCATAATTCAAAACTTAAAACTCATAATTTATAATTAATTAACCGCAAGTCCTTTCATCTGTTTTTCAACGAGAGATGCGTAGTAGCCGGTTGCTGATAAAAGATCCCTGTGGCATCCTTCCTCAACAATTCGTCCATTCCTTAGAACCAGAATCCTGTCGGCATTTACAACCGTAGAGAGCCTGTGTGCAATAACAAATGTGGTGCGTCCTTTAACGAGCCTGTCCAAGGCCTCCTGAACCTGGCTTTCCAGTTCGGCATCGAGTGCCGAGGTTGCCTCGTCAAGTATTAAGACAGGGGCGTCTTTAAGGAGTGCTCTTGCAATTGCAATTCTCTGTCGTTCGCCTCCTGAAAGCCGGCTGCCGCGTTCACCGGCAACGGTATCGTAGCCGTTTTCGAGCTTCATAATAAAGTCATGAGCATTGGCGGCTTTGGCGGCGGCTTCAATTTCAGCCTGTGTGGCGTTGGGGCGGCCGTAGGCTATATTATTTTTAATTGATTCATTAAAAAGGAGGGCGTCCTGCAGAACGACGCCGATCTGCTTGCGGAGCCAGTTCTGTTTTAAGTCTTTTAAGTCCACTCCGTCCATTGTAATCCTGCCCTGTGTAGGATCATAAAACCTCATCAGGAGCGCCATAAGCGTGGTTTTTCCCGAGCCCGAAGGGCCCACGATTGCAACCATTTCACCGGGTTTAACTTTTAAGTCAACGCCTTTTAATATCTCATTTTCCGATTTGCCGTATTTAAAGCGTACGTCTTCAAAGGCGATTTCGCCCTGGCATTTTTTGAGCTCAACAGCATCAGGCTTATCGTCTAAGAAGTTCTCTGTATCGAGTATGGAGAATATCTGGTCGAGTGAGACCGAGGCTGTTCTGATTGTGCGGTAAATTCCCGTAAGTCCCTGCACGGGTCCAAAGAGTCCGCCCACGTAGCTGATAAATGCGACGAGAGTTCCCAACGTTGCCTGACCTTTAAGGACCAGGAATCCGCCAAAGCCGATAGCCGCAATTCTGGCCACAGTAATTGTGACGCTCTGGGCGATTGAGACGCTGGAGTCGTAGCCGATGCCTTTTACGACGACGTCATTAGCGTCCTTAACGTTCCCTAAAAAGCGCTGTTTTTCGGCGTCTTCCATTGCAAAGCTTCTTACCGTAATGATGCCGGATAAGACCTCATTAAACCTTGAATAGATGCGTACCCAGCGGTCTAAGAGGGTTTGTTCTCTCTGGGTCTGTTTTGGTGCCGCGTAAGCCGCAATAATTGCAGGAACCGGGGCAAAAAGGCAGACCAGGATAGTAAGGCGCCAGTCGAGCTGAATCATTACAACCACTGCCATAACGAGGTAAGTTAGGGCAGGCAGGACGTTAAAGGAGATTTCCGTAATTGCCGACATAAAGCCCGTGATGCCGCGGTCGAGGCGTGTCATAATAGCGCCAACGCCTTCTTTGCGGTGGACTTCAGCCGGAAGGCGGTGAAGTTTAGCCACCGTAGCCTCAAGGAGGCCGTATTGTATGTTAAGCCTTGTTCTCCAGCTAAGCCAGTTTGAAAATCCGCCAATAATATCGCGGAAGAGCCCGAGTCCAAGAAGCAGGCCAGCGCCAACGATGATAGTTTTAGTTGTAGTGTTACCGCCAAGCCTGTCGAAGATATACTTCATAATAAGCGGTTCCAGGGCGTTAGCCGCGGCCACAATAAGAGTTAAACCGAGTATAAGGAAGAGGAACATGCGGTATTCGCGTGTAAAGGAGAGTGCGCGGAGGAGTTTGTTCCAGTACTGTGATCTATTTTTCTTAATATTTAATTCTTTCAAATTCAAATTTTTCCCATTCAAAACAATTTTCATAATCATCCATTCAAGTGTATTTTCGGCAGAATGAGGAAAAACTTAAGCGGTTTTTGCGGTCAAATCTAAAAGTCTTGACTTCCGGTGTACAACATTGGATAGGGAAAATGGAGGCGAAATCTGTGAAAAATCAAATATTTTAATGATTTAATAATGAGCAGTGTAGGGGCGAGCGGCGGCTCGCCCTGACAATTAAACACAAATAAATACAAATTGAAATTTGTAATTCCATTATAATCACCGGCGAGTCGCGAGTCCTATTTTTTATTAATGTATGTAATTTATTCCCGTAACGAGCGAATTGTAATAGGAATCCGTAAAAGGGGGAATTGTAATAGGAATCCGTGAAGGGCGAGCCGCCGCTCGCCCCTACGGAAATATTTGTTCCTTTAAACTCATTATTTAGTGACTATTAACACACATAGAATTTGAAAGTTTTTGTAATAATTACAATAAAAATGCATAATGAATAACAGGCGTTCAATTAGGTTAAAAGAGTATGATTACAGTTCATATGGATATTATTTTGTTACAATCTGTACTTATGAGCATAGAAATCTCTTTGGAATCGTAAAAAATGAAAAAGTAGAATTGAATCCTCTTGGGAATATAGTCTTGGAGGAGTGGCTTAATTCTACAAAGATTAGAAAGGAAATTTCTTATAATGAGTATGTAATCATGCCTAACCATATGCATGCAATTGTTATTATTGACAATCCGCAACCTCAAATAAAAAGTGATTCATCAAAAAAGATCAAGAAGCAACTTTCCGGATGTCCGGCAAAATCACTTTCCGCTTTTATTTCGGGATTTAAATCTGCTGTTACTATAAAAGCAAGAAATTTATCCGGATTAAAGTTAGTAATATGGCAGAGAAATTATTATGAACATATAATACGTAATGAAAAGGAGCTTTATTTAATTCAACAATATATCGAGACAAATCCAGCAAAATGGGAGCTTGATAGGTATTATTCGCATGAAGAAGATATAGTTAAGCTCTTTAATATGTGATGTATATAAGAAAAATACCAATAAATAATGCTTGGGTGAGTTATTTTATAACCGTCCAGGGCGAGCCGCCGCTCGCCCCTACATGCATTAATAGATTCTTTAAATTATTGGAATATTTACTGGAAAGCAGTTGGAATTTTTGTTTTTCGGGGTCAGGGGACATTTGGGCTGAGAATTGGGTCATTCCGAGGCGAAAGGCGTTGTAAAAGATAAAATAGAAGGGAAGGCGGCTTTCAACGTCTTTATCCCCGCTTTGTTTTATATAACTTTGAATGAAATATTGTTCTTCTTCTTTGCCTAATGAGAATTCGGTTATGAATCCGGCCAGGTCGTACATAATGTCCTGGCATCCGGGAAAAAAGTGGTCTTTGTGGTGATGAATTGAATCGGTTTTTATATAATTCCCGTTACTGCCAAGCCATTCAAATGGGAGTATTCTGCCGTCTAAGGCTGTAGCAGCAGTGCTGAATAAAGGCTTCAGGCTGGCTCTGAGCCTCATAAACCTGTCTGACCATTCATCCCCTAAGCCTTTCATCAGGTTTACCGAGATCATCTCTTCGGTTTCAGTGTACGTTCTGCTGGAGCTATTAGGGAACGCTCTTTTTAGAAACACCAGGTAAGAGGCTGCTCTATCCAGGAGGCTTACGTTCACATCAGATGTGCTTAAGGGTTTTCCTTCAATAAAGCGGCTTAGGATAAATCCGTTTTCAAATGCCAGGGCTTGAGGCGAAAACCCTTCACTTGCAAGGATTTCGGCTCTTTCAAATAGATCTCTTCCGTAACGCCCGAGACCAGCAAATTTGATGAGGTATTTGTTATCCTCCGAAAGATATTTCCGCTGCTCGAAATTCGGATAAACGGGAGGGAATTCTTCAGCATTCTTAAACACAACATTTCTCCACATGCCTGCAGAAACGTCTTTTACTTCTCCGGCATATTCAGGGAATATCCCTCTAATTGAAATTACGTCTTCAAATTCCGAATGAAACTTCATGTGTTTCATCCATATGGCTTTGGACTTTTCGGAAACGAAGTTCTGCCCGTCTGTTTTGTAGCTCGGGAAGAAAACAATCCTGTCGTCATTTATCCCGAGGCTGTTTAGTCTTTCGGCAACCGAAGTAAATGACGATCCGCTAAGGCCGGGTCCTTCATCGACAATAAGATAATATCCATGGTGAGAGGCTTTAAGCTCCTCCTCGAGTTCCATGTCAATAACCAGTTTCCTGTCAAAGTAGAAGCCCCGGGGACGTACAGTCAGGGATCTGACCCTTGAGCCCGATTCTTCCAGACGTGCAGCCACAATAGCTGAAAGGCTTGTACCTATGCTGCGTATTCCTATTACAGTTACTTCCGAGGGGAAGAATATATTGAAGAAATTATCCGCCGACTTAAGGTACATTTCAGGATAAAGCGAGTAGAACGCATATCCTTCCGGGACATTGTATGTAAGAAGGGAAGAGATATTGTAGTTTTTTAAGGCCGGGAGCTTCTCCTTAAAAGCAGCAATCCATTTTCTTGTTTCGGCCTGATTTCTTTTAAGCTGACTGATAAAAATGTGAGCTGAATATAATGAAAGGCTTCTGAGAAGAAGTATCAGCTCGTCAACAGAATCAGTTTCAGGGCATAAGAGGTCTGTCAGTGCAGCTTCAAATTCCCCGGTTGTTATGAGGAGTTCGTCTGCAGAGTTATGCCCTGAATAACTCTCAAACTCAAGGTGGTTAATGAGAGTTTGAATTCTGCCCAGGGCCTCATTGTAGCTTAAGAGTTCCTTATTGTTGCCGTAGATAATCATACAGGACGCCTAGAACGGTTTAAGGTCAGGGAGTTCTCCCGTCTGGTTTATGCAATGGATCTTCGGCCCCCAGTCGTCTATAGAAATAACGCTAAAGGATCCGGTATTAATTTTTATGCGCAGTATAAAGTCAAGCGGTATACCTGCGTAGTGTGCAATTGCTACTTTAATCGGGTCTCCATGGCTGAAGATGGCAATTGTGCCATGTCGGTACTCATGGCGGAGGCTTTCAAGGCGGTCGACCATTCTTTTCTGCACGTCTACCATAAGTTCGCCATTCGGGGGGCGAGTGCCGCTGCGGAAAGTGTGGAACTGCTTCCAGGTTTCATCGGGCTCCAGTTCAGCAAAGCTTTTACCCGTCCAGTCCCCGAAATCAATTTCAATTATGTCATGGAGTATCACGGGGTCTTTTTTCTGGCGTTTACAAAGGGGGGCCGCAGTTTCTCTTGTCCTATCAAGAGGGCTGGAGAAAATTACGTCAAAGGGAACTTTGGCAAGGGTTTCTGCAAGGCGGAGGGCCTGTTCTTGTCCGTTATCGCTTAAATGCACTCCGGGCAGCCTGCCGGGGATTGTATCGCCTGCCGTAGTATTGCCGTGGCGCATCAAATAAAAAGTTGTCATAATTATCCTAAATATTAATTAATGATGTTTCTTTTTAATAAACATCCTGTAGTTGTTTCTGTCTTCAGCCTTCCACTTATATTTATAATCTTCGCGTCCCCTTAGAAAGTCAAATTTCCTGATCCCCTCTGATATTGCGTTTTCCATTATCTCCAGGAGGATGACTGAGCCGGGGCTGTATTTTGAAAACGCAGGATCGAAGCCTCCTATATAATAATATAATCTGTCGTTCTTTATAAGAGAATAAACCGCGGCTATAATTCTTTCATCATGCTTTAATGCATAAAGCCTTAGAGTATCATGCTCCAAAAGATCCTCTGCAGCATTTCTGTGGAAATTCTGAAGTGTGGATTCTTCAAGGAGTCCGGGCATATTTCTGTTCTTCCAGCTTGCATTGTGGAGTCTGAAAAGCCAGTCCATATATTCATCCAGATTTTCTTTTTTTGCGGTCTCGAGTCTGAGTGATCCTGAATCCCTGAGTTGTCGCCGTGCCCGAATGGTATTTTTTCTGAAAGTAATAGGGAGGCTCTGAAGGAATAGATCGAAGGAGCCGGGGAGAACCGTAACAGGGCACACCTCAGAGACAATTGTTTTAGTTTCAAACTCTTCAGGCATTTTTAACTTAAGGAGGGAGGAAGACTGCCTTATCTCCTGGAAGTCGCATACGTCCCAGTTCTCTTTGTTCCCGAGGAGGAATTCTGAAAAGATCTGCACCGACTCAGCTTCCAGGTCGGGGCGGAGGAGAATGTCCATGTAATCGGTATTTCCGGTACCGATGAATGTCATCTGCCGGAGGGTTTCATGACCATGCCTGTAATTAAATATGTACATCGGGGCGAGCCCGACGAGTATCCTGCGGTTATAGACGGCTACCGTCCAGAGACTGTCATTGCCGAAATATTTCCACCAGTTAATTATCCAGGCAGGGGACTGAAAAGGTGTAGAGACAGCAGATGCTTCATAGAGTTCAGTCCACTCAATGCTTAACTCATTAAGCTCTTCAATGTTTTTTATCTCTCTTACGTGGAGAGATATTCCAGGAATTTCATCCATTAAGAATCCTTCTTTTGGTAATTTTTCTTAACGGGGCCGACTTAAAGTCATTTATTATTTTTCTGTAGAGATTAAAGTAACTTTTTATTGTCTTTTCAGATGAAAATCTTTCGCGGGCTGTTTTGCGGCAGAGTGCGGGATCAATTTTATCAGCACGCATAATTGCCTCTGCCATTTCGTCAATGCTGTGGACGATAAAGCCCGTTTTTCCGTCTTCAATTATTTCCGTCAGCGCACCTGCGGGGTACGCAATTACGGGTGTTCCGCATGCCATGGCTTCCATTGCCACCAGTGAGCTCGTCTCGGGAACCATGCTTGGGACCAGGAGGCAACGGGCTGCCGAGAGGAGTCTTTTCTTTTTATCCAGCCCCACGGGTCCGATGAATTTATAATCCTTGCCGTCCAGGCGCGGGAGTATTTCTTTATTGTAATATTCCCTGTGGTATTCATAGGGAAAAAGTTCACCTGCAATGATAAGCGGGATGCCGGCCTTCCTTGCGGCCTCAAGCGCCGCGTGATATCCCTTGTCCCAGCATATTCTTCCTAAGGAGAGGGCGTAGTTATGGCGGCTAACCTTTACTTTGAAATTCTTAAGGTTTATCCCGTTATTTATATAGCCGAGCAAAGATGGCATTTCAGGGCGGCTTTCAAACTGAGAACGTGAGACGCAGTTAAAGAATACTCCATTTGGAGGACTAATCAGCTTATCCTGCGGGTACCAGGAAAGTGGCAGGTGAAGCGTTACAAGTATCGGAACGTCAGTTCTGGGTATGTACTGTGCAAAATCAATTCCGTGCATGTGTATAAGATCGATTTGATATTTTTCAAGCGCCTGTTGAATTGCCACGAGGTGCTGTTCTTCAAAGAACTCTGTTGTATTGGGGTCGATAGAGCCGTGGACGCCGGGTGTTTTAACGAGTTTGCCTTTTACCCTGGAGCCCTCGCATGCGACGACAACCGAGTTATGTCCCTGTTCCGTGAGAGCCTCATCAATCATTGCAAGCACCTGTTCGGCTCCGCCTGCGGTATCGGTCCTGACAGGAGCGAAAGGGAATGCAACGCTTAATATATTAAGTTTAGGCCCGGCTTTCATAGTTCTCACCTGTTTAATAAATCGAGAGCCTCAGAGGCAAGCCTGCGCCATTGTTCGCCTTTTATACCCCAGTCGAAGTGCTCATAGTAAAGAGTGCCTTCATGGGGTGACTTCAGGAAATCGTAATACGGTGCAAAGCGGAAAGCTTCCTTTTCGATGTCGAAAACAGAAAGCACATTCTTCTGAGTTATAAAGCAGTCGAGCATTCTTTTTTTAATTATTCTTTCTTCCTCTGTAAGCACTATTGTGCATGTTTGCTGATCCATGCCTGAAAGGAATTCCGAGGTTTTGATAGCTCCATGGCTGTCGTGATAGGAGGTAAATTCAATGAGTACGGGTGGAGCAAATCCCTTCCCGTAGATTGAAGATGCAGCCATATGGACAGCGAAGGCGGTGGAGTCGTGGTCGGGGTGGCCGCCTTCATATGCATGAGTAAGAATTATATCCGGGCGCAGTTGTCTTAAGAGTTCCTCAAGGCGTTCAGAAAGCGGTATAAGGTTGAATGAGGTCTCCTGGTCCTTAAAGCCGAGTTCGAGGCATCTGTTGCGTGGTATGCCCGCAATTTCGAGTGCGTTAAAGAGTTCCTGGCGTCTTGCCTGTGTGTAGGCGGTGTTGGTTTCAAAGCCGGCAGCCCTGGCGTCCATCATGTTGCCGGGTGCGCCGTCAGTGGTATGAATGATATAGACATTTTTAAGCAGAGGAAGCCTGCTTGCAGCCCCTATTACCTCGTCATCCGGGTGGGCCGCGATGATTGCGGTCTTAAGGAGTATCTCCTCGCTGCCGCAGAAGAATTCCAGCACGTCGGAAGCAGGGCTGCTGTAAATACCGGAGTTAAATGTTGTATTCATAAGAAGCTCTCATTCTTTAGTCTTATGCTTTACTCTAAGACTACTTTCTGTTTTGAATAGAGAAGATTTATGGCCTCACGGTAGCCGTTAAGGGTTCCGACGTCCACGTAGGACTGACCTTTTCTTATTCCTTTTGCCTCGCCTCCAAGATCAATATATGCGTTAACGAGTGTTCCCATGTACTCGTCCTGTTTTTCTCTTTGAAGCCAGAGCTGATGGAGATCGTGCAGTACACTTCCGGGCATTCTGAAAGCTCCCCATATCCAGTTTGAATGAGCGTCTTTCTGTTTAACCTCTATTTTTAAGACATTATCATCCTGGTCTGTTACGACGGCATCAAAAAACTCAGGATGTCCGACAGGGAAGAGGAGGAATGAGAGTTTATCCTCCGGAAGGTCGCAAAGGCCTTCTTCGGGGAACCAGATGGTGTCAGGAAGCCCAATTAAAACGCTTTCATTTTTTGAGATAAATGGAAGGGCGCTGAAGATGGCGTCGCAGAGTCCTCTGGGGTGCTGCTGCACGGTATAGCAGAAGTTTATGGAAGAGGTGCCCTGCCCGTAGTACTCCATTATGTCGCTTTTACCCGGTGAGATAACGATGCAGATTTTATTTGCCCCTGCCGTAATCATTCTCTCGACGAGGTATTCGCTAACGGCCTTCGGGCGTTCCATCTGCCCGTCCATTCTGCTGCCAACGGGCAGGAGTTCTTTTGAGAAAGCAAGAGGCTGAATTCTGCTTCCCGAGCCTGCTGCCGGAATAATGCCCCACATTTTAACTCTCCTTTCTGTTGTTGAGTATATAGAACTCTTCAAGAATTTTCTCAAGCTCAATAAGCCTCTGCTGGGGAGTATGCTCGCTTAAGACGCGTTCTCTTGCAGCACGAATAATCTTCTGGCGTTCATCTTCACTCATCATCATTGCATCGACCACGTCTTCAGAGGTTTTGACTGTTATGATTTCTTTATCCGGGGTAAAGAATTTTTCAAGGCCTGTCCAGCTGTCGCTTATAATCGGCACGCCGCATGAAGCAGCCTCAAAGAGGCGTCCTGAAGGGCAGTAGCCCATTTCGGCCATAGCGCCGCGCGTTATATTAAGAGTAAAGTGGGAGGAAGAGTAGAATGCCGGGTGATCGGGTGGCGCAATATGGGCCAGGTACCAGATGTTATCACGCCATGGAAAGACCTCCGGGTACTGGGATCCTCCTATTATGAAGCGCTTATGGGGGAGCATTTCCGCAGGTTGAATAAAATATTTTACTAATGCTTCCTGGCGGTCTGCGGCGTATGTGCCGAGGTATGAAAGGTCGCACCGATATTTTTCAATAGCTGGAACGGATCTATGAGTCTCAGGATCTGCGCTTCCGTAAAGAGGGGCTGTTTTTTTTGCTTTTAGTTTTGTTTTCAGTTCTTCAAGTGCAATGCCGCCTGTATAGCTGAGGACAAGGTCGTAGTCCTGGAATCCCCGCTCATCTATGTAAGCCACGGGGTGGTGTGTTTCAAGGCTTTTTAGTGTAACCGGAGTATCGAGGTCGTAGAAGACCTTAAGAGCGCAGCTGGAGTTTAAGACGAGTTCTCCTGCAATTATGGCGTCGGGGCAGTAGGAAGTAACCATGCCCAGGTCGGCACCTTTAAGTTTTTCCTGAGCAAGCAATTTAACCTCCTCCCACTCAGGGTAGAGGATAATTTCCATTCCTGGCATTTCACGCATGTCCCTGTGCGAGGCATAATAAGGCACGTCGCGTTCAAAGAAAGTGATTTGATAGCCGCGTCCAATCATTGCGTGGCAGAGCCCGCGCCAGATGGTTGCATGCCCGTTACCCCAGGAGGAGCTGATAGTAAGTCCGAATATAACAATTTTCATAATTCGCCTTTTAATAAGAGCAAAATTCCCAAAATCTCAACCTTAACCAGTGCCTTTACCTTTTTCTACTTCCCCTCTGCCTTCCGGTCTGTTGATTCATCAGCCGGGGTTCTTTCATTGAGGACGTAGCGTTTGACTACTTCCTCTGCAAAATATGCAAACTCGCCCGGGTCTTCAGGCGGGCTTGTATGGTGAGGGCGCTTGCCGCGTGAAGGCGGCGTAAAGCAGAGTGTAACAGTTGTATCGAATTCGCTTATTGCATTCATCTGTTTATCGAACCATTCAAGCGCATTAGGGCGGAACCAGTCGGCCCAGCTTATGCCGGTTCTTAATTTTTTTATTTTAAGTTTCTTAAGCCAGTAAATGATCTCGTCTAACCTGTGGTCCTCAAAATGTATCCACTGGCATATTCCCATTTCAGGATTAAAATATTCGAATGCCGGTTTCGGGGTGCCGTCGGCCCTGATGAGTCCCATATAAAAATGCCTGTAGTAAGCGCTGCCTTCGCTTTCCTTATGTCTTGTTGTAGCCTCCCATGTAGGTGGAAGGTCGAGCAGGCTATACCAGTAGACGCGTTCGGCACGGTTTAAGAGGAGCTCAGTTGTTTTATTAAGGCCGAATACCTGCACCTCGTCGGCGCCGAAAGAAGAGACACCGACCTCAGTAACCCAAATAGGGAGCTCTGCAACGGCCTGGATCTCCTCGATCTTCTTAGGCCAGTCGTATATAGGCCAGTGATTCCAGTCCAAAGGAAATCCGTGTATGGCAACCGCATCGAGCGAGTCCAAAAGCCCATGGCCTTTCAAAAGCTGAATGAACAAAGGGTCAATGGGTGAAATTCCACCAAGAACCAGTTTCAAATCCGGAGCGAGGCTCTTCACGGAATCAGCCGCGAGTTTAATCATATAGCTGAACTCCTTCCATTGAGGGTCCATCTGAAAATCCCAGTGCGAGAGGTTATTAGGCTCATTCCAGAACTTAATAGCTTCAATCATAAAACTCCTTTCACAAAATCTATTTCACGCATTTTTCTGCGGTGAAAACATTATTCAATATTCATATTCCGGACACTTTTAGCTGCCGAAGAAAGCTCATCAGGCTCATAAGTCCCCACTTCATCGATATCCGAATGTGTGCAGAGGTAGACCTCATGGTCGGGGCGTCTGATTATTTTAAGTCCGCCAGAGCGGAGCATTGCTTCAACGGCCGCGTGGTTAGGTGCCCACCAGTTAGTGTTATCGCCTGCCAGGCTGTTTTCAATAAACGCCATCTTGGGCCAGCCGGCTGAGAGCATGAGGTCCCGTTTTTCAATTGGCAGGTCTTCAACTTCCTCCATTACCTCTTCGCCGGGCATTGTAAGCGTCTGGAAGAGGAGGAGTTTCTTAAATTTCTGTGCCACAATATCGAGTGCGAGCAAAGGGTAGCGCAAGTGATAGAACACCCCCATAAAGAGTACCATATCGTATGTTGCGGTTGAATGAGCAAGGTCGTATATCTGCATCTTCCTGAACCTGACGCGTCCATCGAGGCCGTATTGTCTGGCAGCCCAGCGCGCCTGCCTGAGGTAATGCTCATCGAGGTCAATGCCTGTAACATTAGCTCCAAGTTTGGCGAGCTCAAAGCTATAGAATCCGGCGTTACAGCCGATATCGAGCACCCGCCAGCCTTTAAGGCTTTCGGGCAGTGCCTCTGAGATTTTCTTCCACTTAAAGTACGGGAAGTCGCCAAGCGGGTGGTTGGGTGCAGTCTGAGTCCCGTCGGGCAGGTGCAGGTTATGAAACCATGGACCTATGTTGTAAATTTTACGTTCCAGGGGAGTCTGCGGGTTACTAATAAAAGTCTCCAGAGTCTCGCCTGTCTGATCTGTTTTATTCATCTCAATCACCAGTTACTGCGGGATAATTATCCGGCGCTTTTCTTTTTGATTTCGATCATTTCAAGTATATAATTTTCAAGTTCCTGAGCCCTGTGCATTGCCGTATGGGCCTGAAGCACCCGCGTTCTTGCGCGGCTGCTTATTTTTAAGCGTTCCTCTTCGGGAAAGTTTTTTAGGAATTTCAAAGTATCCTCCGGGGAGCGGCTTATCAGGATCTCTTCATTAAGATTAAAAATGGTATCAAGCCCTTCCCAGTAGTCGCTTATAATGGGTGTTCCGCAGGCCGCTGCCTCAAAGAGTCTTACGCTTGGAGAGTAGCCGGCCTTAATCATATCGGCGCGTGTAATGTTAAGTGTGAAGCGCTGCGAGTTATAGAAGTTCCTGTGTTCCGAAGGGTTCAGGTGATATATTCTTTCCACGTTTGGAGGCCACTGGATTGTATCTGGGTACTGCGGTCCCGCTACAATAA
>JBLMYS010000265.1:0-5778 GCA_050258415.1 Acidobacteriota bacterium | reverse complement strand
AGTATGCAATTGAAAAGGTCAAGGAACGCTACCCCGGTTTCATCTTTATGGCCGAGGCCTACTGGGACCTTGAATGGGAGCTTCAGCAGCTGGGATTTGATTATACATACGACAAGAAGCTCACAGACCGCATTTTATCGGGTAACGTGCCCGAAATAAAGCTGCACCTTATGGCCGAGCCCGACTATCAGGCAAAATCGGTCCGGTTCATTGAAAACCACGATGAGGAACGCTCATACGCCGTAATGGGCAAGCATAAAGCACAGGCAGCAGCCATAATTATAAGCACAATTCAGGGAATGAGGTTTTATTTCGACGGGCAGTTTGAAGGCAGAAGAATCAAGCTCCCCGTCCAGTTAGGACGCGAGCAGCAGGAGAAGACCGTAGAGTGCATGGTGGATTTTTACAACAGGCTCCTCGGCCTCACAAAGGCTGAAATATTCCAGGAGGGGCAGTGGAACCTTTTGGATGTGCTTCCGGCCTGGGGTGAGAACGAGACGTACAAAAATATACTTGCCTGGCAGTGGACCATGGGAGAAGAAAATCGCCTTGTTATCGTAAACTTCTCTGAATTCCACTCGCAGTCAAGAATTAAGCTTGACGTAAGGGGCTACGAGGATCACTTTGAGATAACAGACCTCCTGCACGATATGGAATACTGGAGAAGCGCCGAGGAGGTCTTCCATACAGGCCTGTTTATAGACTTAAATCCGTGGCAGAGCCATATATTCCGCTACTGATTTTATTTGTATTTTATTATCCAGCTCTCCGGCACCCATTGGCCGACAGGATATCCTACGCTTACAAAAAGTCCGTCACCCGGAGCAGGCAGAACTATATTGAAAACACTCCCAATACCACTTTCATAGTCCAGACTCAGCGGATTGTCATTTGAATCGTATACGGACATATCTGTTCCGCAGGCTCCGGCAAATCTTTTCCCGTCATTTGAGAATGTAACGGAAAGGGCTTTATTTCCGCCAGTAAGAAAGTTTTTGATCTTATTTCCCGTAGAGGCGTCAAACTGATAGTAGCTCATTCCGGCCGCGGCCGCAATTACCTGAGCGTCGGGTCTGAAGGCAACAGACGTTACACCAGTTTCCCCCGTATTAATTGTCCTTTGGGCAGTCCAGTTTGCAGTATTCCAGATTATAACGGTGCCGTCGGAGCCTCCGCTGGCTAAAAGAGCCCCGTCCTTGCTGAAGCAGACCGAGTTTACCTGGTTTGTATGCCTGCTTAAAGTGTATGCAAGTGTCCATGATCTTGTCTCATATACCATAATATCTTTACTCTGTGATGCCACGGCCAAAAATCTGCCCTCAGGGCTGAAATCCAGGGATGTAATCGCCCCTTTAATTCCTTTGATTGTATTGCTCAGTGCTTTAGAGTTTACGTCGTAGATGTATACGCTGCTGTCCTCAGCGCCGCAGGCAAGCAGTTTATCGTCAGCGCTGAAAGAAACCGCTTTTATAGGTTTACCCGCATGGTCTATATATTTATCCATTCCATACTGGGGCGCTTTCCAAAAAATGATTTGGTTGAATTTACTGGTGTAAACCGTGGCCAAAAAGCTTCTGTTATGTGAGAATGCCCCGGCAGTGTTGTTTGAGCTTGAAATCACGTTCATTTTTAATAAGCCGTTAGGCGGTGACTGCAGCGTAAACACTTTTGAATAGCCGCTTGAGGCCAGGTCCGTAAATCTCTTCAGCCTGTAGGAATAGCTTTTGGTGTTATCAAGTCCTGAATCGATATACATTGTTGTTTTTGCCGGCAGATCTGCGATTTTTTGAAAGGTCCCGCCATTTACGGATTTTTCAAGGCTGATCCCCTTTTCAAAAGCCCAGGAGTTCCAGTACAGGGCCACTTCAGTAGAGCTGTTTATGTACGCCCTCAGACCAGAAGGAACAGGCACAGGATAACTTGCTAAAAGAGGGTCCTGGGGGTTATTGAATTCCGGAGGAGTAACTTCACTACACCCTGAAATTGCAAGGCTCAATATTAAAACTGTCGCGGTAAAAAAGTGTTTTATTTCCATAGTTGTGTATTCAGCTTAAATAAAAATCTGATTTAATGTTAAAGCGCCCAATTGAAGCCGATATTAATAGAATTTCCCGAGGGCTTCTCCTGCTTTATTATCAAGCGCTGCCCCGTAGAATGGAAAATGAGGGCATCGAGAATGTTATAAACATATACCGCAACAAATGCGCTCATTGTAATGTTTTTCATATTGTTCGACTTCTTTACGGCATCATAGGTGCTTAGGACTTTGTTGTGGTTCTGGAAAGTAGTATATACCGTAGAGGGCTTGGAATACTCAGCCCTGGCATCCTCATACTCTTTCAGCTTTTTCGAATTGGAGATTTCTGAATTGATCCACAGGGCACCTGAAAGGAGGGCACCTGAAAAAATTGAAAGTCCTTTGATTTTTGCGTTGTCCTGGTACTGCCCGAATCCCGGCAGTAAAAGGGACTTAAAGAATGCGCCTAATGAAAAATACCCCGATTCAACTTTCATATTGCTTCCCATCTCGCTGCTTACAAGAAAGTTTTCTTCAATGGGAGCGCTGAAGGAGGGATGGTTTACTTCAATTTTATGATCCCCCATTTTGAGCCTGTAATTATTCAGTTCTGATGGGTCCACTTTCCTGTCGTCTACAAATATTTGAGATCCCCCGGGACTATTGGAAAGTGTCATATATCCATACATATACTTCAGTACTGCCTTGAAATCATAGCGTGTGGGAGCCGCATTTAACTCCAGCGTCCAGTCCAGATAATCTTTTGTTTTAGCCTGGATTGTATGTTTCCCGAGCGGGATAGGCACGTTTAGAAGAGGCGCGGTGCCAAGGAGGGAATCCCCCATAAAAACCTGGGCACCCGTAACGGATGATTCCAGATTTAAGAGGGCATACTTCCCGCTTAAAACTCTGAATACCTCTTTATAGCCCAGAGCAGGGCATTCCACTTTTTCGCTATAAGTGTTAAATGACTCTTTTTTGATCTGGACATTATGTGTACCAGGCGAGAGATCTTTAAGGCTTAAGGGTGTCTGGCCGTATAACTTGCCGTCAATATAGACCTCGGCACCGGCAGGATCGGAGTCAACTATCAGTTTAACTACTGAAGATTTGTTTTCAGTTATTAAGTCCTGGGCATAAAAAGGGACTAAAGATAAAATAGAAAAGATAAGAAGAAGCGCTCTCATATAAATGGACCCGGATTTTAGATTTTTAATTCGAACACTTGGCTTTAAGAACATTACGCGCCTGCGGGAGCAGGAAACTCCCTCAGGAGACGGGAAAAACAGTTGTAAATATATCAGATTTTGCGGAGGGTTCCAATAATATTTTAACCCGGGAAGGAGACTTTATTTTACTAAGGCTGATGCCCTGCCTGCAATAAAACCTGTAGACCAGGCCCACTGGAAATTGTAGCCCCCGATAAAGCCGTCGACGTCCAGTATCTCGCCCGCAAGATAGAGCCCGCTCTGAATGCGCGACTCCATTGACTGATACCTTACTTCCTCAAGCGGGACGCCGCCCTGGGTTACCTCCGCCTGCTTGAAACCCTTGACACCGGTAAAGTTCAGCTCGTATGCCGCAAACGTGCGGCAAAGGTTCCTCATATCTTCTTTTGTTAATGAGTAGAATCTTTTCTCCGGCGTTACTTTAGAAAGCCCGAATAAAACATTGCAGAGGTTAACCGGGAGCATTTCCCTGAAAACGTTAAGGACGGATTTTTCGGAATTCTGCCTTATCTGCCCTTTGAGCATTGCACCAAGGCTTTCTTCGTTATAAGAAGGAATAAAATTAAGTTTCAGCTTTACGTTTTCATTCTGAAGTCTTACAACTTCCCGGCTGATGTTAAGTGCCGCGGGGCCCGATATGCCGAAGTGAGTAATAAGGAGCGAGTTTTCAACTTCCAGGTGCTTTTTCTCATTTAGCGTAAGTGTCAGCCGCGCGGGGATTGTGATGCCTGAAAGTGATGTAATGGCAGCTTCATTAAGAAGGATGGGAGTTAGTGCCGGCATTGGATCAATTACCCTGTGGCCCAGTTTCTTAACAAACCTGTAGCCCGTACCGTCACTTCCTGTTGATGGGTAAGACTTCCCTCCTGTAGTCAGAATTACCTTTTCAGCCTCAAAGCGGTCTTTCCTTGTCGATAGAATAAAATTTGTGCCGCTAAAGTCAATATCCTCAACTTTGGATGAAAGATAGATTTTAACCTGGAGGTCAGCCGCTTTTCTTAAGAGCGCACTAAGGACTGAGGAGGCACTGTTATCCTCGGGAAAATATTTTCCTCCCTGTTCCAGCTTTAACCCCACCCCGAGGCGTCTGAAGAAGGCCAGGGTGTCCTTATCGCTAAAGGCTCTCAGTACATTCTTTATAAAATTTTTGCTTCCGCCGAAAAAGTTTTCGGGTCCGACATGTTCGTTTGTGACGTTGCAGCGTGAACCGCCCGACATAAGGATTTTGGTACCGCACCTGGAGTTGCCTTCAAGGAGTGCCACATTCTTCACTCCGGCCTCAGAGGCGGATATTGCCGCCATAAGTCCTGCCGCCCCGCCGCCAATTATCACTAATTTATATTTTTCCATCATTAAAGTTCTCTACCAAAGCAATGCATTAGGTTCAAATAAGTTATAAAAATAATTTGATTAAATTATCAATTTATCGTAAGATTTACATTAAATATTCTTTTAATAAAATTTATAAATTAAAATGAAACAGATAAACGGCCTTCAGGTCTTTGAAGACGGCCATAAGAATAATAAGCCCGTAATATTTATTCACGGCTTCCCTTTTGACCATACGATGTGGAAAAGCCAGGTTGAATTCCTGAAGCAGAACTATTACTGCGTAACTTACGACATTCGCGGACTCGGGAAAAGCGATGCCGGCGACGGGCAGTACACAATTGAAAGTTTTACTGATGACCTCTTCAAGATAATTGATGAGCTGAAGCTGATGAAACCCGTTTTTTGCGGGCTTTCCATGGGAGGCTACATAGCCTTAAGAGCCATAGAACGCAGTCAGGATCGCTTCAGCGGACTGGTGCTTATGAATACAAAAGCCGCGCCCGACGACAACGAGGGAAAACTAAAAAGGGCCGACGGAATTAAAAAGATAAACACCCAGGGAATTGAAAAGTTTATTTCCACCTTCGTTCCAAACTGCTTTGGTGACATCGCCATGAGTGAAATGAAAAAGATGTACGAGGGCACACTTAAAAAGTCGATGCAGTCAAACCCGACGGGTGTAAAAGGCTGCCTGCTTGCAATGGCGGGCAGGACAGACCTGGAGCCATTTCTTGGGAAAATTGAATTGCCCACGCTTGTTCTTTGCGGATCGCTGGATAAACTTATTCCGCCTCCTGTAATGCGTGCAATGTCAGAAAAGATTAAGGGTTCGGAATTTGCCGCAACTCCAAGAGCCGGGCACCTGACGCCGCTGGAAAACCCGGAGTTTGTGAACGACGTTTTAGCGGGATTTCTGCATAGAAGAATTAAATAACGCAATAATTATAATGATTAATGAATAGCCACGACCTTCAGGTCTACGGTGTATACACATTTCAGGGCATGAAGTTATCCCCCAGGTAAAAGAAGAGCATTTAGAATTACGCAAACAGCAAGCCCCGAAGAGGGGCGCTTTGTCCATAGCCCGAGAAGTTATGTTTAAAAGTCCGTTAATTCTGTTTTAGGTAAGAAGATAAAAAGGGAAGAAGAAAAAAAGAAAATAAAGAAAATAGAGTACAAAAAAGAGCCTCCCTTAATAAA
>JBLMYS010000264.1:0-28960 GCA_050258415.1 Acidobacteriota bacterium | reverse complement strand
TATCCCCAGATCGTAAGGGATTTTCAATCCGTTATCGGAAATGAAACATACAGCCAGATCTTAAAGGCCGAGGGAAAGCTTCCGGACTATATACTTGCCTGCGTTGGCGGCGGCAGCAACGCTATGGGTATATTCTACAGGTTCTTGGAGGAGGATGTAAAGCTAATTGGCGTTGAGGCGGCGGGGCTTGGAATAGATTCAGGAAAGCATTGCGCTTCACTTACACTGGGGAAAGACGCGATATTTCAGGGGATGAGGACTTACGTTCTTCAGGATGAAGACGGGCAGATAAATGAGGTTCACTCGATTTCAGCCGGACTGGATTATCCGGGTGTGGGGCCGGAGCACAGTTTCCTGAAGGATCAGGAAAGAGTAGAATACGTTTCTGTAACCGACGAGGAAGCCATAAAAGCCACAATTGATCTTTCCAGATATGAAGGGATACTTCCGGCATTGGAAAGCGCGCACGCGGTTGCGTATCTGGAGCACCTGGTGCCGAAGACAAAGGAAGGGGAGATTGTAGTTGTAAACGTAAGCGGAAGAGGCGATAAGGACCTGAATACCATAATAAAGTACATGGAGGATAAATTATAATGACTCTTTCTGAACATATAGATGCTGTGAATAAGAGAAATGAGAAAGCGCTTTCGGTCTTCTTAACCGCGGGTTTCCCGTTTAAGAACAATTTTACGGACACGGCTTTAAGCGTGCTGGATGCAGGGGCAGACCTATTGGAAGTAGGGATTCCATTCAGCGATCCTCTTGCAGACGGGCCGGTTATTCAGCATTCATCGCAGATTGCCCTGGAAAATAAGGTTAACATAAAAAGTGTACTTGAATATACATCTGAAATAAAAAGCAAAACTTCAAAGCCTGTTGTACTTATGGGGTATGCTAATCCGGTATTAAATTACGGGACGGAAAAGTTCTTCCTGGATGCCTCAAACGCGGGAGCCGACGGGGTAATAATTCCTGATGTGCCGCTGGATGAATATGACGATTTTTATGAGGCGAATAACGGGCTGCTGGATACCGTAATGCTTACTACGCCTTATTCATCACTAGAAAGGATTAAGAAAGCTGATGAATTAAGCCGGGGATTTATATACTGCGTTAGTGTATATGGAACAACAGGCGAAAGGGTAAGCTTTTCAGAAGAGACCCTTCAGGCGCTTAAAGAAACGCGCAAAGTAATAAAGAAAAACAAAATGCTGATCGGTTTCGGCATTTCGAGTCCTGAGAGCATAAGGAGCATTGCGCCTTTTTCAGACGGCGTTATAGTTGGAAGCGCCATTATTAAGAAGCTTTTTGAAGTAAGCATGGGCGGGAGTTTCTCCGAAGTAACTGATTACGTTAAAAGCCTGAAGGAAGCATGTCTGATGGACTGAAAATAGGGTACTGGAACAGTACGGCAGTTAAAATAGTCTTTGTATCAATTCATTAATGCATTATTTTTTAAGAAGGCAGGCTCCGTGTCTGCCTTTTTAATTAGTTATATGTTATTTAGAATGGATTGGTACAAAGTTATTTATGAAGTCACTTAAGTATTTAATTATAATAATTGGAATACTGGCAATTCTTGCCGCAGGCGGGTATTTAGCGATCAGGCTTACTCATTCCGAAAAACCGCTTGCAGACCGTTTCCTCCCGAAGCTGAGGAAGGCAGAAATTCAGGTTGTGGATCTTAAATCGGATGTAGCGGAAGTAAACATTAACGCCTTTATTTATAATCCTGCTCCCATAGGTATTAAAATTGACAGCCTTGTCTATTCTGTGGCTCTTGAGGGTGATCAGATATCAGAAAGCAGGTATTCCAAAGCTTTACATATTTCCGCAAATAAGGTTTCAAAGGTAACGCTTCCGGTATCAGTGGAATTTAAGAAGCTGATGGCGATAATGAAAAAGATGGAAGAGGCTAAAAGAGACAGCGGTTACTTTCAGCTTAATGCGGAGGTTTATATTAAAAATAAACTTCTGCCCAAAAAACGTTTTGACCTGACGCTTACGCAGCTTTTGCCGATGATGTATTTTCCCGACATGAAAATCAAGGGTGTGAAGCTGGATAAGATAAGGCTTAACGGTGGAACCGTAGTGGTTAGTATGGAAATAAAGAATAAGAACGCCTTTGATATTAGTTTCAAAAATCTTTCCTATCAGGTAAAGCTTGAGGATAACGACTGGATCAAGGGGAACAGGGACGGGCTAGTTGACCTGCCCGCAAAACAGGCGGCTGTAATATCCATTCCATTGGAGCTGAATATAGGAACAGTTGGTAAAGGGCTCATAGACATGATATTAAAAGGAGGCGACATGCGCTATCAGATGAAGTTCAAGGCGGATATCGTTTCAGACAACAAGACCATTTCGAATACCAGGATGGAGATGAAGGCACAGGGCAATATGAAATCTCTCAAAGAAGCTGCAAAGAAAGGGTAAATTACATTTTGGCGCCGGTCCAGAGGACCGGCACTATATCCTCCTCACATCGTAAAAGAAAAACTTATCTCAAGACCAGGTCCGAAAGAAACGCTCCAATTAATATTTATAAAATGTACGGGGCAAATTAGCAATGGGAATTAGCATGCATTCCTTGTACACTTTATTAATGCACTTACAGGAATAAAGAAATGTCATAGATTATTAATTGGAACAGAGGAAAAGTCAGAGAAAAATGAATGTACGGTGTGAATTATTCACAAGCAGGAAAAAGAAGAAAATGAATAAAAAAGGGAGGATAAGAAATGAAGTTCTATACTTATCGAAAATTAATGCTTATTTTGCTGCTGCTTTTTGCGGCAGGCACATACGGGCAGAGGGGGCATTCACGCCCGGATTCACTTAATACTGTAACAGTCACCGGAAAGGTAATAACTGACAGTATTATAACTGCAAAAAGCACTTATTTGCTGGATGTTGACGGCAACGGAACTCCTGATTATATGCTAAACTTCGGACCGGTGTGGTATCATCCCGACAGCAGTGTCAGCCTGGCAAAAAGGCCCGTTAAAGGGCAGACGGTTACAATAACAGGAGGCCTTACAAAAAGGAATATGATGGACAGTGTTAAAATGCTCATAGTCTATGAAATAGACGGAGCATTCTGGCGCGATCCCAATGAATCGGCATGGAACAATCTTAGAGATAACGATCATATGGGAGATCATATGAAAGACAGCTGCCGCGGCAATGCTTTCGGCTTCATGCACGACAGTCTGAAGTCAATTACACTCACCGGCAGAATACTGGTTGATACGACATTCATCTACAATCTATATTTTATTGACGTAACTAAAGATCAGAAGCCTGATTACTTCCTCAATCTGGGACCCTACTGGTATCAGCCTCCTACAGGCACGCAGTGGCCCAAGGATATGGATTCGGTTACAATAACAGGCGGTCTATTGCCAAAGTCGGCGATGAAGATGGTAATTGTTTATACGATAAACGGCAAGCTCTGGCGCGACAGCACAGTTGTTCGTCACGGCTTAAGAGGCAGGTGGGTACACAGGAGCGATACACTAACAAAATTCACTTCACCTTTTGATTCCTCGACGTGGATGCAAATGGGTGCCGACTGGAATAACGGCGGCATGATGGGTGGAGGAATGAAGATGCCCGACAGCCTCTACGGACAGATAATTGAAGTTCTTCCGGGCAGCGTACCGGCGGGAGGAAAGAACAAAGTACTTGCAGCCTATGAGGTAGGATTCTTTAATTACAATGGCACAAACATGATGAGAGGCATGACCGGATGCGGAGGCCATATTGCATTCGGCAGTCCGGTTACAATGAGGCTTCACTTTACGAATACACAGCTTAAAGGGGGCAACTTTGACCTCAAGTCTGTTAAGGCAATGTACTGGAACAGCACAACGAACAGCTGGACTTCGGTTGACAATGCAAAGCTGGATTCTGCAACAAACACTGTTACATTCTCGCAGCCCACAGCAAGCAGTTATATAATTCTAACGGCAGAGCAGACTGCTACGGCAGTTGAAATGGTAAAAAATTATGCTCCTTCAGATTACAGTCTGGTACAGAATTACCCGAACCCGTTTAACCCTTCGACTTTCATTACATACGAAATACCGAAAGCCGGAATGGTTACTTTAAGGGTATACGATATTCTTGGCAGGCTGGTAACTCAGCTTGTAAATGAGAACCAGAGCCCGGGCAAATATTCCGTGACGTTTAATGCGGCAGCTTTGCCAAGTGGTATCTATATCTATCAGCTCAAGGCTAATGAATTCCAGATGAGCAAAAAGATGACGCTGCTTAAATGATTAATGTTTATGTCCTCAGAGTTGCAAAGCCCCGCACAGAAATGCGGGGCTTTGTTGTTTTAGCAGGGACAGAAATTTTCACCCCGGCCATATTCTTGAAATTGACGGTTAACATATATATAATTTCATAGGTTTGGGTTCAAAGAAAATGACAGTCGGGACAACTGTTTCTCATTATCAAATAACCGGGAAGCTGGGCTCAGGGGGAATGGGGGTGGTCTATAAGGCAGAGGACACAAGGCTGCACCGGACGGTAGCCCTTAAGTTTCTTCCTGCTGAAGTCTCCTGCGATGAGGAGGCAAAGCAAAGGTTTATGCTTGAAGCTCAGGCGGCCTCGCAGCTGCAGCACAATAATATTTGCACTATTCATGAAATTGAGGAAACCGGTGATGGGCAGATATTTATCTGCATGGATTGTTATGAAGGGGACACGCTTGATAAGATAATACGCAGTCGTCAATTTACAATTGATGAAGCCACAGATATTATTCTTCAGGCCGCCAATGGGCTTGAGAAGGCCCACAAAAAAGGAATTATACACAGGGATATAAAACCTTCCAACTTATTTTTAACAGAAGACAATGTAGTTAAGATACTAGATTTCGGGCTGGCAAAGCTCTCCGGCACTTCACTTCATACAAAGCTTGGGACTACAATTGGAACAATAGCCTATATGTCGCCTGAGCAGGCCAGGGGGGACAAAGTGGATGAGAGGACGGATATTTGGTCCTTAGGCGTTGTTTTTTACCAGATGTTAAGCGGGCAGCTTCCTTTCAGAGGCGACTACGATCAGGCGGTCATCTATTCCATACTTAACACAGAACCGGAAGATATAAGTAAACTGACGGGAAAAGTAAATGATGAGCTTCAGGCATTTATGGACAAGTGCCTTTCCAAAGATCCTTCTGAAAGGTTCCGGAATATGTCTGAGGTGATTGCGTACTTAAAAGAATTAAAACATGAAAATACTTCTTTTGTATCAGCGAAAAAGACAATTAAGCCAGAAGCTGCACATAAAAATAAAATATTATTACTGGCCTCTGCTGCTCTTGTTCTTATGGCCGCAATTATGTTTTTCTTTCTCCGGACAAAACCCGCAGCTATAGACAAGGTATCGATTGCAGTACTTCCTTTTCATTCGATTACGGCTTCGGAGGAGGATAAAGGTTTTGCTGAAGGGATTCATGATGACATACTGACTCAGCTTTCAAAAATAAGTGGGATGAAAGTAATTGCCCGTACCTCTGTTATGCAGTATCAGAATACTGATAAACCGGTCAGGCAGATTGCCTCGGAGCTGGGTGTGGGTGTTGTGCTTGAAGGAAGTACAAGAAGAAGCGGCAACAAGATACGCGTTACCGCAACACTGATTGATGCGGAAACAGAAAAGAATCTCTGGTCGGAGAGTTACGACAGGCAGTATGGCGACATTTTTGCGATACAAAGTGATATTGCGCAAAAGATAGCCTCAGCTCTTGAGGTAAGTCTGGGAAGTGAGGAGAAGCGTTCAATAGAGGCGCAGGATACAAAAAACCTGGAGGCATATGAGTACTTTAAGAAAGGGAAATTCTACTGGAATTCATCTTATGATTACGTTGGGAACCTGAAGGCGGCTGAGATGTTTGAGGAAGCCTGCAGGCTGGATACAACGTTTACGCTTGCATATGCATATCAGTCGATGGCATACACAACTGTCTTAACAGATTTGCCAGCTTCGATGGGCAAGGAAAAAAATATTATTATAGCCAAAAATGAACGCGCTCTTAGGAAAGCACTTGAGCTTGCCCCGGAGCGCCATGAAGTGCTTATGGCAAAGGGAAATTACCTATTCCTTTATAAGGATAAGAAGAAAGAGGCTATTGAAGAACTGGAAAAAGCAGATAAAGCAAGGCCGAACAATATTGATGTACTGTTCCTGATGTCGATGCTTTATTCAATTATTGGGGACGCGGAAAGCTCGCTTAGAATTGATACAAAAATTTACGCGCTGAACCCCAAATGGAGCCCCGGAATATCGAGTCTTGCATGGGATAACTTTTATCTGCACCGATACAGAGAATCTGCCAGATGGGCAGACAAATTCATTTCAAGTGATCCTGAAAGCGGTGAGGGCTACGGCATCAAGTTCCGCGCTCTGGCGCTTGGGCTTGGTGACTTAAAAATAGGAGAAGATGTTCTAAAAGAAGGGGAGAGGTATATAAGGACATTCCCATACTATGTAACTGTTATGAAGTTCTACAATCATTTATACAGGAGAGATTACTTAAACGCCCTTGCGGTACTGAAGGGCTGGGAATACCGCGAGAGATTTATTCTGCGGACCATAGCACTCAGGGCACTTAACAGGATGGATGAGGCAAGGGTGAACTTCGACTCAGCGCGTGTGAGTTTCGCAAAGGAAGGGCTGAATCACAATGAGCGTTCGCGCGTTCCGCTTTCAGTGGCCATTGCATTTGCGGGATCGGGTGAAAAAGAAAAAGCTCTCAGGGAGCTTGCAAGAATTGACAGTTCTTTCCATGGGCGCTATCATATTGACAGGGCTTACACCTATATTCTTCTTGATGAAAATAAAAAGGCCGTTGAAAGCCTTAAAAGGTCAATTGATAATCCTTATGATATGGGCCTTGCGATGCTCAGGCTGGATCCGCGTCTGGACGCGATAAGAAATGATCCGGAGTTTACGGAACTTGTAAAAAAAGCCGATGCAGTTCTAAAGCAGCAGTAAATTATTATGTTCTTTTAATAACGAGGAGTGTAATGTCGTCAAACTGCTCGGCGCCCTGAGTAAATAGTTTTACTTCTGAGAGGATATTGTGAAGAATATTCTCTGAAGTATCATTAAGTGAACTGCTTATTATCTGAATTAGTCTTTCTTCTCCAAATTCCTCCTCGCGCGTATTCATGGCTTCAGTAACCCCGTCAGTAAAAAGTACAACTGTACTGCCCGGGCTTATTTCAACATGGGCCTCAGTGTAGGGGAATTCAGGTATCATGCCCGCAACAATTCCACCTTCTGTAAGTCTTAGGGTTTCCTTTCCCGGGAAGAAAAGAAAAGGAGGGTTATGCCCCGCGTTGCAGAAGCTTAAAGTGTGGCTTTCAGTATCAAGGATGCAGTAGCATAGTGTTACGTATTCTGACGGATCGGTTGATGCATAAAGAAGGTTATTTGTAAAAGAAACAGCCTGGCGGCACTGGGCTTTGTAGAAAGCCTGCCCTCTAATTGATGCCTGGATGTTTGCCATTAAAAGTGCGGCCGGCATTCCCTTACCCGAGACGTCAGCAATGCAGAAGGCTAATTTCGGTCCATCCATTTTTATAAAGTCGTAGTAGTCGCCTCCAACGGATTTAGCCGGAATGCTTATTCCCGAAAGCTGGTATCCGGGAGTGTTGGGTATTTCCTTGGGAAGCAGATCGGCCTGGATTTGTGTAGCCATTCTCATTTCTTCAAGCATGCTCATTAATGTTTGTTCTTCCTTAAGGAGTCTTGCGTTTTCTATTATTTGTGCCGACTGCGCGGCGATTATTGAAAGAAGTCTTTCGTCATCCTGTGTAAAATGTTCCGAGTCTTTCTTGTTGAAAGCTGAAATAATGCCTGTCATTTTACCCTTAAAGAAAAGCGGAACGCTTATAAAGTTGCATATTGAAAGGCTTTCCTGGCGAGTTTTGAAAAATCTTTTATCATTCGGCAAGTCATTTGTTATAAGGGATTTCTTATTGCTTAAAATCCAGCCTGTAATCTGGTCGTCCAGGTGGTAAGCAAGGCTATAGACCGAATGGTCGGCTTTTCTTATCATCGTCTTAAAGGCTGTTTCGTCGTGCTCTTTACCGAGGAGCATTACGGAGGCCTGTTCGGCCTTCAGGTGTTTGATGCATTTCTGAACTATGAGTCCTATAATATTATCAAGCGAGAGGGTGGAATTTATGGCTGTAGCGATTTCATTCAGGATTGAAAGTTCTTCAATAGAAGATTTAAGGCGCCTGTTTTCCTCTTCAAGTTTCTGTAATTCGTTCATATTTCTCCCGTAGTAACTGATATAAAGTAACTACAGGATTTGCAACAAACAAGAAAGAAAAAGGGTGTTTATATTTTCAGAATTACGCGGAAATTTCTTATGTTTGGCGAATCTAAATAGAGCTAGAAGAGAAAACTTAAAATAATGGAGAATTTAGTATGAGAGGCGTAATCAGACGCGCTGAATATGCGGCCAGTGAAAGCCAGGCAAAGGAAATTTTAGAAAAAGGGGATCATGGCGTTTTATCGACAACTTCCAGGGATGGATTTCCATACGGCATTCCTATGAGCTACTGGTATAAAGATGATATGATTTATTTTCACTGTGCAAAGGAAGGGCACAAGCTGGATAATATAAAGACGGATAACAGAGTATCATTTTGTGTGATTGGTAAGAATGAGGTGCTGCCGGGAGATTTTACGGCAAATTATGAGAGCGCTGTTGTATTTGGGCACGCATATGAAATTACGGGAAGTGAAAAAGAAGAAGCCATGCTGGAGATGGTAAAGAAGTTTTCGCCTGATTTTATGGAGCAGGGAAAAGAAGGGATTAAAAGGGCGGATGCAAAGATGTCTGTTTATAAAATTGTTGCCGAACAGGTAACAGGAAAAATCAAGAACACACCTCCAAAAGCGAAATAAAAGTCAGAATTATAAAAAAAGCCCGGTCAGAATTGCCGGGCTTTTTTTATTAAATCCCCTTATTTCATCAGGACAAGTTTCTTTGTTGAAGAAAAGTTTCCTGAAGTGATTTTATAAAGATAAACGCCGTTTGAGAGGCTGGAAGCATCAAACTTAACTGAGTGGCTGCCGGAGGCCTGTTCCTCGTTTACCAGTGTTGCAACTTCATTTCCAAGAATGTTATAAACTGTCAGATTAACCAGTCCTGCTTTTGCAATTGAATAGTTAATTGTAGTTGATGGGTTGAACGGGTTCGGGTAATTCTGGTCCAGGGCATAGCCTGAAACTTTTGTGTTATTCTTTTCGACATCTGTAGCGCCGGTGCCGGTAAAATTATAAATAGCTCCGTTATCGCTGACGGCCCATCCGTGGTTTTCATCGAGCATAAAGAGGTGATTGAGAGTAGCCGTTGCGCCAAGAGAAGTAAAAGTCCAGGTAGCGCCGTTGTCGGTTGTTTTTATTACACCGCGTCCTGCCTGACCGCGGGCAAGAGCCCAGCCTGTGTTTTTGCTGGTAAAGTGTGCCTGTGTAGGTCCAGCAGAAAGGCTGCCTGTAACGTCGTCCCACTTAGCGCCGCCGTTGGTAGTTTTATAAATTTTTGGAGCACTGGTGGTGTTGCCGAAGACCCAGCCGTTATCCTTATCGGTAAAGTACATGCCTCTGATCTGGACAGTTGTGCCGTACTGCATCTGAGGAACCCAGGTGTTGCCGCCATCAGTAGTTTTAATTAAGAGTCCGTTTGATTCGGTGTAAGCCCAGCCTGTATTAGCGTCAACGAACTGGACGCCGTAGAAGCGTGACCAGGTGGAAGTGTTAGTCTGGTGTGTCCAGGTTGTTCCGCCATCAGTAGTCTTAAATATGTCGCCGTTAACAGGAGTTGATCCGTCGTGGCCGCCGACAGCCCAGCCTGTATTCTTATCGATAAAGAAGACCTTTGTAATGCCAAAAGGTCCCGACTGATTGTTCCAGGTCTTGCCGCCGTCAGTAGTCTTATAGACTCCGCCTTCGCCGCCGATCCAACCTGTATTGGCGTCAATAAAGTAGCATCCGATCTGCAGATAGCTGGTCAGGGGCATTGTTCCCTGTGGTGTCCAGTTAGTTCCTCCGTCAGTAGTTTTAAGGATAGTTCTGTCGCCAACGACCCAGCCGGTGTTTGCATCGACAAAGAAGACATGTCTGAGCTGGTTTGATGTTCCGCTTTTTTGAAGTGTCCATGTCTGTCCAAATACGCTAAAAGTGCACAGTAATACCAGAAAGATAGTAACTGATTTTTTCATGTTGTTTCCTTTTGGCGGGGCAACAATAATGGTTGGCAGTTATTACCCGTCATCCCCTTTGGCGGTAATAACTACAAGAACCGGAATGTGAACGGGGCAAATTAATATTGTAGCCCATTAAAAGCAAGAGGAGTAAAATAAAAATGGCGATAAAAAGATCTTCATGGCCTTAAATATCTAAAAGGGGATTGTGCTAGGTAAAAAGGCTGAACAACAGAATCCCAAGGACAATTACAGAAATAACGGTGTACAAATAGTCTTTCTCTAAACTGAAGCCGATAATTGCAAAGACGACTCTTGCAACGGGAGTGGCAATTAAGACCAGAAGTCCCAGCTGCATAATGCCGCGGCTGTTAAAGGAGAATGCCTCTTTAATAATGCCGATGATGTTTGTCAGTCCTTCCGGCTCGCCCTTAAAAACAGAGTACTGAGGAATTGTAAAGCCGTATTTGATTAGATAGAGAATGGCTCCGAAGCCAACGATTACGGCAGCCGCAACGACTCCTGTTCTAAGGAGGTTACCCATAATGTTTTCGATGTCCCTGTCTTTTTCCAGGTGGATGTTTTTATTTTCTTCTGTCATAATTTCCCCGCAATTCCGTTATATATCATTTCCACGGCAAGGACAAAGACGACAACGCTGAAAAGTATTCTGAGCCATTTTGTTCTTACCCTTACAAGTATTCTTGCGCCAAGGACAGAGCCCAGGAGCACTCCAAGCATAACCGGCATAGCAAGGGCGGGGTCTATATAGCCGCGTGTAAGATACACTCCTGCGCTTGCCGCAGCGGTAACGCCAATCATAAAATTGCTTGTGGTAGTGGATACCTTAAAGGGGATTTTCATTATTTTATCCATTGCAATAACCTTAGCCGCGCCCGAGCCGATTCCGAGGAGCCCTGAAAGGGTGCCAGCAACAAACATCATCGAGAAGCCTCCGGGCACGTTATATACGTTATAGTGAACTTCTTCACCTTTGACAGGGTAGCTTCCGTTTAATCTCAGTCTGGTTGCCAGCTTGTCGGGAGGCTGTTCGGCCGATTTAAGCTTGTACTTGCTTACGGAAGTAACGGCAGAATAGATTAGCACTATTCCGAAAACAACCGCAATAACACCCGTTGAAACGCTTGCGGCAATGAAGGCTCCGAATATGGCTCCAATGGTTGTGGCTATTTCGAGGAACATGCCTATGCGGATGTTTGAGAAGCCCTCCTTGACGTATGCCGCAGCGGCACCTGAGGAAGTTGCAATTACAGAGACCAGTGAGGCCCCGATAGCGTAGCGTATATCAACTCCGAAGAGAAGTGAAAGCATTGGTACAATTACAACGCCCCCTCCAAGTCCTGTGAGCGCGCCAAGCATTCCGGCCAGGAAAGCGCCGCCGGAAATAATAAGAGTCCATTCTATGATATTCATTCAAAGACCGTTAATTTGAAAGACAACTATAAAAAATATTTCACACATTATCTATTAGATATGATATTAATACGATGGGAAAGTTTCAAACGCTCATTTTTTATTGCCTTAATAAATTCAGTGTTAACGAAAAATTTATTAGATTAACCTTAATCAAAAAACAAACTTTCGGGGCAACCAATGAGAAACAAGATACTCCTGCCGATATTAGTTTTCATTCTTTTTGTAAATGTTAATGCACAGGAAAAACTTCCTTCTTTCATTTCAGACAGTCTTGACACCTACGTTGAGCGCGCGCTTAAAAGCTGGGAGATACCGGGCGTTTCGGTGTGCGTTGTAAAAGACGGCAAGGTAGTTTTAATGAAGGGCTACGGAGTCCGTGAGGCCGGGAAAAATGATAAAGTTGATGAGAATACACTTTTCGCCATCGGCTCAAACACCAAGGCGTTTACAGGGACGGCACTTGCAATGCTGGAAGATGAAGGCAAGTGTTCGCTTAATGATAAGGTACAGAAATACATGCCGGATTTTAAGATGAAGGATCCCTGGGTGGCTGAGCATCTTAACTTACTTGATATTGTATCGCACAGAATAGGAATGGAGACCTTTCAGGGTGATTTTATGTACTGGGATGCCGATCTGACGCCAAAAGAAGTAATAGAGAAGTTCGGCATGCTAACGCCAAAATACGACTTCCGCACGCGATGGGGATACACCAACGCGGGCTTTGTAATTGCAGGGCAGTGCATTAAAAAGATCAGCGGGGAGGACTGGGCGGACTTTGTGAGGGAAAAGATATTCCGGCCATTAAAAATGAATAATTCGCTTGCCCTTTTAGGGGAAATTCCACAGGCGAAAAATATTGCAAAGTCGCATACGCTCGTTGATGGGAAACTTCAGGTAATTCCATACCCGAGTGTTGACCATCTGGCTCCCGCAGGAAGCATTTCTTCTTCGGTTTCAGATATGAGTCATTGGCTTATCGCACAGTTAGACAGCGGCAGGTACGAAGGAAGCCAGGCGATTCCATTTTCCGCAATAAGAAAAACACGCCAGCCTCTTTCAATAATGGGCAGATCCTCGAACCCATATGACAAAAATCCCTTCGGACTTTACGCGATGGGCTGGATCATTGAGGATTATAAGGGGCATGAGGTTGTTTCGCACACAGGGGGCGTTGACGGGTTTGTTACTTCTGTTACTCTTCTTCCCGGTGATAAGCTTGGTGTAGTAGTGCTTACAAACAACGACAACAACGGGTTCTACACTTCACTCAAGTGGGAAATTATTGACGCCATGCTGGGGCTGCCTTACCGTAATTACGATAAGCTGTATCTTAAGGCATATGTGAAAAAACAGCAGAAAGATGATGAGGAGCTTAAGGCTCTCAGAGACACAGTAAGCATGAATCTTAAGCCCGCCGTTGACCTCGACGGCTTTACGGGAAAGTATGTAAATGATGCTTATGGGTATCTTAATATAGCGCGCGAGGGAAACACGCTGGTAATGAGTTTCCAGCATCATCCAAATCTGAAAGGCAAGCTTGAGAGTCTTGGCGGCAGCCGTTTCCTGTGTACATATAATGATCCGGTTTTCGGAATTAAGGCGTTGCCTTTTATAATTGAAGGATCCAAAGTCAAATCAATGACGTTAAAGGTTGCCGATTTTGTGGAAGTGACGACGTATGATTTTGTGAAGCAGTAGGAGGAGTCTTTTTCCCTCAGGCGCATTAATTATTGACCGTTGGATGCATTGAAAAGATGCGAGTCTCTGCATATACTAAAAAGATCAGAGTGGCTGCAGAATAAGCTGCCGGAAATGATTTTTTAGTAAAGGAGGCTAATTGGATAACGGGCTGCATGTAAGGTGGACTATAGGTGACGTAAGTGAAAGGGGATTTGAAGCCTTAAGGCTTTCAGTCTGGGGGGCGTGGAAAATATTTGGTTCAGGGGCGAGTTTTACGGTATGTGTAAATTCTATTCCGATGAAGAAAGCGCGCTTACTTACGGGGGAGATTCCTGAAGAGGTTAAGTGGCATGATTCTACAAATGAGATACCTGAATTTATAAAATCCTACATGGGCGAAAACATGGCTGAAGGCGTGGGCTGGAAGTTTGCGCCTTTAAGCATTTATCCCGGCAGGTATTCTCTTGCTCTGGATAACGACTGTATAATGTGGGATGTTCCTGATGCAATTAAAAGGTGGCTTGATTCGGCTGAGGCGGACTGTGTTATTGCCGAGGACGTGAGGCCATGCTTCGGGCAGTTTACTCAGCTCTGCGGCACTGAACCGAGGAATTCAGGAATAAGGGGACTGCCTCCAAATTTCGATCTGGAAAGGAGTCTGAGAAGTGTTCTGGAAAAAAATCCCGTTAAGCTGACTTCCGAGCTTGATGAACAGGGGCTTCAGGTAGCGGCGCTTTCACTTAAGAGAGAGCCTTTTGTTGTAAGGGTAAGTGAGGTCAGTATATGTTCACCTTTTCCTCCTCATCTGCCGGACTTAGGGAAAAACGGAGTTCACTTTGTGGGGCTTAACGCAAAAAAGCTTCCCTGGTCATTAGACGGGCGCGCGGCAGTGGATTACATCAAGGAGCACTGGGAGAAAAAGCGCGGGCTTGTTTATGAGAAGGTTTTTAGCTAAAAAAGAAAAAGCCGGTTTAAGCCGGCTTTTTTAATCAGGGTTTTACAACCAGAAACTTACCAGGGAGCTGTTTAAGTATAAATTCCATATCGTGCTGAAATATGCGATCGAACATTTTCAGTTTTTTTCTGGGGCCCGGAACGACAAGAATATCGCCTCCGATTTCATGTATGTAGCGGTTAGCTTCCCAGCCCTGTCTTCCGTAGAGGAATACCGGTTTAACTTTTATTCCTTTAATATCCATTTCTTTTGTAAAGATGGCCAGCTTTTCTTCCTCTTCTTTCTGCCACTGGTTCATCTTATCATCAATTTCGGAAGTGGAGCCCGAATCCTGAACCGTCATTGCGAGTCCCGGCACCTGGAATTCGCGCAGCAGAACCAATTCGCGGGCATTTTCAAGCATTGCGTATTCATAAGCCTTCTTTATAGCCACTTCGCTCTCGGGGGTATAATCTACAGCTATACAGAATTTTGTCATGTGTTTAGGCTCTTTCGAGGGGGTTGTCATAATCAGGACAGAGAAGGTTGCGTTGCGCAGTATCTTGCGGGCAACCGAACCGACATAATATTTCAGCAGGTTTTCTTTTTCAAGGGCTCCGGCCACAAGGAGGTCGACTTTTTCCTGGGAGCATACTTTCAGAATAGCCTCTGAGGGCTCGCCATTAACCCAGCTCACCTTATACGATCCCGAGTTCAGTTTTGAATTTGAAATAAGGCTTTTGAAAGTTTCTTCTTTATCCGGGCTTTTATCGCCAACGTGTATTAAGACCAGCTCTGCCTTGAACAGGTCCTGTAATTTTTTAGTCTCGTTAAGCAGCGCCAGAGCATTTGGAGAAAACGTAACGGCCAGGGCAATCTTACGGAAAGGAGAATTCATTTGCTGACAAAGTTTGTTATTAAATTACTGTATAAATTTATCAATTATTTCTAAAAAATCAATCAGATTTAAGTGTCATTTATATTCACTATAAAAGCATTAATTCTCATAAAATTTTTACTGCAAGCTGCAGGTAGTTATTAACCGCGCCGATAAGTTGATATTTCAAGTAATATGAATTTGTAAATTCCGTAAATGCCTTAAACTCACCTGTAGGGACAGAGAACTCGTCGAAGAAAATTATATCGCCTTTCTTAAGGTAAGGAGCTATGGAATTGAGCACGTAATATGTGGAGCTATAAAGGTCGGCGTCCATATGTATAACGTTTCTGCAGGAGTTCTCACAAAATTCTTTCAGGTATAAAGGGAGAGTATCCTGAAAGAGTCCTTTCTTAAGTTCCGCTCTTATATCCCGAATTACAGGAGTTTTCCCATTATCCGACATATCGCCCTTTCTGCAAAGGAAATTCCAGTCTTCAGGGAGTCCTGTAAAAGTATCGAATCCTGTAAATTTAGAGCCGGGGTTGGTATTATTCCGGAGCCACCATCTGAATGAATTTCCCTGTGCGACGCCGAATTCCACGTAGTGGATAGGGGAGTTAAGCCCCTCACTCTCAAAGATGTACTTATAGAGTTTGTATCTGTTGTTATAATCCACATTCTTATTGAAGAAGTCGCAAAAAGGCGGTGGTGTTGTTGCAGCCTTCCAGCTGGAGAACCTTGATAAATAAAGGAGGTTCTCGAGGAACCAGGAAAGCGGTTCAAAAATCTTGTGAAGTTTGAACCGTACAAATAAGGCTTTAGTCATTCGTATCAAATAGAGCGTTCTATTCATATTATCGGGTCCTGATAATGTATAAAGTTCCTAATTGAGAACGCAAAAATCAACCTTCAATTTCTGCTCTTAGTGAAGCTCACAGGTATCTGGTTCTTATCACATCCGTATGATGGCGTTCATGGCCTGCAGTAATATAGGCCAGGGCTCTTACGGTAACCTCGAATTTGCTAGCCACGCCTCGTTTATACCAGGCATCGGGAGGGAGTGACCTGAAAAGGCTGATTGTAGAGCGTCTTACGTGCTGGAATTCCTCGACGAGGTCGTGCCATGGATATTCATTACAGTCGCTCTGCCGGACGTACTCGTCCTGGTCGAACCCGGGAAGTTCCTGGTGTTCGCCGCGAGCAAAGCAGAGTGCTCTGAAGGTAAAGATGCGTTCGGCGTCGATAATGTGTCTGAGGACCTGTTTGATAGTCCATTTGCCTTGCTGGTAGCTGGTAATTGCCTGGGCATCTGAAAGGGATTTAAAAAGTGTGGAGGAAGTTTCAAGTTGCTCTTCGAGTATATGGATTAAGTCGCCTTCGGGGACGGCGGAGATGTACTGTTCATAGTAAGGGGCGTACTCGGTAGAGTCGGGGCGCATAATAGCTCTTTCCATAAGAAAAATCCTTTCTCTGTATATTACTATAATTTATAAAATAAAGAGAATAATAGAAAGGCAGGGGGAAAGGTTCGAAGTTCAAGGTTCGAGGTTATGGCTTCACTGTACACGCCAGCTTAATTTGCAGGAAGGTTTAAAACAAAAAAGCCGAAAACTTTTGTCTTCGGCTTAATTTAGTAGCGGGGCTAGGACTTGAACCTAGAACCTTCGGGTTATGAGCCCGACGAGCTACCAATTGCTCCACCCCGCGATGTATAAAATTTATCAAAATTTCAAATGAACAGGACTTGAACCTAGAATCCGCCGCGGTGGATTATGAGCCCGACGAGCTACCAATTGCTCCACCCCGCGATGTAAAATCTATTAAAATTTGTGTGTGAACATGATTAAATTTCGTTCTACTAATATAGGTATAAAAGCCTTGAATGTCAAATTGCGGACCCCTCTTTCTGAACGATAAAATAAAATAGTAATAGAATAAATCCTAAAGTTTACTATATTTTCGGTGTCTTGTTAAGAATTCTTCTCATTTTATTTATTAACATCTAATATATATCTATGAAAAAAGCATTTACCTTTTTCACATTGCTTATCTTAAGCTTTCCATTATTCGCACAGCATACATTAACCCAGATCAGAAAACCTACTTTTCCGGGGGATATTAGAAAGGTTGTTAAAGCAGGAAACAGGCTCTATGCCGCAGGCCACAGGCTGGATGTCAGGTCGTTCGTTGCTGTCTCGGAAGACATGGGAGCAAGCTGGCATTATACACCCAGCCAGCCTTTCAAAGCTGGTGAAGATATAAAAAGCATCTTTTTCAGAGATGAATTAAATGGCTGGGCAGGCGGAGATAAAGGAGTTATATATAAGACTACAGACGGGGGAGCCTCATGGCAGGAAAAAACAGATACTCTGGCCTATAAGGCGAGTGTTAATGATATCTATTTTGCAGGTTCTGATACCGGCTATATTTGCGGAAGTTACAATACGGCAAAGGCAGCTAAAACTACGGACGGAGGGGAAAGCTGGAAGGAAGTTACTCTACCCGCTATTACGGATGCTGAGTTCAGGACTATGATTTGGGAAAATTCATTAAAAGGAATTCTGGTCGGAACCTCTAAAGGATTTCTTTCTACCACAGACGGCGGCAGCAGCTGGAGTATAAGGCCGGTTAACAATTCAATCTTAACAAAATTCGGCATGTATTCGATAACTAAATCTGAACCGGGCAAGTACTTTATGTGCGGATCTTCGGGAAGGATAATGAAGAGTACTGACGGAGGAATGTCATTTAACTTAGATCCTGCTCTGGGTAGCGGTACTTTTTATTCTATTGTTTTCCTTAACTCTTCTGAAGGTTTTGTTGCCGGATATAACGGGGCTTTATATAAAACAACTGACGGAGGAAATAACTGGACGCAAACAGAGCCCTTTACAGGTGATCAGTTCTGCTCAATTTTGCCCATCGGGGGTGGTAATATCGCTTTAGCCGGCTATAACGGCACCTTCTTCACCTCAAGTGACAAGGGAAATACCTGGAAGACAAATTCTATCAGCAGCAGGGATTTTTACAGCGCTGTTGTTAAGGATTCCCTCAATATTATTGTTGCCGGGGGCTCATCGCTCGAAGGTGAAATTGATGTCACTCATGACGGGGGGACCTCCTGGCAGAAAATGCCGCCATTTACAAGCGGTTATCTGCGAAGTGTTTTGGCCATTGGAGATAATCTTTATGCATGCGGCAGAAACGGCGGATTTTATTACTCTGCAAATAACGGTTCATCCTGGGAGAATCGTTCTTCGGGAAGCACCAATTACAAACTGTTCTTTATTGATGAGAATGACGGATATATGGTGAGCAGCACAGGAGTGATATCTAAAACTCAGGATAAAGGTACCACCTGGACACAGCAGGTAAAGTTTACGGGTGAAATAAAAGATATTAAAATGGTTTCACCTTCAAGGGGATTTGCTGTTGGAGCCGGAGATAAAATCTATGAAACAAACGACGGTGTAAGCTGGTCGCACGGGCAGCTTGCCAGTCCTAATGTAAATCTTAACGCAATTTATCTGCTGGACGCCATGAATGGATATGCCTGCGGGCAGAATGGCGCCATACTAAGGACAAAGGACGGCTTTAAGACGCTCGAGCTTTTGACCGATACGCTGGCCCTCAAAGGAATTCAGGTTAATGACATATTAGCCTTAAATGACTCGACCGTCTGGGCGGTTGCAGACAAGGGGTTTATTTTAAGGTCCCATTCAGCAAATGAAATGGCAGTAGTTGATACGGGATATTTGGGGGAGAACCTGACTTCCATTTCAAAGTTAAAGGGGAGTTCAATGGTTCTCTGCAGCTCCAACGGGGCGGTCTACAAGCTGACAGATGATGCTACAGTTGGTGTACGTCCTGAACTTAAAATTGCAGGCAGTTTTGATCTGAAGCAGAACTATCCGAACCCGTTTAACCCGGAGACAGTAATAAACTTTAACCTCGCCTCGGCGGGATATGTAAGGCTTAAGGTCTTCGACGTACTGGGTAAGGAAGTTGCAGTTTTACTGGACGGATTCAAGGCAGAGGGAAACCATTCGGTGAGGTTCAATGTTCTTGATTATAATCTGGTAAGCGGCATCTATTTTTACCGTCTGGAAGCAGGAAAATTTGCCCAGACAAGGAAGATGCTGCTCATTAAATAAGAGGCGTGGAACTTTTTTAGTCCTTTCATTTTCCTTTGATTTCACGTAAATTTAGGGGAAAATTATAAGAAAATATGCTAAAATCACTACAAATTCAGGACTATGCCCTAATCGATAAAATCTTTATTGAATTTGGTAAAGGGCTTAATATTATCACCGGTGAAACCGGTGCAGGCAAGTCCATACTTATTGATGCAATGGGCCTTCTCTTAGGCGAAAGAGCCTCTACGGAGGTGGTTCGAAAAGGCGCGGCTAAGTCGGTTGTAGAGGGCATTTTTGACATCGATGAGAACCCGAAAGTAAAGAAAGTGCTGGAGGAGAACGACATCGAATACATGCCTGAGCTTATCATGAGGCGCGAGATATCGCTCAAAGGATCCAACCGCTGCTTCTTAAATGATACGCCTGTTTCGCTTTCGCTCATTAAGGACGTGGGCAATCTCCTGGTTGACCTTCACGGGCAGCATGAGCATCAGTCGCTCCTGAGGACTGAAACCCACATAGAAATGCTGGATGATTTCGGACGGCATGAGAAGCTCCTGGGTGATTATCAGCAGAACTATACGAAGCTTAACAGTCTGCTTCATGAGCTGAAATCTTTGAAGGAAAAAGAAGACCTTCTGAAGGAGAAAAAAGAGCTCTATTCATTTCAGATCAGGGAAATTGACGCTGTTAATCCTGAGGAAAATGAGGATCAAAAGCTCTCGGATGAGCTTAAGATACTTGAAAATGCGGAGAAGCTTCTTGAGGCCACAAACGGTATTTACCACAACCTCTATGAGTCTGAAAGCGCCGTCTACGACGCGCTGGTTGAGATCAGGCATCAGCTTCAGGATCTTTCCAGAATCGATAAGAGTTTCCAGGATATTGAAGGGGAGTGCCAGAGTGCATTGACTTTAATCAGTGACATTTCCGAATTTGTACGCAGCTACGCCGGGAAAATAGACATGGATCCGGAGCGTCTGGAGGAAGTGCGTGAAAGGATCGGCGCGATAAATATGCTGAAGAAAAAGTATGGTGGATCTTTAGAGAACGTAATTTCCTACCGCGCAAAAATTGGTGAAGAGTTCAACCTGGCGGAGAATTTTGCAGACAGTATAAAGGCTCTCGAGGAGGAGATTGCGCTTGCGCGTGAGGCTTGCGGGCTTTCAGCCGTTAAGCTCTCCAAAAAAAGAAATGAAACTGCCAAATCGGTTGAGGCTGACGTGGTGAAGGCTTTAACATACCTTGGTATTGCAGATGCCGTCTTCAGGGTAAATATGGCGCAGATTCCGGCAGAGAAGGGTTCCGATTCATTTATTACTGCAAACGGAAAAAATTATAAATTTAGCCGCTCAGGTTTTGACGAGGTGGAGTTCTATATCTCGACAAACCTCGGTGAAGATCCCAAGCCTCTGGTTAAAGTTGCCTCGGGCGGGGAAATTTCGAGAATAATGCTCGCTCTTAAGACAATTCTTGCCAAGAACGACCGCCTGCCTTTGCTTATTTTCGATGAAATCGATACAGGCGTAAGCGGGCGCATAGCACAGAAGGTGGGGCATACACTCAAGACGCTCGCGGGGTTCCACCAGATAATTTCAATTACTCACCTGCCTCAGATTGCGGGATTGGCCGACCAGCACTATGCAGTTGAAAAAGGGGTGCATGGCGACAGGGTTGTAAGCCATATTACAAAGCTCGACCGGGATGGCAGAATCCGTGAAGTGGCTAAACTGATGAGCGGCGAGGAAATTACAGAAGCCAGCCTTAAAGGGGCAAGAGAACTGATGGGAATTGAGCAGGAGTAATTCCGGGGAGGCAACTCTCCCGGAAATTTCCTAATTCCCGTTTATATAAATAATCCAAAGAAAGAAGATCAGAGTTGCAATTGAAAGAATCTGCCTTATACATACACATTCCCTTTTGTGAGCATAAATGCATTTACTGCGATTTCTACTCTGTTATTACTAAGGATAACGTCCAGACCTATCTTGAAGCTCTTAAAAGTGAGATTGAGCACTACGCAGGGCTCTACAGCGAAGGAAGGGTCTTTACCTCCATTTTTTTCGGTGGCGGCACGCCTTCGCTCATGGAAACAGGGTACATCGGTGAAATATTAAGAACCTTAAAGAGCCGTTTTAATGTTTCAGATGGCGCTGAAATTACGCTTGAGACGAATCCCGGCACAGTAAACAAGGAAAAGCTTTATCGTTTTCTAGAGCTGGGGATAAACCGCCTTAGTGTTGGTATTCAGTCGTTCAATGATGACGAGTTGAAATTCCTTACGCGCATACACGACCGGCAGGCAGCAATAGATACAATTCTGGATGCCGAGGCTATTGGTTTTAAGAACATTAATTTAGATCTGATCTTCAACCTTCCGGGGCAGACGAGGCGAAAGTGGATGGATAATCTTGAAACTGCGGTCAAGCTACCTGTAAAGCACATTTCGGCCTACAGTCTTATACTTGAGCGCGGGACAGTTCTAAACAAGCTCGTGCTGGATGGGAAAGTAAAACTTCAGGATACCGATTACGATGCAGAGCTTTACAGGGTTACAATTGATTTTCTAAAGTCGCGCAGATTTCATCAGTATGAAGTGTCCAATTTTGCCAAAGAGGGCTTTGAATGCCGCCACAACAACGCCTACTGGCAGTACAGGGATTATCTCTCATTCGGCACTTCAGCCCACTCGTTTGTAAACGGGAGGCGCTGGTGGAATTATTCCAATATCAGTCTTTATATAAAAAAGGTTAATGAAGAGGGCAACGCAATTGCTAGCTTTGAGGAGCTTACAGATGGGCAGATGCTTACGGAGTATATTATGCTTGCCTTCAGGAGCAGCGGGCTTAACGTAAAGGACTTAAAGGAAAAGTTCGGCGAAGAATGGTTTAACAGCCGGCACTCGCAGCTAAAGAGTTTCCAGAGGCGCGGGCTTTTGATATTTGATGACGGCCACATTCATCTGACAGATAAAGGCTATGCTCTTTGCGATGAAATACTGGAGAAGATTTTATAAATAAAAATTGATTTTGCCCGGCCGGGCTGTGCCCCGGCCACCGCCCGCCGCCCGCCGGGCTGCGCCCGGGGGCTATCGATATGATGCCGCTGGCCGCGGCATTTGCCGGAAACCGTTCAATGTTATTTTCTTAAGTTAACGCCTGCGCACTATTCTTTCCTTATTTACCATCTTTTTAAAAAATCATTGCAATTTTAATCTTTTCGTTGTACCATATTACATGTAAAGGCTGAAAGGCAGCCTTACGTCAGGAGATTTTTACGGGTTTTTCATTTTATACATCATAATGATTTGATCATAGAGAGGGTTGGAATGAAAGCATTGACTGTAATTGGAATTATTCTGATACTGCTCGGCATAGCCGGATTTATTTTCGGGGGCATCAGCTTTACGAAAAAGGAGAAGGCTCTGGACCTGGGGCCTGTGGAGTTACAGACAGAAAAGAAAGAGACCATTCCTGTTACTCCAATTGCTTCGGGTGTAGCCGTTATAGCGGGAATTGTTATGGTTGTAGTTGGTGCAAGAAGATCCTGACGGCAGATTAAATAAAATAATTATTGAAAACAACAGGAGGTAATTATGCCGGTTCGTAAAGGCAGCGCAGAATGGAATGGTAATTTAAGAGATGGTAAAGGTACCGTTAAAACAGAAACAGGTACTGTTAACGCAAGGTATTCATTTACATCACGCTTCGAGGAAGGGCAGGGGACGAATCCCGAGGAACTGATCGGGGCAGCGCATGCAGGATGCTTTTCGATGGCTTTAGCTGCGGCACTTGCAAAGGATGGTTTTAATCCAAAATCGATAAAGACAGAAGACAAGGTTTATATTGAAAAAGTGGGTGAGGGTTTCAAGATTACGAAAATTGAAATGACAACCGAGGCTGAAGTTCCGGGTATTCAGGATGATGTATTCCATAAATATGCCCAGGACGCAAAGCAGAACTGTCCCGTTTCGCAGGCTCTGAAAGCCGTAGAAATGGTGCTGGACGCCAGGCTTGTGGCAGCAGTAGGTAAATAAATAGTAAAAAGGTAAAGGCAGAGGTAAAGGTAAAGAGATAACAAATATTTACCTTTGCCTTTGCCTGCTTATAATTCCTCTTCTTTTATGCAGCGGCACCTACATTCAGCTTTTTTTCCTTCCTGTTTCGGGAGTAGGAAGCTGAATACCGATCCTTCTCCGGGATGGCTTTTGACACTGATACTGCCGCAGTTTTTCTCGACGAGCTCCTTGCAAAGAGCCAGACCCAACCCTGTTCCTTTCTCGTTAGCCGTTCCCATAGTGGTATGATGAACGTCAATTCTGAAGAGTTTCCGAATATCCTTCTCGTTAATGCCGATGCCGTTATCCCTGACAGAAATCTCAATATTGTCTTTTTGTTCGCGGCAGAATATTTTTACAGTTCCCCCGCTTGAAGTAAACTTGACAGCATTAGCCGCCAGGTTCTGGAGTACGGAACTGATCATATTTTTATCGGCATAGACATAGCTGCCAAGGGGGATTTCGCTAAAGAGCTCGATATTTTTCTTCAGGGCGTTACCCATGAGCATGCTGATTGTCTGTTCGGCAACCTCGCACATATCAAAATTGGACGGATTAAATTCCATGCCGCCGGTCTGAATTCTCGACCACTGCAGGAGATTTTCCAGGAGATTGAAAATGTTTTTGGCGGATTTGTTAATGCCTGTAGCGAATGCCTTAATCTCCTCGCTGTTAAGAGTGTCGCAGTCGTTGACAATAATGCCTGAAAGCCCGATTAGTGAGGTAAAGGGGCTTCTAAGGTCGTGAGCAATTATGGAGAAGAATTTATCCTTAGAGGCATTAAGTTCCTTTAACTCAATTTCGGAGTGTGTCAGCTGTGAGTTCAGAAGCTCCATTTCCCTGGCGTTCTTTTCCATTTCGAGTTTATTGCTCTGAAGCTCCCCGACGTACTCTTTAAGTTTAGCTTCGGTGTGTTTTATAAAAGTAATATCCCTGAGTATTCCCCTGTACGATATGATATTGCCGGCTTTATCCCTAACGGCCGAAGAGGTTTCAAGGACAGTCAGCCTTCTGCCGTCTTTTGTCCTGATGGATATTTCGTAATTCTTGACGAATCCGTCATTTTCCAGTCTTGATTTGAATTTTTTCCTGGCCTCGGGATCAGCATAAAAGCTGCTGGCGATATCGGCCTTAAGGAGTTCATCACGTGAAGAGTAGCCGAAGAGTTCGAGTCCGGCCGGGTTAATTTCCAGGAATTTACCCTCAGGAGAGCTGACGTAGACGACATCCTTGGTTTCTTCGAAGAGTGAGCGGTAATTTTCCTCGGATTTCCTGAGAGCTTCTTCGGCAAGTTTTCTTTCGGTAATATCGAAGCATGCGCCGACGAGGGCTATAGGGCTTCCACTTTTATCGCGTACGATTGAAGTTCTGAGTGAAATAAGAAAATCTGTTCCGTCTTTTTTTCTGTTATAAATTTCGCCTTCCCAGCCTCCTGCGATTGTCCGGGGGAGTATCTGGTGTACGATTTCGGGGGGATTTTTATCAGATCTTACGACGCTGATATTTTTGCCTATAATTTCTTCACGGCTGAAGCCGTAAATAGTTAAAAAAGCATCATTGACATATATTAGTATGTCATTCATGTCGGTAATGCTGACGCCTTCCCTGATGCTTTCAAGTGTGTTTGCAAGTAGTCTTTCCCTTTCGAGGGAAGCTTTTAAGTCTTGATTGTCTGCCTGAAGCTTAAGATTTGTTTTCCTAAGGCTTTCAAGCTCTTCCAGAATTTCTTTTTGTGACAAAATTTTCCAGCTTGAATTGTTTAGTTTATAACAGGATTCCCGGACCCGGGTGATTCGTAGATGAATCCTAATATATAATCGAAAAGTCCCCGGGAATTTAAAGTGGAATAGTTCGCATTTTAATTTCCTAAAATAATAATATTCTGTTAAATTCATTAAATATTATTTCTCGGGGCGGTAAAAATCGTCAAAAAAACTTCTTTTTAAACCTTTCCGGGGGATCTTTCTGTCTAACACCCTCTTTCCGGACCTAAAAAATAGTGGTGCAGGGGATCAGGCATATTAATAAAAAGAATCTTTCATCATAATACTTTTAATTAAGGAATATTTTTTTATTTTTGGGTAAAAAAATCTCACTATTGATGTCCGGGAATTGAGATACGATTGACAAGGGCAGAGGCGGTTTTGTTATACACTGACATTAATCCCTTCCGAGTTTCTGCACTTTCACAAATCATCAAATTTTGCCCTATTCTAAACCATGAGCAGGGTAAAGGTTAATTCTTTTCAGGAGACACAAATGAAAAAAATCGGTTACTCTTTCTTTATTGTTATGTTCCTGTCCTCTTTAATATCCGCACAAAAGCTTTCTGTTGTTGAAACCGTAAAAGTTACCGACAAGGCACAGGGGGAATATTATTTCCCGAAGCTGAGTCCTGACGGCTCAAGGGTTTTCTTCACTTCTGCAGGTTATAAAGGCCTCTGGTATTACGACATGCAGGCAAAAAAGGTAGTGCCCTTTACTGAAGAGCAGGGTGCGGGCTACGAATTTGCATTTTCCAATGACGGGAAGTCTGTTTATTACCGTGTAAACAATTTTGACAATCACGGGTTGAGGACCTCGCAGACAATGGTCCAGAAGAATATCGCAAATAAGCAGCGTAAGGTTCTTGAGACGGCCCATGAGCTCTCCGCTCCAAGGATGCTTATGAGCAATAAGCTGGCCTATACTTCAAACAACAAGATTGTTATGAAAGACATGGGTTCTGCCTTAAAGAAATCCTCAATTCAAAAGGCTGCGGGTGATGCTGTAGTTTGCATTGAAGATGAGGCTCTGGTACTTTATTCAAACGGAAGCAAGAAAGCTATGAGGCCGCTTGGTGAAGGAAGCTACATCTGGCCTTCACTTTCACCCGACGGAACAAAGATTCTGTGCACCGAAGTCCGCAAGGGTACTTTTATTGCAGATCTAAATGGCAACGTGCTCATAAATTTAGGCAAAGAGTTGTCATCTCCCAAATGGTCCCCGGACGGGAAATGGATCGTTTATATGGTTGAACGTGACAATGGTGTAGAATATACGGCATCGGACATCTATGCGGTTTCCTCCGACGGGCAGAAGAAAGTTCAGCTTACAGCGACAAATGACGAGTGTGAGATGTACCCCGAATGGTCCAATGATGGCCAGAGCATTCTTTACCATACTGACAAGGGCAGTATCTATTTAATGAAACTAAAATACGAGTAAGGGGATTTCATGAATAAAAGAATTTTACTGTTTCTTTTTCTGTGTCTTAACGCTTCATTGATCTTTGCGCAAGACTTAAATGGAGTTAAAGTTTTAATTAATCCGGGGCACGGCGGTCTGGATCCTGCAAATGACAGAAATATTCCTGAAACCGGTTTCTGGGAATCTGTAGGCAATCTTTCAAAAGGGCTATATCTGAGGGAAATACTCCAAAAGCTTGGGGCTACAGTTGTCATGTCAAGAACCACGAATTATGATGCTGATGATCTTCCATTGTCTTCAATAGTAGCAATGGCAAATAATAATAATGTCCAGTATATGCACTCCATTCACAGCAACGCTGCAGGAGGAAATTATACACTGATGCTTTATCAGGGAACAAATGCCACTCCGACTTATCCCGATTCAAAGGTTATGTCGCAGTATATCGGCAACGAAATCTATAATGCCCACAGGACCACAGATCTTCGCCTGGCGGGTGATTTTGATTTTTACGGAACAGGTAAAGCTTATCTTGGCGTTTTTAAGGGGTTAGCTATGCCGGGCAGCCTTTCGGAAGGCTCATTCCACGACTATATTCCTGAATCGTGGCGCCTGAGAAACGAGGCATATCTAAAGCACGAGGCCTGGGCAATTGCAAAGGCATTCCTTTCTTTCTGGGGAAGGCCCGCCCTGACTACGGGTATTGTTGCAGGCATTGTAAGAGACGTCGACAAGCCTTCAGGCTATAGCCCAATTAATGCCAGTGATGCTAAAAAGCCGGTCAATAACATTAAAGTTACTCTTAAGGCTAACGACCCATCAAACACAATGGCCCCAAAGGTTTATACGGGTGACAGCTTCAATAACGGATTCTTTATGTTTGATGAGCTGACTCCGGGCTCCTATAAGGTTATCTACGAGGCTTCGGGCTACTTTAAGGACTCCTCCACAGTAAATGTACTGGCCAGTAAAAACAATTTTGCCGATAAATACCTGGTTTCCAACTCCCAGGCTGAAGTGTCTTCTGTTACTTTCAGCCCTGCCAGTGTAGATTCAATTTATCCGGGCAACCAGACGATTGTTATAGATTTTACCAGGGCAATGAATACGGCTTCTGTTGAAGCTGCAATTTCCATTACTCCAAGTGCTCCGCTTACATTTACCTGGACAAGCGACGCGGAAGTTAAGATCGGTACCGCAGGTCTTCCTTTCGGTACTGCCATGACGCTTACGATTGCAGGAACGGCAAAGGGAAAAGTTGATGGAATTTTTCTTGATGGTAATAAAGATGGCGTTGGAGGCGATGGCTTCAGCTATTCATTCAAGACCAGGAGTAAAGACGTCTGGGCTCCTGTAGTTGAATCGGTTTACCCGGCTGACAAGCTGGAAAATGTTGAGCTGATACCGCTTATAAATGTAAGCTTTAACGAGGCATTAAATACCAGCACCTTAACCGGTAAAGTCCAGCTCATTAAAGCCTCGGGCCAGGTTCCTATTTCAACAACGACAAAGTATTATGCGCTGACTAACGGCAAGGCTGTTGTGAGCCTTTTCCCGAGCAGCGCACTTTTGACGAATGAAACTTATAATGTAGTTGTTGCTGCAGGACTAACAGATCAGTATGGCAACGCTGTTCCTTCTGACATTGTTTACTCCTTTAAGACCGGAAGCGAATCGCCAACAGTTACTCCGATAGATAATTTTGAACTCGACCTGCTTGCAAACTGGGCGGCCCCGGCTGCAACATCTCCTACGGGAATAATTGCCTCCGGAACCAGCATTGTGAAAAACCTGACTATTACGAACAGGTTTTCCGGAAGCCGTGTTAGTATGCAGCTTAATTACAGCTGGGATAAGGATGCTTCTTCATGGTTTTTAAGAGAAAACCTGATTGCAGGTACACCGAAAAACGTAACATTTACGAGCCAGAACGTTCTTCAGGCATATGTCTTCGGTGACGGCAGCGGAAACAAGTTCCGTTACTGTGTTGCAGATGGAACTAACTTCTCAGGACTTGAAGTAAGCCCCTGGTATACAATTGACTGGGCAGGATGGAAGATTGTTTCATGGGATATGGTAAAAGACGGACTTGGGGTCTGGGATGGAAATACTAAGGGTAACGGAGCTTTGGACGGGCAGCTTAAGTTCGACAGCTTCCAGTTTACTTATACCCCGGGAAATGCGACTTCAGGAATGTTGTTCTTTGACGATCTTCGTACAGTAGCAAAAGCTTATGTAGGGGTTGAAAAAGAAAGCGGGGCTCTTAAGCCTTCAAGCTACACGCTGAGTCAGAATTATCCGAACCCGTTTAACCCGTCGACATCTCTGAGCTATCAGATACCAGAGAACGGCTTCGTGTCCTTGAAGGTATTTGATCTTTTAGGGCGCGAGGTAGCAACGCTTGTAAAT
>JBLMYS010000263.1:0-3588 GCA_050258415.1 Acidobacteriota bacterium | reverse complement strand
ACGGGTATTACTATTTCAGCTGTCCAGCCGATGGGTGTTCTTTTAGTTGCCGCATCCCACATCCCATCCCAGCTGGAGTTTTCGGCTTCACCGGAATTAAAGACAAGGGCATCATACCTTGTTCCATAAGGATTAACGGCGAAAATGTAGCCGGTTCTTTTATCAAGATGAGTGTCAAAGACAAAAATAACCCTGTCTTCATCCGAAAGATATGCATCCCGGGTCTTTGAAATGGAAATTATTTTATCCGGTTCAGGATCATAACAGGTAATTCCCAGGTATATGTTTTTATTGTCGGCAGCAATTTTTACTACTGTATTAAACGCAGAATGTTTTCCTTCAACCGGATCGATCATAGTAAGGCTGGAAATGGAATCAGCTTTAGGCCAGAACGCCTCATTTAGGATCCCGTCCAATTTGATATTTTCATTATCAGCTAAATTATAAACCGTAAGACTTTGTGAGTAACAGATAGAAGACAGAAGAACCAACAGGATAACTACTCTCATAAACATTCCGCACTTTTGGAAACTGCAACAGTTAATAAAAAGAGTTGAAATATATGTAATGAGCTGATGATAGGCAATATAATCGGGGATTTGTCTGGCCCTGTGGCAGGAAATAGTTGAGCCTGTTTTTTATTTAACCTTCTAAATAAACCAGGTAACAAATAACCCGATAGTTGCAGTGAAGATCAGAATAACTGTAATCCATCCTAAAGCAGTAATTGTTTTGCTGTTCGTCCTTATTCCCATAATTTCACGTTTATTGGTCATAAACAGAATCAGAAGCAATAGAGGCGGGGTTGAAAATCCCTGCACTATTCCGGAAAATACAAGGGCCTTCATCGGGTTAATTCCAAGGAAGTTCATAGCCATTGCAACAAGTGAAAAAAAGGCAATTGTCAGGTAAAACTTCGGAGCTTCCCGGGGCTTGGTATGAAGGCCATATTTCCATCCGACGGCCTGACAGAGATCATATGCGGCACCTGTTGTCATTATAGGCACTGCAAGAAATCCCACTGCTACAATGCCTATTGTAAAAAGCAGTCCTGCTGCTTCTCCTGCAAATGGTTCCAGTGCCTGAGCGGCTTGAGCGGCTGAGTCTATATCTGTTTTCCCGGCCTTGAATAATGTTGAGGCGGTGGATAAAATTATAAAATACATAACGAGGTTTGCAAAGAACATTCCCGAGGCAATATCCCACTGCGACTTTTTAATTTCCGCGTTTGTGGCTCCAAACCTCTGAGATATTCTTTTGCGGCCCATAGCAATTTCCTCTTCAACCTCCTCATTCGACTGCCAGGTGGTAAGGTATGCTGAAATTGTGGTACCGATAATGGCAACAAGTAAAGACAAAAATTCACGGTTAAATGAAAAACTTGGTATAAGGGTCCCTTTTATTACGGTCATCAGATCCGGCCTTGCTAAAAAGGCCGATGCAATATAGGCCAGAAGAACAAGAGCCAGCCAGCGGAATATGTTACGTATAAGGGTATAAGATCCCCAGACCTGAAGCGCAAGAATTGCCGCTGTAGTAAGAATTACTATAACAGGCCGGGGTATAGGAACCAGAAGATGAATGGCTGCTGCCATACCACCAATATCAGCTCCCGCTTCAATCATATTACCTATTAGGACTCCGGTCAGCATAGGATAGAAGAGCCATTTGGAATAATACTTGCGGATCACCTCGAATAATCCACGCCCTGTCACCTGCCCGAGTTTGGATGAAAGATAGACAACTACAAACATCATCGGATATAAAACAGGTGCAACCCAGAGAATAGCAGGTCCAAGCTTTGCTCCGGCACTGGCATACGTCCCTATTGCTGAAGGGTCGTCATCAGCAGCACCGGTGATCAGGCCCAGGCCAAGAACTCTAAAAAGATTACGCCTCGGTTCCTGCTGCATTTTCCGGATACTATCTGTCTCGCTTAAAGATTCACGTCCTCCTTTAATCAGAAGATCGTCTTTATCAGTCTCCGCGCCGGACTTCTTTTTCTTATGTTTTTTACTAATTGAAAATTTGCGCATACATTTATTATAACGTAAAAGGGTAAATTTTCAATCAGTTTTAAATTGCCCTGGAAATGCCGGATAATTATACCTGAGCAAATTAAAACTTCCCCACTTAAAACTTCCCACTTTTTTACAAAAATACTCTTCATTACCTCTGAATTTTCGTAATTTATCAATTATACCATATAAAAGAATGGCTCTTAAGAGATAATTTGATTATAATCATGAAATATTGCATTAAAAAATTGAAATTTCATTTAATGAGATTGTAAGCAGTGGAAAGACGGAAAAAGTATTTATTGATATTAAGCATTATCGGCCCGGGCCTGATTACTGTTAATGCGGGTAACGATGCAGGCGGAATTGCCACCTATGCTACAGTTGGAGCTTCCTACGGCTACAGAATGCTCTGGGGACTTCTGCTCATAACGTTCAGCCTGGCCATTATCCAGGAGATGAATGCCAGAATGGCTGTTGTTACCGGCAAAGGACTGGCGGATCTGATAAGAGAAAACTTCGGCATTAAACTTTCCTCATTTGCCATGGTTACTCTTTTTATAGCTAACTTCGGAGTCTGTGTGGGCGATTTTGCAGGTGTGGCCGCAAGCCTTGAGCTCTTTGGAATAAGTAAATACATTTCTGTTCCAATTGTTGCAATCCTGGTCTGGCTTCTGGTTACAAAGGGCACATACTCCGTAGCAGAAAAAGTGTTTCTTGCTTTTACACTGGTGTTTTTTACCTATATAATAACCTGCTTCAAGGTAAGCCCCGACTGGCCGAAGGTATTCAGGGCATTGGTAACTCCAACGCTGGAATTTGACAAGGGGTTTATACTTACTTTTATCGGCATGATTGGAACTACAATTACACCTTATATGCAGTTTTATCTTCAGTCTTCAGTTGTCGAAAAGGGAATAAAATTAGAAGAATATAAGTATGAAAAGCTGGATGTGTATCTGGGGGCAATCTGGGGAGACCTCGTTTCATTCTTTATAATTGTTTGTACTGCCGTAACTTTGTACCAGGCCAATATTCATATTGAAACAGCTGAAGAAGCTGCTTCGGCTCTAAGGCCCCTTGCCGGCAACTATGCAACAATTCTTTTTGCAATTGGCCTGCTTGGAGCTTCCATACTTGCTGTTACAATAATACCTTTATCCACAACATATGCGATTTGTGAGTCATTTGGCCTTGAAAGCGGTCTTAATCATAAAGCCGATGAGGCGCCTGCCTTTTACACTATCTTTACACTTATGGTCTTTTTCAGTGCGGCCTTAACGTTAATACCGAATCTGTCATTAGTCCATATCATGCTTCTGACACAGCAAATAGCGGGAGTCTTGTCCCCTGTTATACTTATCTTTATGGTAATCCTTACAAACAGAAAGGATGTCATGGGAGCTCATGTCAACAGCCGGGCGCAGAACGTTATTATATGGGCAACCGTAATCTTTATTGTAGCTCTGTCTTTGATGCTGCTTGTTTTTCCTTTTCTATGAATGAATTGAACAGCTGCAAAATAACTCTGGTTTTGTGTTTTTTGTATTTTAGCACTTCTTTCATTTCA
>JBLMYS010000262.1:0-22579 GCA_050258415.1 Acidobacteriota bacterium | reverse complement strand
ACGGCAAAACCGATAACAAGAAATATTGGTATGTATTGTTCAATCATTACTATTTATGTTTTATTGTTAAGTGTCAAATTTATCTAATTTATCAAATAATGTCAATTTTAATCATGGGACCGGCGGTCCAATTTTCCCTGAAAAAAGCAGAAGGGTGTAAAGTCAAAAATCGCATGAATAAAATGGGGAAATAATATAGAAAAGCTGCCCATTTAAGGGCAGCTTAAGAGTAGTATTAATTAGGAATTAATTTACTTGAGAAATTTTATTTGTACTGCTTGTAAGTTTTCATAATGTAGTCGGCAATGGCTTCAACTTCCTTAGGCTTTAAGCCCTGATTCGGCATCTGCGGGAAAGCCGGATTCTTCTTGGTCGGGTTCGAAATAAAGGCTATAAGCTGGTCGCGGTGCCCTTCATATTTCGGAAGTACATTCTTATATGCTGGGCCAACCAGTACGCGGTCAAAGCGGTGGCATGCCGAGCATCTGCCGTCGTAGATGTCTTTTCCGCTAATTGCAGGCCCTTTACCCGCTTTTTCCATCTTTTCCTTTTGAATGGCGTCGTAATTGGCTGCCAGGGCTACTTCCTGACGCTGCGTGGCGTAGCTGAAGGCCACCTGGTCATTTATAGTAAAAAGCACGAAGAATATGAGCAGAAGAAAGAATATGCTGCTGCTGTAGTTCTCGCCAGGCTGCTTGATCATCATAAAATAAAAGTGCCCCAGGGCAAAAAGAATAAAAAGGATCAAAAGTGAAAGAGCAAAGAACGGATCGGAAACTGCACCCTTGGGAACTACAAAAAGGCTTATCAGAATAAAGACCGGCAGCACAATCACCGCCCAGATACCCGTTATAAGGCAAAATCTTTCAATTGAAGCGGCATAGTCAGACTTCTCTTCCTCAACGGGTTTTTTCCAGGAGAAGTAATAAAATAGAATTGCGCCGCTTGTCACTGCAACAGTGGCAATAAGGAAAAATATATATTTATAAATGGCATTCATGGAGAATAATATACCAAAGAATGTGTGATTCCCGCTCCAGATTTCAGGCTCAAATGAAAGCTGAATGGCCGCAATTATAAGATAGGATGAAATAAAAAGAAGTATCACGCCCCAGATGCCGGAGCGCCTGCTGACCTTAAGATTAGATTTCCTAAAGACCTCAAGATCATTTACCCCCTCTTTCTCAGGTGTTAGAGGTTCAGGTGATACATGTTCAGGTGTTATTGGTTCAGCTGCTTCAGGAACTCCTATGACGGATGAAGGTTTTCTTAAAAGCCAGTCGAGGTTGAATGTATACTTATATGAATAAATCAGTATAATTGCGGGAATAAAAAGCAGCCCGGCAATGAACATAAACGACACGACGCCCATTTTAGTAGCATGCAATAGCTGGGAGTAGATGAGAATAAGGCTGAAGATCGGAATTATTCCAAGTACAATAGCAATGCTTTTTGTAAATGTTACGATGTCTATGAGATCTTTTGAAAATCGGATATGGTTTTCATTGCCTTTTTTTCTTCCAAGAAAATTAAAGGCAACCGAATAAAGAGATATCCCCTTAAGAAATGCCAGGTACGGCAGAAAGAGTACCAGTGCAAGTACAAGAATATACCTTAGCAGCGTAAGATTTTCTGCCGATTGGGGAATCACCAGCCTGTTCAGAAATTCCATAATAGATCATCCTGTATTAAAAATTGAAAAGCTTATTTATGGAAAGAAGTATTACAACCAAAAGAACATAGATATTAATTTCCCTGAAGGCGAACCTGTACGTCATCTTTTCAAAACTGCGCATTATAAGCTTGCGTGAATCCCAGACGAGCCATGCCCCTGCCATGATAAGAAGTATATTTATAACAGGGTTTTTAACTACGCCGAACAGAGCAACTAAAAGGCAGCTTACGGCTAGCGCCACAATCCACACAAAAGTAATTCTGGTAAGCTGCTTTGTGCTGAACAAGCTCGTAAGAACAGGGAACCCGGCCCTTTCATAATCCTTTGCATAAATCATCAGCAGGAGCCAGAAATGGGGAACCTGCCAGATGAAAAAGAAAAGCGCCACGGCAAGAATTTCCGGGTTCGTCATCTTTCCGCCTGCTGCAACGTAGCCCATAACAGGCGGAATTGAGCCGATTAAAGCCCCAGGAACGACCGCCAGGGCAGTCACTTTTTTTAATGGCGTATAAAAAGCGTTGTACCAGGCAAGAGCCAGTATACCTAAGAGTACAACCGTTATGTTGCCCGAAAAATAAAGTATAACAAGCCCCGTTACTGAAAGCAGTATAACAACCAAAAGTGCCGCACCGGGCTTAATAGCTCCTGAGGGAATAGGCCTCATTTTTGTTCTGCTCATAAGGGCGTCTGTATTTCTTTCCTGGTAGTGGTTCATGGCAGATGAACCGCATGAAAGAAGAAATACACCGAGCGTTACAAAAAACATCTGCCAGTTAACTTTCCCGGAGGCGAGTATAAACCCTACGGAAGTTGATACTGCAACAAACAGAGTAATACGGACTTTACCTAATTCCAGTAATATCGGAATAATTCCTTTTTTATTATAAGATCTATTCAAAAGAACCGGCTTTCATTTTAATTAAAATGACTATGAATTATATGAGTAATGTCAGATTTATTTTAGCTCAGGATGTTAATTTATTTCGGCTCGTTTGCCCCGCCCCCTTTTTGCTGCATATTCTGGATACCCTGTATACCGCTTCCCTTCTTCTGCTGACTTCCCTGCTGTTGAGCACCTGACTGCTTCCCTTGGGACTGTTGAGAGCCGCCTGTTTCATTCTGTGTGGTGTCGGACTTTTGAGGCACATTTTCCGGAACAGCCCCTGGTACTCCGCCATGGGCATTTGAAGTTGCCGAAGGCGCATTACTGTTCTCGTTAAGCCAGCCGGCAAAATCCTCCTGCGGTATAACGATCACCTTGTTCAGCATATAGGCATGATTCATTCCGCAGTATTCGGCACACTCCACCTGATAGACTCCCGTATTATTGGCATTAAAGACCAAATAATCCTTTTTACCCGGGACAGCATCCTCCTTGATCCTGAAGGAAGGGATATAAAAGCTGTGAACAACGTCAAGCGACGTAAGCTCCAGCTTAACAGGCGTATGCACCGGCACATATAGAGTATCGTATTTTTTCCCGTTTGCGTACTGAAAGCTCCACTTCCACATCTGTCCTGTTACCTTGACCGTCATGGCATCTTTGGGCACTTTCCTCAGCTCGGCAAATGCCGTAAAGCCGTAGTAAAACATTGAAAGCGCAAGCAGTGTGGGAATGGTAATCCAGATGACTTCAAGTGCAAGATTGCCTTCAATGTTTGAGGGCTTGGGGTTTCTTTTTCGGCTGTACCTGATGACAAAATATATCATGGCAAAAGTAACACCAAGCAATATTATCACTGAAATGGTCACTATATAAATAAACGAATTATCGACCGTCTGCGCGTAATTAGAAGCTCCTGACATTTTAACTTCCCCTTACAATATTTTATCTAAATAGAATGTCGGCAAATGTAAAAACAAACACGGCTAAAAGCGTCATTACAGCTATTGAAATAAAAACCTTAAAGACAACGTCATCGAATTTAATATGCATAAAAATGTTGAGTACAAGTGAGGCTTTTGCAGCTGCAATCAACAGTGCAATAAGAAGCGTAATGCCCCCGAAATTTATACCTGCAACGGCAACCGTTGCAGCCGTAAGGGCCAACAGTGCCAGCCATACCATTACATAAGTACTGTAATTTACTATATGAGGATGAGAACCGTTATGTGAATCGTTATTAGCCATATTATTTCCTTATCGTAATAAATAGAAAAGCGGGAATAAGAATATCCATATGATGTCAACCAGGTGCCAGTAAAGTCCCGAATTCTCAAGCTTGGTATAATCCGAAGGCGTCACCTTGTCCCTGGCAATAAATGAAACCATAAAACTTAGTATAACAATGCCGACAATAACGTGTATACCGTGAATGCCGGTCATCACGTAATAAAGCCCGAAGAAGAGTATCTCGCCGGGATTTCGGCTTGTAAGCTCGGGCGACTTAGGATAGATACCGTTACGGATTTCATGTGACCATTCAAAATATTTATTTATAAGAAACCATACGGCAAAGAAAATAGTAAAGCCCAAAAGCGTAATTGAAAGCCTTTTATTCCCCTTCTGCAGGGCTGTAATAGACATTGCAACCGTAAGGCTGCTGGTAAGAAGAATGACCGTATTAAATGCGCCAATAATAGTATTCATTCCCTGCCCTGCCGCGTGGAAGTCCTCGTTGTTCATATAACGGTAAACGCCGTAAATAAGAAACATGCCTCCGAAGAGAAGGAGCTCTGTCAGAAGAAAAAGCCACATCCCGATCTTGGCCCCCATTTTGTCCTTATGACCATGAGCCTCAAGGAGGTGTTCTGTATCGGGGCGCCCGCTTGGCAGCGCGGGGTTTGCGACTTCTGCATTAGGGACTTTACTCAATTTCATCCTCCGCTGAATGGTTAAACTCTTCCTGTTTTTCTTTTGCCTCTTCCTGTGCATGAAAGTCATAAGGTCCATGAGTAATGACCGGGATTTCCTCAAAGTTTTCCAATGGCGGGGGCGACGGAATTGTCCACTCCAGCGTCATGCCGCCCCAGGGGTTCATGCCGGCTCTCTTGCCGCTTTTGAAGGCCTTGAAAAGGTTAACGAACATTACGATGAAGCCCGATATCATAACCCATGAGCCGACCGTGGCAAAGACGTGCAGCCCGTGGTACTGTGGCAGATAGTCGTAATACCTTCTGGGCATTCCCTCGTAGCCAAGTATGAAGAAAGTAAAGTAGAGCATAAGAAAACCGAGTGTTATCATGCCAATGGCAACCTTTGCAACATTGTCGTTATAAAGCTTTCCGAACATTTTCGGGAACCAGTAGTGAAGGGCTGCAAAGAATATAAATCCCGTGCCGCCGAAGACAACAAAGTGGAAGTGAGCCACTACGAAATATGTATCCGTAAGGTGGATATCAGTGGCCAGAGCACCCAGAACAAGTCCCGTCAGACCTCCGATAGAAAATACGAATATAAATGCCAGCACAAAAAGCAGCGGGGCCTTGAGATCAATTGAGCCCTTATAGAGCGTTGCAGTCCAGTTAAACACTTTCACGGCGCTTGGTATTGCAACAAGAAAAGTAAAGAGAGAGAATATCCATCTTGATGTATCGCTCATTCCTGAGGAAAACATATGATGCCCCCAGACGAAATAGCCGACAAATGCAATTGCGAGGCTTGAGATTGCAACCGCCTTGTATCCGAAAATTGTCCTGTGCGCAAAAGTGGGAATTATCTCTGAGGCCACACCCATTGCAGGCAGAATCATAATATAAACTGCCGGATGTGAATAGATCCAGAACATATGCTGATAAAGTATCGGATCACCTCCCAGTGTAGGGTCGAAGAGCCCCACGCCGAAAATTCTTTCAATTGCAACAAGCGCAAGCGTTATACCTACAATAGGCGTTGCAATAAGCTGTATCCAGGCCGTAGCGTACAAGGACCAGGCGAACAACGGCATCTTAAACCATCCCATCCCCGGCGCCCTCATGCGGTGAATGGTGGTAATAAAATTAAGCCCCGTAAGAATTGAAGAAAATCCGAGTATGAATGCAGCCAGAATCATCCAGGAAACATCTGTACCTGTCCTCAGGCTGTAAGGAACATAAAAGGTCCATCCTGTATCAATTGGTCCCCCGGCAATGAATAAAGAAAGCACGGCAAAAACCCCGCCTGTTATATAAAGCCACCACGACAGGAGGTTCAGTCTCGGGAATGCAACGTCCTTTGCTCCAAGCATGATAGGAAGGAAGAAGTTGCCGAATACGGCAGGAATGCCCGGAATAACGAAAAGAAAAATCATAATGAGGCCGTGCAGCGTAAAGAGTGAATTATAGGTCTGAGGACCCATAATTGTCCTTCCCTGCCCCAGCATTTCCAGCCTCATCAGAACACCTATTGTAGCCCCTATGCAGAAGAATGTAGTTAAGGCTATAAGGTACATCAATCCAATTCTTTTATGGTCAGTTGTCAGAATCCAGGCCAGAATTCCTTTATGCGGCCCTTTTTCGTCATAAAAATCGACATAATTTCCATGAATAACGTGATCAGCCATGTCTAAGCTCCTCTCCTTTACTTTTACTTGCTCTGCTTTTAATGACCAGGACAGTAAAGAGCACAACAGCAGAGAATAACAATAAGCTCCCAATTACTTTAGTAACATTAAAGACATATTTTCCTCCCTGCCTGTCATAGCTGAAGCAGAATGAAAGTATTTTATTTACAGTAGGCCTGGTCTCACCTTTCTGTGCTTCAATGACAGCCATTTTGACGTCAAAGGGAAGGAACTGCGTCCCGAAAATATACCTGGTTATCTTTCCCTCGGGAGAAAGGACGATGAGGGATCCCATATGAATAAAGTTACCCCTGTCGCGTTTATAGTAAAACCCTGCAGCATCTGTAAGCCTGTGGACCGAGAGACTGTCACCGGTCATAAAAGTCCATGAACTTTCAGGCAGCTGCCGCCTCATGGCGCCCATATGGTCACTTTTCCATTTCCTGGCGTCCTGCGGTTTATCATTAGGGTCAAAACTGATGGTCCATATATCAAAATCACGCCCCGGGTCCAGATCAACCCTATCCATAACCTCAGCCACACCGCTAAGAAGCGGGCTGCATACACCCGGGCAGTGATAATAAACGAATGCCAGAACTACCGGCCTTTTTATCATATTTTTGAGCGTAACGGGATTTCCATTCTCATCTTTTAATGTAACATCCAAAGGCAAATACTTTCCAAGCTGCTCATCTATTCCGACTTTTCCTTTTTCAGCAGTCTGCGAAGCATAAACATTCAGTGACAGAAGAAAGAATATAAAAGGAAGAATTCCTTTTACCTCATGCAACCTTGTCATCTTTCAAGCACTCCTTTTCGTATACAAATTCAACAAATACTGATATAAATCATTCCAGTCCTTACCGCTAAGGTTAACGACTGCGGGGAGAAAACCGTTCTGATCAGTGTTCGAGGTAATAGAGCGTATAAAGTCGTCGAGGCTTGTTTTCCATGCATCCGAAGAATTGAGGTATATCAGGCTTCTCAGTTTATTGCCAGTTACCCTGTTAAAGATCTGAGCTCCGGCCTCCCCTGTATTATTATTAATATAAGACAAAATGGAGTAAATATTCTGCATACGCGGAAGTGCCTCGGAATTGATGCTCGTAATGGCTTCTGAGACCGGAATCTGCGAAGCTGCCTGTGTACCTTTTGAAAGATTATAGGTTTTGTCCAGTTCCGCAAGTTCCTGTTCTGTAGGTTTCGGGAAATCGTTTGCAAAAGTTCTCACGTAACTAATTATGTCCAGTCTGTCAGATGGGGGCAGGTATTCGAAAGCAGGCATTCCAGAGCCTGGTATCCCCTTCTGAAGTGTCTGGTAGATGTCGCTGACTCTCCGGCCGTTAACCCACCCCTGGTTCGAGTGGAAATTTCTGGGCTTAGGATTAAGTGCAGCCCCCGCAGGCCCGTCACCCATGCCGTTTGGTCCGTGGCAGCTTATGCAGTTAGCCTGAAAAAGGGTTTTGCCCTTACTTATCATTGCATCGGTTGGCTGCATCATCTGTTTTACGTCGACACCCTGAGTAGCAGCAGCCGGCGCCTTAGAAGGTTTCATATCGATAAAAACGTTAGCCGAATCGGGCAAGGTCGGAGAAACCTCATTCTGGTTTGCAACCCCCATATGGTCGACAAAGTAGTAGCCCCCGATCAGGATTATAGTAAGAAAGTAGGGGTAAATAAGGCCGAACCACCTTTTGGGGTTACGCGCTACGTCGTGAAAATTTATTTCTTCTTCAATTTGCGGTCTTTGTTCCATTTTAAGTCCCTTAGTTAAAGTCTAAAATCCAGGCCTCTTTGAAGCTTCGGATCGCCTATGGGAACGATATTTGTATTTTTTGCCTTCATTGTAAAGAAAATAATTACAATTCCTACAGCAGCAATAGGGAATGCAAATTCCATCCAGCCCAAAACCGCACCCGTGCGGCTGAAGGTCGGCATTATTAGCCAGTAGAGGTCGAACAGGTGCGCAAAGAGAATCCAAATGGACATAAAGAGCAGGCGCCCGGGATTCATCTTTGAAGGTTGCGATAAAAGCCCGAAATATGGCACAATAAAGTGAATTATTATCAGAGCAATTGAAACACTCCTCCAGCTCCCCTGCCAGCGCAGGAGAAACCATGTTGTCTCCTCGGGCAGGTTGGCATACCAGATTAAAAGGTACTGGCTGAAGGCTATGTATGCCCAAAAGTTAATAAATGCAAACATTAGAGCTCCGAGACTGTAGAGGTGGTCTTCAGTAAGGTGAGTAAAATAGCCCCTCCTCATGAAAAGCACCACAACTATCGTAGCCGATGCAAGAGCTGCAAGGATTGTTCCTGCAAAGTAATAAACGCCGAAAATTGTACTGAACCAGTGCGGCTCCAGACTCATCATCCAGTCAACAGCAGCAAGTGTTATGGTGATTGCAAAAACCGGCATAAAGATGGCCGACGACCTGATGTTCTTTGTTGTAATAAGCTGGTCTTTCAAGCTATCCTGTTTCTCGGAGTTCCTTACTATAAGTATGTAGAACAAAAGCCATATGGCAAAACAGACAAGTGTCCTTATTACAAAAAAAGGCACGTTCAGATAAGGCGATTTGCTCATTAATGCCGGGTCCTGCCTTACAACTTCCGTATGGCTCCAGTGAAAGACCTCGTGCATGCTGAAGTAAAGAGGTATTGCAAGCACCGGGATAATGAAGAGTATGGTGGACAAAAACTCGCTTACTCTTCTAATTGGAGTGCTCCAGACTGCACCGGCCACGTATTCAAGTGCCACTAAAAACAGACTTCCAAGGCCGATGCTCATCAAAAACATGAATGAGACAAGTATATTAAAAGAACTCCTTGTCCTGTCCATGAAAAAAGACACCAGTATCAGGACGACACCCAGGGCCAGCAGGCCCCAGCCCAGTAGACTTAAGCTTCTGGGAAATTCCTTGATTCTATAGTTAAAGTTTTCTTCATTTGAACTCATTTTACATCAGACTCCTTGGCGTTTTGAGATCTTTGAAGTGCGCGCAAATAGTGAATAACGGCCCATCTTTCCTCGCGAGTAATCTGCTTGGCGTATGAGGGCATTATATTCTGTCCTTCGGTAATTATATGGTATATGTCGCCGTCTTTATAGTTTCTTACCTTTTCAGACTGCAGGCTTGGGGGTGCGGGGAATTGTCCCCTCAGACGGCTATCCCCTTTTCCGAAATACCCGTGACACGGGCTGCAGAAGGTATTAAACTTATCCTGCCCTTTTGCCAGAACTTCCTTTGAAGGTACAAGCGGATTAATGAGGTATTTTGAGGCTGCGGCCTGGTTGCCCTTATACGGATACGGAATAAAGCCTCTTGCAATTGTTCCCTCAACCGGCATTCTCATACCGAAGCTGTCTGAAAAGTAAGTGCTTTTTGACTGAGGGGTAACTTTTCTCTGTTCTGCCATCCAGTTAAAAGGCTGCCAGTAAAGGATATAGTTCAGGCTGAGGTATGTTGCAACTGCTGTCATGATAAACACGCCTGCAAGGAAGGTTAGAAACTTAGGTTCAAATACGCGGTGAGCCGTACCGATCTCATCGGCATCAAGGTAAACCGATGTAACGCTTCCGGCCTTCAGATCCTTAAAAAGAGAAGCTATTTCCCCCTCATCAAATTTCGGGTCACGGGCAAGAATCACAATGCCGAACTTGTCGGATGAGACACTTTTCATGTATTCTGTATCATGCAAAGGGTAGCTGTTGTTTGGCAGCTTGAAATAGATAAAAAGCATTGCTACAACGGTTCCTATTGAGGCAAGCAGAACTGTTACTTCAAAAGTAATCGGTATGAAAGCCGGCAGTGAAAAGTAGGGTTTTCCTCCGATTACAAGCGGATAATTTACGGCGGAAACCCACCACATGAAGAATATGGCGGAAAAAGTGCCGGTAAGTCCCAATACAAGCGCAACATAGCTTAAAGTCGATGGCTTCAGCTTCATAGCGTTATCCATCCCATGAACGGGATAAGGAGTATTGACGTCGTAGTTGGTATAGCCCGCCTCTCTTACGGCCCGGACGGCAAAGAGAATTTCAGCCGGGGTATCGAAAAGAGCAGTTACTGCAAACAATAAATTTTTATCCATAATTATTAATCCTCCTGCTGCCGGGGTCTGAAGGCCGTTGAATCCTCTGCAATGTGATGTTCAGCCTGGGATCCTTCAATGACACCTTTTACTTCAGCTATTGAGACAACAGGCAGTGTTTTTATGAACAGCAGAAGCCAGGTAAAGAAGAATCCAAAGCTTCCCGTTAATATGCCCAGGTCTACCCACGTAGGAGTAAAGTAATGCCAACTCGAAGGCAGAAAATCCCTCGAAAGAGAGGTAACAACGATTACAAACCTTTCAAACCACATTCCCACGTTTACAAACATTCCTATTACAAGCATTATAGGAATTGTCCTTCTTATCTTTTTAACCCAGAAAAGCTGGGGGGAAATTACGTTGCATGTAACCATGATCCAGTATGCCCAGGCATAAGGGCCGAATGCACGGTTAATAAAAACAAACTGTTCAATCGGGTTTCCACTATACCATGCTATGAAGAATTCCATTCCATAGGAATATCCTACCATGGAGCCCGTAAGGAGCATGATTTTATTCATTTTCTCCAGTGTATCGATGGTAATAATATGCTCATAGTGGAAAATTTTTCTTACGAATATGAGAACATTCTGCACCATGGCAAATCCTGAGAAGACTGCCCCGGCAACAAAGTAAGGGGGGAAAATAGTAGAATGCCAGCCGGGCAGAACGGATACCGCAAAGTCGAAACTGACGATTGTATGAACTGAGAGAACCAGAGGGGTGGCGAAGCCCGCCAGAACGAGGTAAACCATTTCATAATGATGCCAGTGCCTGTTTGAATGCCTCCAGCCTAGAGAGAAAACCGAGTAAATAAGTTTTTTTATTTTTCCTGTCGTCCTGTCCCTCAGGTTTGCCAGGTCGGGTATAAGTCCCACATACCAGAATATAAGTGAAACCGTCAGATAGGTTGAAACGGCAAACACGTCCCAAACCAAAGGCGATATAAAATTCACCCATATGCCGTGCTCATTCGGGTAAGGGAAAAGATATGCAGCCAGCCAAGGCCTCCCTACGTGAATAAGTGGGAAAATTCCTGCGGTCATAACGGCAAAAATAGTCATCCCTTCAGAAAATCTGGCGATACCATTTCTCCACTTCTGTCTTAATAGAAATAGAATTGCCGAAATAAGTGTTCCCGCGTGACCGATACCTACCCAGAAGACAAAGTTAACGATACCAAAGCCCCAGCCCACGGGCTGGTTATTGCCCCACTCGCCGATGCCGTAGTAAAAGGTGAGCCCCAGGCATATAACACCAAGCAGAAGCATGCTTAAGGTTATCGAAAGGACAATGTAATATAACCTGTCCGGTCTGGTTTCTGTGGGACGCGCAATCAGATCGTTAATTTCAGCTAAGGTCGGTCTGCCCTCTATGACTGAAAATTCCTTTGAATAATCTACACTCACTTGTTAAACCTCCGGAGAAATATTTCTTAATTTTGCCAGATAAGTTATATTAGGCCGTGTATTCAGATCCACCAGCACGTGGTAGCCCAGGTTGTGCGCACGGAACTTTGAGATTATTGAATCAGGATCGTTTGCATCACCAAACACAATTGCATTTGAAGGGCATGCCTGCTGGCAGGCCGTCACGACGTCTGAGCCTTTAAGGTCCCTGTTTTCCTCTATTGCATTCTGCCTTGCCTGCATGATTCTCTGTATGCAGAAGGTGCATTTTTCCATAACGCCGCGTGAACGAACGGTGACTTCAGGGTTATACAGCATCTCAACCGGTACCTGCAGGTAATACCCGTCGGCAAAATGATCCCTGAAGTTAAAGAAGTTGAACCTCCTGACCTTGTAAGGACAGTTATTCGAGCAGTAGCGTGTCCCAACGCACCTGTTGTAGGCCATCTGGTTCAAGCCGTCGGGGCTGTGGGTTGTTGCAGCTACAGGGCATACGTTTTCGCAAGGAGCCGTATCGCAGTGCTGGCAGAGCATCGGCTGCGTATAGGCTACAGGCTCGTCAGGAGTGCCGGAGTAATAGCGGTCCACCCTGAACCAGTGCATTATACGTCCGTTATTAACCTGTTCCTTTCCTACGACGGGCACATTATTCTCGACGTCGCAAGAGGTGATGCAGGCGTTGCAGCCCACGCATTTATTAAGATCTATTCCCATTGCCCATTTAACGCCTACATACTCGGGATTCTTATTCATGCTGATCTTTTCGCGCTCTTCTTTTTCAAGGAAGGCAGGATTCTTCTGATATTCCTCAACAGTTCCTTCCCTTATAATGCCGCGCTTTTTATGGGCATCCTTGTCACGTGTGTCCTCAATTGTATGCTGCTCCTGCGTTGTCACAAGCTTATAGGTGCCTGCGGCCTTCGTTACTCTTACATTGTTGTAAATAAACGGAGTTATTTGGGCATCCTTACTCAAGAGCATGTTTGCGTTTGTACCAACACTGTTTCCTACTTCACCGGCTTTCCATCTTCCGTAGCCCAGTTCGACCACAATCGCCCCGTCTGCCGTGCCCGGCTGAATGAAGACGGGAAACTCCTGCTTCATGTTACCCAGATTTACTTCTATTTTATCGTAGTAGTCGACCCCGAGCTCTTTTGCCGTTCCGGGAGAAATTGCTGCGTAGTTATCCCATACCACCTTTGTCACTGGATGCGGCAGTTCCTGCAGAAACCCGTTATTGGCATAACGCCCGTCCGGGCCGATGGAATAATTTTCCTTCAGGACAAGCGTGTAATTGCCTCCCTTAGACATCGGTTTAAGGTTTTGAAGGCTCTGCGCCTGGAATGTTCCCGTTTGAGGCGCAGCCTGCGGGCTCGCAAAGACGCCGTTTTCCAGAGCCGTAAGCCAGAAGGTTTTGAAGTCAAGCGGGGAGTTTGCATTTGCATAAACCCCTTTTTCCCAGTTGGTCATGATAAAATCGTGATAGACCGTATCTTTATAGAATTTCCTGTCCCCGGAAGCCCAGGAAAGCAGCACTGCTTCCTTCTGGCGCGTTGAATACAAGGGGTATATTACAGGCTGCTGAAGGCTATAGATGCCGCTTCTAGTGTTATAGTCGCCCCATGACTCAAGATTATGGTTTATTGGGAGCGCGAACTTGCAGTAAGCCGAGGTCTCATTTTCCTGCTCCAGCATCGCAATTGAGAAAGGCACTTTCTTAAGCGCACTTTCGTAGCCGTAATCCGCCGGGAGGTCGAAGACGGGATTGGTATCGTAATGAATTACAATCTGAACGCTCCCGTTATTCATCTGACTGATGAGGTTTTCCCAGTCAGTCTTTAATGCAAACGGCACCTGAACAACCTCTGCCTGATCGGCGCGGTAGAGCTTCGTATTGCCGAGCATCTCATTAAGGGCGTTAACTGCAACGTGGACCTCTTCAGGAAGGCGGCTTCCTGCATAAACTATCGCGGCTCCCCTGTGATTTATAAGGTCCGAGACCATAAGGTCAATAGCCTTCTCCGGCAGCTTTTCATTCTTTACAAAATCGCTCAGAGAAATGCCGGTGGGTGCCTTTATGGGGCTTCCTGTCTTACTTCCAATCTCATTTATAAGACTGAGTACAAAGTCAAGCTGACGGTCAGCCTTAAGTCTCATGCGGTAGTCGGCAGCAATGCCGGTTGCGCTCATGGTGCTTTCGACCATATAGAGCCTGTTAAACTCTTTATTTACGAAGCCGTCGCGTCCTTTTGTAAAAAGCTGAATATTTTCAATCGTGTGCCCTTCGCTGGCCAGGAAGTCCCCTTCCAAAGAAACCACCACCCGGGCCTGATCCCAGGCAATAAGGGGGAAGGAGCCCGTTCCATATGAGCGGCTCCATGCCGCGTTGCGCATACCGTCATTTAACAGCTCATATGAATAGACTTTAGCTGTAGGGTACTTTGCCGCAAAGTTATCGAGCACCATCTTTTCCGAAGGAGATGAAATCCTGCGGGCTATAATAGCAATCTGTTTTCCTGATGAAGCGGCTTTTCCAAGTTCTGAAATCATCCCGTCGTCAACTGTGGGCCATTCGATAGCCGAAGGGCTGCCGTCGGAGATCTGGACAGGGATTTTTAAGCGGTTCGGATCATAAAGGTTTATAACGCTTGCCTGCCCGATGGCACAGATCTTCCCGTGGTTTACCGGATGGTCGGGATTGCCGTCGACTTTAATCGGCCTCCCCTCACGCGTCTTAACGATTGTGCCGCACGCATTTGAGCATCCCGTGCATGTGGAAGCATACAGGTTTGCAATGCCCGGAGTAATTTCCTCGGGCTTTCTGTTATAAGGGATTATCTCCCCTTTATCACGATAATTGGTGCATGAAGAGGCTGCAAAAGCAACTGAAGCACTAAGCAAAGCCAGAAATTTTCTTCTTGAAACGCTGCTCAGCTTTGAAATGTCAAAATCATCGGTGACCCCCTTCATAAATTCATTTGCGTTTTCCTCGAATGCTTCGGGGTCTTTACTGAGCTCTCTAAGACTTCTCCAGTAGTTGGGATCCTTACCGGAAGTTTCATTATGTGAGTTATTCATCCTCTTAAACCTTTCCTTTTTACTGCTAATGGATGTTCGATAATTTTGATCTTCTTTCCGGATGGGGCCGCTTTTTTATCCCCCGAGAAAAACTTTAACGGGAAAGCCGATATGAAAAGGAGTCCTGCAAATGACTTACCCAGATTTCCAAAAAACTTTCTTCTGGGGAGTTTATTTATTTTTTCAGGCATAACTTTACCCTTCTTTATTTCAACGGTGACAGGCAAAACAGTTTTGAGGTCCGTATTTAATATTTTTAATATACGGCAGCATCTGAGGAGCATTTCTATGGCAGTTGAGGCATGCTGACATGACGAAACTGTTCATCTGGGCAACAACATCCATATTCTGCACCTCGCCGTGACAGGTCTGGCATTTAACGCCCCGGTTTACGTGAACGCTGTGATTAAAGTAGACAAAGTCAGGTACCCTGTGAATTCTCTTCCAGGGAATCGGCCTGTTCTCATTAAAATACTTTGTAAGCTTGATGATTTCAGGCCTGTCCTTGCGTGCAACGCTGTGGCAGTTCATGCATGTAGAGACAGAAGGGATCATGGCGTGCCTTGATTTATCGGCTCCCGTATGGCAGTACCGGCAGTCTATACCCATTGTGCCCGCATGCAGCTTGTGAGAAAACTTTATCGGCTGGTCAGGACCGTAGCCCACACCGTCACGTTCGGGCCTGGATATAAAATAAGTCAGGACGATGGAGCATAAAATGACAAAAAGGGTTAAAGGAAGCCTGACTTTTAATGTATAATCGAGCACAGTTTTTTTCACCAGTAAAGTTTTTTTCATTTTCTTCCTTAGCAAATAGATTTGAGAAAATACCAATATCTATCGATGTAAGAACTTTCCTATGATTGGTAAGCCTGACGCTCTTAACAATAATGATTTGAATTGATTGTCCTTTCTACGTGGCCTGAAGTGATTCAGGAAATAATTTTTTGCCCTCAATTATCCGCATAGTGTGGAACTATTTTAAGATAAAAAAATCAGATTAAAAATCAAAACAATGAAGTCAGATTGGAATGGATTTAGAAAAAGTAAATAATGAATATTTAGGCTGAATGAGATGTATACTCCGCCAAAAGAAGGGTTATTGCTGAAGGATCCTGCCGGATTTGTCGAATTCTTTCTTATGAGTCAGTGTGCCGTCTTTGTAATATCTTTCACTTTTAATTTCACCGGTTTCATAATACCAGATTGAAAGGCCGTGGATCTGGTTTTCCCTGTAGAATTCGCGGGCCTTGAGCCTTCCGGACTCATAGTAGTAGTTAGCAATGCCGTCGAGTTTTCCGTTCCTGTTGTTTGTCTCAAGTTTCAGGTTTCCGTTCGGGTAATAGAGTCTTTTAATTTCAAAGCCCCCATCGCCGGAGGTAACCTTACCGCTTTCATCCGTGGAAAGTTTGTGGATGAAGGAATATATTCTTACCCTGGAGAAGTCTTTTATTCTTTTACCGATGCTCAAAAAAATCATATTACACTGACTTTAAGGCTAATTTATAACTAATACCACGAAAACTATAATAATTAAGGTATAATTTCAACAGGAAATTTTCTTAAGAAAGGACGAATCTAAAAGTATTTGTCCTTTCTTAAGAATATACAAACTTTTAATTTTTTCTATCGATAATGAAGTCAACAAGTGCCAAAAGGGCAAGTTTGGCCTCAGAGTCGGGGAACTGCTTAAGTTGTTCCTTTGCCATTTCAGAGTACTTATGTGCAGTTTCCACTGCATAGTCAATTCCCTTGTACTTCTTGACAAAATCGATAACTTTTCTCACGTCATCGTTCTTGCTGCCTTTTTTAATCATCTTAAGGATTGTTGAGCGTTCGCTCTCAGTGGCCTGTTTAAGAGAATATATGAGTGGAAGGGTGATTTTCTTTTCCTTAATATCCCCCCCAAGAGGTTTGCCAATTATGCTTGAAGTGCCGACGTAATCGAGTATATCATCCCTTATCTGGAAGGCGATGCCAATATTTTCACCGAACTTACGCATTGAAAGATGAAGCTCATTATTGTCGGTTGCGCTAACAGTACCGATCTCGCAGCAGGTGGCAAGAAGTGAGGCGGTTTTATCTGAAATTATCCTGAAGTATGTTGCCTCGTCGATGTCGAGTTTTCTGGTCTTATTGATCTGAAGCAGCTCACCCTCCGACATGCGTTTTACGGCATCGGTAACTATGCCAAGGAAATCAAAATCATGTCCGTCGACGGCAATCATTAGTCCGCGAGAGAGCAGGTAGTCGCCCATGAGGACAGCCACCTTATTTTTCCATATGGCGTTAATTGAAGGCAATCCCCTTCTTTTGTCCGCATTATCCACCACATCATCATGCACAAGCGTAGCTGTATGCAAAAGTTCTACTAGAATTGCGCCGCGGTATGTTCTTTCATTCACACCGCCGGCAACCTTGGCAGAAAGCAGTACGAGCAGCGGACGTATCTTTTTCCCCTTCTGCTTTAAAATGAACTTAGTGACCAGATCTACGAGTCCCACACTGGATTTTAAAGACTTTTTATAAAGGTCGTTAAAGCACTCCAGTTCAGCCTTAATTGGATTACTAATATCGGATAATTGTGACTTAATCAAGATTTCCTTTGTGACATTTTAGATACGAATATACTTATTTCGTACAATAAAACCAACGGTACAGCTAAAACAAGCTGAGAAACCGGATCGGTTCCCGGCGTAAGAAAAGCTGCAAGGACCATGATAACCACAATAGCATGCCTTCTGTAGCGCTTCATAATCTGCGGCTTCAGAATGCCCAGTTTCGAAAGGAAGAAAGAAAGCATTGGCAGTTCAAAGACCACACCTGCGCCCAGCATTATACTCATTATAATGGAGAGGTACTCATCCACTGCAAAATTGTTCTCGATTGCCTTGGAGCCAAAGCTTGCTGCAAAGCCGAAGGTCAAAGGAAGCATTACAAAGTATGCAAAAGCGATTCCGGAAAGAAAACAGAAGGTTGTAAAAAGCACAATTGCACTTATATACTTCTTTTCACTTGTCCTTAAGGCAGGCTCGATGAATTTCCAGAGCTGATAGACAAGATTTGGAAGGCTGAGAACGACCCCGCCTATAATGGAAATTTCCATATACAGCATAATCTGACCGAAAGGCCTCAGGTTCTGAAGCTTGATTCCGGCTCTTGTTGCCGGGGCAAGAAGAATATTAGTTATAAGAAAATCGCTGTAGATCCAGCATAAAATGGTGCCAACAAAAACCCCGATGAGGGAGTAGATAATTCTCCATCTAAGTTCTTCCAGGTGATCGAGGAAGGACATTTCGCCTGCCTGGGGCTTATCGGTATCAAACAAATCTGTATTTTCCAAACTCACACGCGTGTTTTTTTTTATTAAAGGGCAGGAAAGTGAATTCTGCCTTTCTGCCCTTTTTAATTAGACTATTAACTTTATTATCAGGACTTAAATGCCAGGGTGCCCAGTTCAGGATAAAGCGGGAAACCCGAGCAGAGATTCTTAACTTCAGCCTTAATTGAAGAAAGAGTTTCCTCATTCTCGAAATTAAGTATAGCCTTGTCAATAAGCTGAGCAATTGTTTCCATTTCAGCTTCTTTCATTCCCCTGGTGGTAACAGCAGGGGTTCCTATTCTGATACCGCTTGTAACAAACGGGCTGCGCTTGTCGAAAGGCACCATGTTCTTATTAACCGTAATTCCGGCCATGCCAAGAGCATTTTCAGCCTGCTTGCCTGTAATGTTCTTATTTGTAAGATCAACCAGCATCAGGTGGTTATCAGTGCCGCCCGAGACAATGTCGTAGCCCATTTCGATGAGCTTTGAAGACAGAACTTTCGAATTCTTAATGATCTGCTTTGCATAGTCTGTAAATGAATCCTGCAGTGCTTCACCGAAGGCTACGGCCTTAGCCATTATGATGTGCATTAAAGGTCCGCCCTGAATGCCCGGCATTACCATGCTGTCGAATATCTCAGACATCAGCTTCAGGCGGTCACCCTTTGGAGTTTTTATTCCAAGCGGGTTTTCCCTGTCCTTGCCGACTAATATAATGCCCCCTCTTGGGCCTCTTAAGGTCTTGTGTGTTGTTGAGGTAACAACGTCACAATAAGGCAGTGGATTATTCAGAAGTCCTTTTGCTATAAGTCCTGCCGGATGTGCCATATCCATCATTAAAAGCGCGCCAACGGAATCGGCAATTTCCCTGAACTTTGCATAGTCCCAGTCTCTTGAATAAGCGCTTGCGCCCATAATGATGAGCTTCGGCTTTTCTTTTTTAGCCAGGTCTGAGACCTGGTCGTAATCGATCATCTGAGTTTTTTCGTTCAGGCTGTAGGAAACCGCCCTGTAGATCTGTCCGGAAAAGTTCACCGGGGATCCGTGTGTAAGATGGCCGCCGTGAGCAAGATTAAGTCCAAGAATTGTGTCCCCCGGGTGAAGGAGCGTCATATAGACGGCCATATTTGCCTGTGAGCCACTGTGGGGCTGAACGTTTGCGTATTCGGCACCGAAGAGTTTTTTAAGGCGCTCGCGGGCCACGTTTTCAGCCATATCCACGTATTCGCAGCCGCCGTAATATCTTTTTCCCGGATATCCTTCGGCATACTTGTTAGTTAAAACGGAGCCGGCTGCCTCAAGGACAGCCATGCTGACAAAGTTTTCAGAAGCGATCAGTTCAAGATTGTTCTGCTGACGTGAAAGTTCGAGATTGGCAATTTCAAAAATCTCGCTGTCGTTTTGCAAATTGTTCATCATAGTTACTTCAAATTTGTTTGTAAAATATATTATTCTTTTCCGGAATTCATTTCCAAAGAAATTTACTTCCAAAGAAATTTACTTCCAAAGGAATTTACTCCCGTCCGAACGGATCAACTTCCCCGGGCTTTTCAATTTTATTAACCCGCCTGAGGTGCCTGCCGCCCTCAAATTCCGCACCGAGCCATGCGTCCACAATCCTAAGGAGGCATTTTTCCTCAATGAACTTTTCCGAAAGAGCCAGAAAGTTGGCATTGTTATGCCTGACCGAAAGTTCAGCCATCTCTTCGTTTAATGCCAGGGCAGCTCTTACGCCATGCACCTTATTGGCAACAATTGAGACACCAATGCCGCTTCCGCAGACTCCTATGGCCTTGTCCGACTTTTGCATAGCGACGTCTAAAGCCGCAGGCCTGATAAAATCGGGATAGTCGGCCGATTCCTCGGAAAAAGTGCCGTGATCTAAAACTTCAAAACCCTTATTAGAAAGATAAGCCTTTATGATTTCTTTATAACGGAAACCGGCATGGTCAGATGCAATTGAAATTATCATTCGTTGTCCTGTAATATATTATCTTCCCTGGGGTCTTAAGAACCAGAGTTCCCCAAGGCTCAAAGAAACATTTAATCTAAAAATATTTTCCTTCAGGAGGTTAGGTTCAGTTGATCCTCTCATTGAATACTGCAGACCGAAGTCCAGCGTATTTTCATACTCCAGCGGGAGTGAAACACCTCCGTAAACAGAGTACTGATCGACGCCTTTGCCGTTTACCTGATACTGTGTTTTCTCATAGCTTAGGGCACCCCTGAGAATGAGAGTTTCCCAGAAGCCGCGGGCACGAATATCGGGGTTTCTGTACTCAACTCCGGCACTGACCTTCTGGTCGTTCCTGAGATTTTGAGAAGTTCTGCCGTTAAACTCATACTTGCTCCACGGCTGATAGAAGTAATCGACAAGAACAGTGTATGCGTTATTAAGCGTAAAATTAAGACCCAGTCCAAGGCTCATCGGGACTTTAATGGTTGACTTTTGTGAGCTGAGCTCCCCGAGGCCTAGTGAAGTCGTAAGGGCCTGCCCGCTGTCGGCGTCAAACTCACCCCTGAAGCTGTATGCGGCTCCAAGTCTCAGGTTTGTAACAGAGCCGAGTTTAAGAAGTTTTGCAAAGTCGTTTGAGATTACGCCGAAAGTACCACCGAGTCCTGTGGATTTATAGGAAGTCTGGTATTCCGGGTTTGTAAAGTTAGGATTCTGAAAAGTCATTCTGGAGAAGTAGTTCAGGTTTCCTATATAATAGTCGAATGAGGCACCCAGGCTTACGTCAAAGGGAAGTGAGTATGAGGTACCGATAAATGTTCTGGTAACAGAGCCGTTCCCTTCGTAAGTAACGCTGTATGGGTTCTGAAGATCAGCCTGATTCTGCATTACATTATAGCTGACGTTAGAGTAAGGAGTAATACCTGCAACAAGAGAAAGCCCCCAATCCCTCTGAAGCGGCACTCCAAGAGTGAAGCCGGAGAATCTTGTAAGGGTTGAGTAGCGGCTTTGGTTGTTATCCTTAGTGTTCAGATCCTGGAAATTGACCGCAATTTCAAAGCGTGTAAGATTAAGTCTCGTCCAGCCTGCGGGGTTCAGTGTACCCAGGAAGTCCCTGTCGTATACAGCAATTCCCAGTTCTCCCAGACCTAATCTGCGTGCCGAATATGCTCGGTCGAGTTCGCCGATACCGAACCTTGAATAAACCGATCCTCCCTGCTTCTGTGCGAATGCGAGGGAAGAAAGGAACAATAAAATGATAATAGGTTTTATAAATTTCATATATTTCAAACTTTTGGGTTCAGGAATAATTAACTATTTCTTTTTTGCTGTATAAAGGATCTTAAGCCTGGGCCTGTCGGCTGTGGTGCCGCTTTTGAATGTGTACAGATCGCCAGAGGCGGTCTCATTGCCCAGAGATATCATTAGTCCGTTATTTGCCTCCCCTTTGATCCATCTTTGCAAGTGTGATGCAATATTTCCGGAGAATACGTTGCCCGACCTGTTGAGTACGGTAGTTTTTGTTGTATCGTAGGAATTGGTCGTGCTGCTGGTCAGAAACTGCACAACAAGATAGCTCGAAGCAGGATTTCCGAGGACGCTATGAAGCGTATCGACGGTCAGTTCCAGCGTGGCGCTATTAATAATCGCATCCTGAGGGATATTGGCCATACTGATCTGGAATTTGGAGCTGACGGCAAGGCCTCCCTGAACAACCAGGTCGGATGAAGTTGCCTGAGGCAGCGAGCCTGCAATGGTGTGCAGGTCGTTATTGTCATTGAAAGTAACTGTATAGTCGCTTTGCCCCTGCTTTGAAAATACCACAGACATTTTCATTATCGGTTTTACAAGGCTTAAAGCCACGGCCTGAAATCCTACAATTTTAGCCGTAGAGGCGCTTGGCGCAAAATAGAGCCCATAGTTATGGCTGTTTACGTAACTTGTATCCTTAAGCCAGGAGGCAACAGAATTGTTATCCAGGCTGAAAGTATAAAGTGTGTCTGTCGTATTCAGCTGTGACGATTTAAGGTTAAAGGGATCATAATTCAATTTTGAAAGGCTGTCTGCCGTAAAACTCTGGTTCCATTGATTGTTGATCTTATGAACCGAGAAGTCGAAAGGTGCAGTGCTGTTGCCCAGTGTATAGACAGGGGACATTTCAACCGTTGCAGATTTAATCGTAACCGTGCCTGCAAGGAGCCCCTGGCGTGTCGTATCCGGCAGAGATGTAAGCGCGAACTGCACAAGCATTGAGGCCTGCAGGTTGCCACTCTTGCCTAAAAGTATCCTGTCGGAGGCAGAGAGCTTCGCCTCGGTCTTAAAAAATGAAGCAGACTGGGTTTGAACGGAGCTATCCGCATTAAGAGCTATATAGTCGTTCGGGTCCAAAATTCCCAGTCCTACGGTTGAAGGGTCATCGGCGCATGAAGAAAGGAACATGGTAGTGCCGACAAGGACCATCAGGTATATATACTTAAACTTTGAGTACAATCAATTTCCTCCGGAAAAATCTTTAATAATAAAATCCGACGCATCAATTAAATTTTCAGCAATAAAGTTGGGGA
>JBLMYS010000261.1:0-4181 GCA_050258415.1 Acidobacteriota bacterium | reverse complement strand
CTTACGCATGAGATCATGAATTCAATTACGCCTATCTCCTCCCTGTCGCAGACGATTGAGGGACTATTGAATGTTGAAGTACAGGATGAAGAAAGTCTGGGAGACATAAAAACCGGTCTGCATACAATTCACAAGAGGAGTGAAGGGCTCATTGAGTTTGTAAATAATTACAGGCGTCTGACAAGAATTCCGATGCCGGATTATTCGATTGTAAGGATATGCAGGTTATTTATTCAGATAGAAAAGCTTCTGGAAGGAAAGCTTGCCGGAGGCAATATTAGCTTCAGGTCATCTGTGGAGCCGGAAAGTCTGGAGCTGACGATAGATGAGAAGTTAATTGAGCAGGTTTTACTGAATCTGATAATTAATTCCATTGAAGCCGTAAAGGAAACGAAGGATCCGGAGATTGAGCTGAGGGCAGTTATGGGTGAAGGCGGGCAGATTCTGGTTCATGTAAAAGACAACGGGAGCGGAATTTTAGAAGACGTGCAGGATAAGATATTCATACCATTTTTCACGACGAAGGAAAGCGGCTCGGGAATCGGGTTAAGTCTTGCGCGGCAGATAATGCGTCAGCACAACGGGATGATAAGGGTATATTCGAAGCCGGATGAGTGCACGGTCTTTACGCTGGTGTTTAATTCGTGATGGTAATTGTTTCCCGAGGTTTGTTATGACTAACCACGAGCTTTAGCTCGTGGATTAATGAATCAAAACAAATCCGTGGCTTTAGCCACAGATCATCCGTCTGGGAATCTGGGGCTAAAGCCCAAATATTTTTTTGCCCGTTTTCCACGAGCTAAAGCTCGTGGCTATTCAGTGCCATGGGTGTATTTGATGATGTTCACCTTTTCTTCGGTCATGAGGGCGCCGCAGCGGGCGTCTTCAACGATTTTGCAGGCTGTCTGGATGAACTGATCAATTTTTTCCGCCGTGTCCACAAATTCAAGTATGAGCGGGAGGTCCTCTGATAGCCTCAGGATCTTTGCCGTATGGATGCGGCTTGCGGCGCCGAAGCCAGCAATTCCGCGCAGGACTGTGCATCCCGAAAGTCCCGTTTCGCGCGCTTTCATCATCAGTGCCTCATAGAGCATTACGTTTCCTACTTTGTCGGATTCCCCGCAGAAAATCCTGAGCAGTTTTGCTTCGCCGGATAATCTCATGGTCGCTGCGCTCCCAATTCAATTAAAAATTAAAAAGTAAAAAGTAAGAACAGGGTTCGACGTTCAACGGTAATTATAAAAGTTTGCCGATTGCTGCGCCCGCGAATGTGGATGTAAGGCACGCAACGGTGGTAACTAAAACATTTCCAAGTCCATAAAGAATATTCCCCTCTTCAAGAAGCGCTATGGTTTCATAGCTGAAGGTGGAATAGGTTGTCAGGCCACCTAAGAAACCGATTGTAAGTAATAATCTCAGAGCCGGGGTAATGATAAACCTTTCTTCAAAGAATGTCATTAAAAATCCTATCAGAAGGCACCCTATAACGTTTACTGCAAGTGTTCCATATGGAAAATTTGCGCCTGTAAGGCGGTATATATATCCCGAGAGCCAGTAGCGTGTAACAGCGCCGATACCGCCGCCCAGGAAGACAATTAATGCGTATTTCAAAAAAACTCCTCAAAACCAGTTATGTTTAAAATAAGTACTGAGGAGGAAAAGGTAAAGGGGTAGGTCCTAGGTCGGAGGATTTGGAAATTATTAGGAAATGTTACATTTTTATGCAGCTCAATTTTGGAGGTTGTTATGATGCGCTTTACTGTTTCAATTGTATTTTTGGCTCTGCTGATTCTATCTGCAGGATGCGGGACGGTTGAGGATAAGGTCTTTCTTCAGAGGGCAGAGGTAAATGGTCCCATATATCAGCCGCCAATTGTTATGACCGGAGCAAAACCTGATTCAACAGTAACACTTTCGGCAAAATTTTTCGCCGGAAGTAAAAGCCGCATCCATGCACAAATGGGCAGCACAAGTGACATATCCCCGAAGGACTTTTTTCAGAATGGCAATATACCGTTCCAGGATTGGAACTGGGATGAAGGAGCCAGGAACAATAGTCTTCACAACCTGAGGTGGAATATGCCGGATTTCTATGCCGGTGTGGATGCCGACGTGCCGTTGAGTAAAAGTATCTCTTTTCTTCTGGGGTTTTCGTATTCTAATGCAGGCTCTAAAAATCTTTATGGCGGCAGCATCGGGTTAAGTGCTTTCAGCTTCAAGGATGGTATTGGAGCCCGTTTCGGTTTTGGAGCAAGCCTTCAGCAGTACAGTTATGATGCTTATTCACTTCTGGTAAGGCGCACCATTCCAAATAATGACGTTGAAAGTCAGACCACTTACCTCCTGCATGACGTTGATGTGAACAGCAACATAAACTTTTATCTCAACCTGACAATCAATTCAGAATACAAAACATTCCCTTTAAATTATTTCTTCAGTTTGGGCTATTTCAACCAGAAAATTTTGGATTTCGAACCTTCAACACCCTACTATACATCTGATGTTTCGACTCCGGAACTCTTTATGCATCATATAACTACAGATGCCCGCGGTGAGGCATCAAACAGCTATCTGAGTCTGACGCCGGGGATTTATATTAAACTCTCAGACATACACAGGGTGGTGCTTGGTACAGGCATATTGCGTACAATAAGCGGGTTGCAAAACAGCACATCACAATGGATGCTTGTGCCGATGATGAAATTTGATTTTATGTTGTAGATAATATCCCCCGGAGAATCGGGGGATAAAGCCCAAATATTTTTTTGCCCGTTTTCCACGAGCTAAAGCTCGTGACTATTCAGATAAAACCAAAGCACCAATCCTCCCTTCTAAGTAGTCTAAATTACTACAAAACAAATAGTATATGTCCTTCAAAAAATTCAGATTATATCCTATATTTTTCCTACGTCGTATATGTTATGTTATAAATGCGATTCAAACAGTTGATGTTAAGTGATAAGAAAGAAACTAATGTTTTATAACATAATAAAATTTTTAATAATTAAGCGAGGGATGTCTAAATGAACGATGTAGAAAAGAAAAAACTGGGCATGTACGAATCTGTCTTAACTCTCCTGGCAGAAAACAAGGATATCACATCAACGGTAAGGTCCTTTAATTCAACTATTACGAAGCTTCGCAAGGCCATGGATGAGATCAGGCGTACTGAAAAAGCTCTTTCTTCTGAGATTCTGGACAAGACGATTCTGAATGCCAGGGCAAAAGATAACCTTATCACAGCACTTGTTCCGGTTATCTCCTCACTGTTCAATTTCGCAAGACAAACCAACAACCTAGAACTCAGAGAAAAAACACGTTTTACACAAAGCCATCTTGTACGAATGCTGGACAGTGAGCTGATCAAGAAAGCTGAAGGTACATATCTGCTGGCAGAGAAATACATGGCAATGGCGAGAATTCCGGGCCTTAACAACAGAACCCTCGCTGAGCTTTCCACTCAAACAGACGCTTTCAGAAATACACTTGCCAAAAAGATATCGAGTCTTATCGACAGCAGCACGGTTATGTTTATGAACGATCTGTTTAACAATGCCGATAGCATAATGACGCAGATGGATAAGTTTGTTGAGCAGCTTACAGAGGAATACGAAGAGTTTTATGATGAGTACATTTATGCCCGTGATCTTGAAAATCAGGATCAGGTTAAGGCAATGATGGAGCTTGAAGAAGAAGAAGAAGAAGAATAAGTTTTCACGGCATAGCCAAAGTAACATACGATCCTCCATAGAGGCGGGCCAAAGGGCCGGCCCGCCTCTATGTCTGAGGCGTTCTTCAGTATGTAGAATTTAATTAGCAGTATGCAGTAAACTGAAGTCCACAATAGCCAACCGGTTAATAAGGTTCAAACTCCTCAATATTTTTCGGGATAGTGAAATAAAATATTGAGCCCTCGTTGGGTTTAGATTCCACCCAGATTCTGCCCTGGTGGCGTTCGACGATTCTTTTGCAGATAGAAAGGCCGATACCTGTGCCCGGGTATTTATCCCTACCATGCAGGCGCTGAAATATTACAAATATCTTGTCGCTAAAGGCGGAGTCCATACCTATACCATTATCCTTTACAATAAACAGCCAGTCATCTTTTCTGTTTTCGGCGCAGATATGGATTTCAGGGATGTTTTCACTCCTGAATTTAATTGAGTTACTCAGGAGGTTCT
>JBLMYS010000260.1:0-5495 GCA_050258415.1 Acidobacteriota bacterium | reverse complement strand
TCCTGAATGCTGAAGTAGATGAATTTTCCTATGACTACCCCTGCCACTCACCTGAACAAAAGAGATGGTTTACAGGAAGAGTAAAACGTTTTATAAGAGAAGGGAAAGTATTTCTTGTAATTTCCCATGAAAATATAACAAGCCGTGTTCTTGCAGAAGAAGAGCTTAAGTCATCGCATAACTCCTTTACTTCCCTTATTGAACAGTATCAGGCAATAGCAAAGGAATCGCTAGACAGAAGCAGGCAGGAATTTGCACATCTGGTTGAAAATATCCCTGTTGGAGTTTATGCATTGAGCACCAGACCAAATGGGTACATGCAATTTCATTATGCCAGTTCAAAATTATCAGATATTATTCAAGTCAGCGAAAAAGAAATTTTAGCCGATTACACGGCTGCTTTTCGTCACTTTCATCCAGAAGATATGGAAGGATTAAGAAGGATCAATTTGGATAGAATAAAGGAACCTGCATATTTTGAGTGGACTGGCCGAATTTTAATAAATGAACATGTAAAATGGCTTCATATGGCTTCCACTCCTGAACCTCAATCAGATGGCAGTACTTTATGGCAGGGTGTTGTCTCGGATATAACTGAAAGAAAACTTGATGAAGCTGTCCTGCAGCAAAGCAGACAAAGACTAGAAGCTATCATTTCAGCTTCTCCAGATGGAATAGGAATTATCTCACTGGATGGAAAGATGCAGTTTATGTCCGATAAATTAATTCAGATGTATGGCTATTCCATTGAGGAAAAAGATGAGTTAATTGGAAGGCCGGCTTTTGATTTTATTGATCCTTCTGACCATAATAGATTGAAAGAAAATCTTCATAAATTAATTACAGGACAAAGTGATCATAAGATAAGGGAATACCTCGCAATTAAAAAAGATAAAAGCCGGTTTTATATTGAGCTCAACTATACCGTTTTGCCTGATCCGGAGGGCAAACCTGCAAGCATCCTCTTTGTCGAACGCGACTCCACTGAGCGCAAACAAATAGAGGAGGAGACTAAGAAAATTAATCTCGAGCTTGCAGAGTTAAACGCAACCAAAGACAAGTTTTTTTCTATTATTGCACACGACCTTAAAAGCCCATTCCAGGGGTTGATAGGCTGCTCTCAAATTTTGTCATCAGAATATGACACTTTATCTGAAGATGAAAAAATGTCTTTCATCGGCAGTATTGAAGAGCTCAGCCGCAATTCGTATAAGCTTCTTGAAAATTTACTCGACTGGTCCAGAATGCAAACCGGGCAGATGATTATAAATATGGAAGATTTTAATCTCCTCATTGAACTCTACCCTACAATTTCTTTGGTAAAGCAAACGGCAAAGAACAAGAAGATAGAGTTTAATTACACAATAGACAATTCGATCTTCGTAAAAGCCGATAAAAATATGTTGTCTACTGTTGTAAGAAACCTGGCAGCTAATGCTATTAAATTTACAAATCCTGGAGGAAGAATTATTCTGGAGGCCAGGAAATCGGATGGCATAATTGAGGTTTCGGTTACCGATACAGGTATAGGAATCGAACAAGATATAATTGATAAATTATTTAAGATCGATAAGAGCGTAAGTAAAAAAGGTACAGCAAATGAACAAGGGACAGGCCTTGGCTTACTGCTATGTAAAGAAATGATTGAAAAGCATGGCGGTAAAATCCGTGTTGAAAGCAAAGTGGGTCATGGCTGTCCCTATTCAAAACTCCATCTGAGCTGAAATTTAATCCAAATTAAGATTAATTCTTCATCAGCAAAGTAAATTCTACATTTTCACAGCAAGCAACTCAGTCAATATTTCTCTTAAATCACCTGAATTGTTACCAAGAGAACACAGCTATCCCCTTCCCATTCAGGATAAAATTTTAATAAAAAAAATTCAGTTAGTTAAGCAGCTTGTCTCAAGTAGACGTGATGAAGCCCGTTCACAATTCGCAAGGATGAGGTTTTGAACAGGAACAGGCGGAGATTTTTGCATAAGTCATTATCAGTCTGAGATTAGGTATGAACTATTCCAAACCGGGAAATGTTAATTAATTATAAGGGGAAATGATGAGTAATGCTCAAGGGTTTTTGGTACAGGTATGTATCAGAAAAGGTGAAAGAAGGATCAAATAAACAAAAAAAGGAAAAACAAATGGATAAGGTAAAAAATCAAAGAGTATTTAATGTCATCTGGTTTTTCGTAATGTTCTCTTTTATCACTATAGCTTCTTATGCACAGGATAATAATTCAAAATCAAAGGATGAGGCCTTCAAAAAAGAAGCTCAGAAGCTTGCAACTAAACTGGTAGATAAGCTTGGCTTAAAATCCGATAAAACTGACAAAATAAGCAGTATTCTGGAAGATTACCGAAAAGATATAGCAGATGCACATAAAGACTACCTGGATAAAAAGCAGAAAAATGATGAAAAAATGACAGGCAGCAGTTCCAGGGATAAAAGGGAAAGCGCTTCTGAGAAAAAGACAGAAGCTTACCGCGACTTAAAGGGTGAATACAAAAAAGCAGATGATAAAGCCGACAAAGATATCACGGATCAATTAGACAATAAAACAGAAAAAGACAAATACATGCAGATTAAAAAAGGCTGGTGGAAAGATGTGAAGAACAAAGTATATTCATCTCTTTCAATAACACGCAGAGAGTCGAATAAATACTAAGGCAAAAAGTAAATAAGAGTTATAAGAGCCTGAGAGAATGAGGGTAAATTATTTCCCTTAACTCTCAGGTTTTTTAATATAGAAAAAAAATCGAAAAGGCTGGATTTGAAGATATCAAAGGTCACTCACCTTTTTAACTACTCCTATTCCATTTTTAGCAGTTATATTGGTCAATAATTGCAAAGGCTAATCATCAGGTCATTTGTTTGGCAATAATTATCCTGCATGAATAAGGAAAGAATGCTTCAGGTTTATACAAAATTTGATTAAATTCACCTGGACGGGGTTTGTACAGGAACACTCAACAATTTCTAAAATATAGTTTTAAGAATACCTCCAAATATTGCCATAGTTCAATTTTCAACATGCACAGGCTGAAATGAAAACTAAAATTTTCCTCATAGCATCCCTGCTGTTTTTTACAGCTCTTCAGGCTAAAGAGCCCAAGGGGAAAATTGATAAAGATAAGATGATACCGCTTGAAATTACAGCCGAAGGACTGGTCACTGTAACTGTTACTGTCTCCGATAGTATTCAAGGACGTTTCATTTTAGATACGGGTGGCGGGTTGAATGTACTTTCAAATGCGTTATTGAGACGGATTCACTCTGTACCCGATGGAAGATTTACAGGATTCAGGCATACAGGAGAACGGATTGATCTTGATATTTACAGGATAAGATCATTAAATATTGCCGGGCATTACCAAAACAATCCTGTTGTTGCATCATTGGCTCTCTTGGATTCCCTGAAGATTGACGGCATCTTATCCCTTAAGTTCTTTGAGAAAATGCCTTTTACATTAGATCTGAAGGATAGTGCCTTATACTTTGAATCCGGAGCATCTCTGGAAAAGCTGCTTAAGAAAGGACGGTATAATTTCCTCAAAGTAGATGACGAAAGGTCTGTTTCTCTTGATGCATTTACTGATCTTATGGTAAATGATTCGCTCAGTCTACAATGTATTTTAGATACCGGTTCGCCTTCTACATACCTGGACGCCCGTTTTGCAGACCGGATTGGAATCGATACAGCTTCATCGGATGTGAAGAGGAGAACAAGAAGGAATTCTTTTGGAGCTGTTGAGACTGAATACATTGCATCTGTAAAATCACTTTCATTGAAAGGTATTCCATTCTCAGAGCGAAGGGGAATGAAAATATTCTTCCTGAACCAGATGATCTATGATGGATTGATTGGAATGGATTTCTTAAAAGGCAATAAAATCACTTTTGACTTACCCGGCCGAAGAATTATTTTCGACGAAGCGGGAAATTGAAGCTGCTTTGCAGGATTTTTAGGTTTTCGGATCTCTGAATCGGAAGGTATTTTGAAAAGATCTTTATTGTTTTCATTACTTTTTGTTCTGGGGGTGTTCTCGTATATCTACGGTCAGGATACAACTAATATGACCGGATCGGCAGGAAGACAGATCAGCCGAACCAGCAGATGAAACAATAACTGCAATCTTATCTCCCCCCTTTCCCGCAGGGAAATTCTCCTGCGGGAAGGGATAAAAACTTTTGATGACTTTTGTTTACTCCCTCGCCATCGGTCAGAGCAGGATTATTCAGAAAAGTATTTCAATATTTTGCCTGTAATTTTGCTATATTTGCATGGATGTAGTGTTGAACAGGAACCGGAATACTTCTAAACAGGAAAATAGTAATTAGTCAATAAAAGAAAAACACAGAAGGAGCTCTAAAATGCCAGAGATTAAAACAGACAGAGCAATGATTCATTATATTGAAAAGGGAGCAGGTGAAGTAACTTTACTTTTTATTCATGGCTGGGGAATTAACAGCAGTTACTGGAATGACCAGTTAGAATATTTTTCCAAGGATTACAGGGTAATTGCAATTGATCTCCCGGGCTTTGGAAAATCAAAGTCTGATAGAAATCAGTGGACAAGACAGAACTATGGGCAGGATATAATTGATTTCATTGATAAGCTTAGCCTAAAGAATGTTATACTTATAGGCCATTCAATGAGCGGTGACGTGATACTTGAGGCCGCACTTACAAACCACAATGAGATTAAAGGAATAGTTGGAATTGATAATTTCAAGATGCTTGACGTTGCCTTTACACCTGAACAGATTGAAGAGATAACCGCAATGTCGAAGGCAATTGTAAGTGATTATAAGAATTCGGTTCCTTTTTTTGCGGAAACCATGTTCCATCCTGAAACTCCTGCTAATGTAAGAAAGAGGGTAACAGATGATTTTGTTAACTCGGATGAGAAGGTTGCTATTGCAACTTTGTTCGATATGATGGAATATTTTAAGATCCTGAACGAAAGGTTATCCGCACTTAATTATAAGTTGTACCTTGTCAATAGTGACTTTGGGCCCACCAATACTCAGGGTCTTGAGAAGTACTGCCCGAAATCATTTGACGTAAGCTACATTCATGCAACCGGGCATTACCCGATGATAGAAAAGCCTGAGGAGTTTAATAAAATACTGGAACTGGTAATTAAAAAGTAAAGAAATAATAACAGGGGGAATATATATTCCCCCTGATTATTTAAGTTAAAAAGTTACTGAGGTATGGCGCTGCCATAACTTAGCATCCACTGAATTCCGAACCTGTCAGTGGTCATGCCAAAATAAGCGCCCCAAAAGGCTTTTTCAGGTTTCACCTGTGGTTTACCGCCTGAAGAGAGGAGGTCAAAAAGTCTGTTTACTTCCTGTTCACTATCCAGATAGAGAACTATAGAAAAATTATTTCCAACAGTTAATTTCTGGCCCATTGATTCCAAAGTATCAGTTGCCATGAGCAAATAGCCATTAAGGATCGGCAGTGCAATATGCATAATTTTATCGC
>JBLMYS010000259.1:0-3896 GCA_050258415.1 Acidobacteriota bacterium | reverse complement strand
GTTGATTTTTCAGAGAGTTTCAAAAATGTACTGGGATAAATCCCGATCCAGAGAATAAATACAAATAACGGAACGAGCACCAGCATCTCTTTTTTATTAAGATCTTTAAGAGTGTTCAGATTTTCATGTTTTACTTCGCCGAAGACAACCCTCTGATACATCCAGAGCATGTATACGGCTGCAAATATGACACCCGAGGCGGCAAAGACCGTAAAGCCCCAGCTGTTAAGAACAGGCGACTTGAAGGATCCGATTAAAATTAAGAATTCACCCACAAACCCGTTCAAGCCCGGAAGCCCGATGGATGAAAGTGTGGCAAACATTAAGGCTACTGAATACAAAGGAACAATTTTAGCAATTCCACCGTACTTTGCAATTTCTCTTGTGTGTGTGCGGTCGTAGATCATACCGACTAAAAGGAAAAGTGCGCCTGTTGAAAGACCGTGGTTGACCATCTGAATTACGCTTCCCTGTATGGCTTCGGTCGTAAGGGCAAATATGCCAAGAACAACAAAGCCCAAATGGGATACAGATGAATAGGCAACCAGTTTCTTCATATCCTTCTGCACCATTGCTACAAGAGCGCCATAGATGATTCCGATTACGGCAAGGACCGAGATAATGGGAGCAAACTTCATTGCCGACTGCGGGAACAAGGGCAGACAGAATCTTAAAATACCGTAGGTTCCCATCTTAAGGAGTACACCGGCCAGAATAACGCTTCCTGCCGTGGGAGCCTGCACGTGAGCGTCCGGCAGCCAGGTGTGAAACGGAAACAAGGGAACCTTGATTGCAAAACTTAAGAGGAATGCCAGGAACATCCACTGCTGAACTTCCTGCGGAACATTTGGACCGATCCTATAGAGTTCGAGCAGGTTTGTTGTAAATGATCCTGTAAATTTGGCGGCGTAAATTCCAAGCCAGATTATTGCAATAAGCATCAAAAGGCTTCCGAACATCGTATAAATAAAGAACTTTACTGATGCATAGATCCTCTTTTCGCCTCCCCAGATACCGATGATAAAGTACATCGGAATAAGCATTGCCTCCCAGAAGATGTAGAACAGGAAGAGGTCGAGTGAAACAAATACTCCAAGCATGCCCACTTCAAGCAAAAGCATGAAGAAGGTAAACTCCTTAACTTTCTTCTTAATACTCCCCCAGCTCGAGAAAAGTGTAATCGGGGTGAGGAAAGTTGTAAGCATAACCATCAGTATGGAAATACCGTCAACGCCGATGTGGTAACTTACATTAAGGTTACTGATCCAGACGATGTTGTGAATAAACTGAAAGCCCGCTTTAGAACCGTCGAACTGCATGAATACGACTAAAGACAGTATGAAGGCCGCAAGTGAAACTCCGAGTCCCGTCCACCTTATGAGCGATTCCCTGTTTTTATCAATTAAGAGCAGTAAAAGGCTTCCTGCCAGGGGCAAAAATAATAAATACGTAAGTAATTGGCTGTTTTCCATATATTATAGGCTTATGATTATCCAGAATAAAGCAACTGCTATACCCACCATCATTATGAGGGCATAGAACTGAGCGACACCTGTTTGAAAACGGCGGAAAAAGGAGGCTGTCCTGTTTATAAGGGCAGCAGATCCGTTAACAACTCCGTCGATAATTTTACTGTCTGTGAATTTCCAGAGCAAGGCCTCTGAACCCTTCTGTATGGGCTGAACTACTGCGGCCTCGTAGGCTTCATCAACATAATATTTATTGAGAAGAAGATTGTAGAGTTTCCTGAGCTTCCAGGAAGTTTTCTCTGCAATGTCCTGACGCTTTGTATAAACGTAGTATGCAAAATAAATTGAACCCAGTGCTGCAACGACTGAAACGAACATTAAGAGGAACTCTTCAGCGTGTGAATGCGAGCCGTAGAATTCAAGTTTTCTTTCGGCACTCGTGAATATTGGGGCAAGCCAGCTTTCAAAAAGATTTCCGCCTTCACCCGAGAAAATGGCCGGAAGACCTATGTAGCCGCCAACAACAGACAGGAATGCAAGCACCATTAAGGGCACCGTCATAACCGAAGGTGACTCATGCGGATGAACATCATGAGAAAATCTTTCTTTCCCGTAGAATGTAAGGAATACGAGGCGGAACATATAGAAAGCTGTCATTACTGCCGTAAGCACGCCCACGATCCAGAGGAAAATATTTCCCTGGGCATAAGCATACCACAGGATCTCATCCTTGCTGAAAAATCCCGAAAGTCCCGGGAATCCGGAAATAGCCAGGGCTGCAATTAAAAATGTCATGTATGTCTTAGGCATATATTTTTTAAGTCCGCCGTAATGCCTTATATCCTGCTCGTCGTGCATGGAGTGAATAATTGAGCCTGCACCAAGGAATAAAAGGGCCTTAAAGAAGGCGTGTGTCATTACGTGGAATATGCCTGAAGTAAATGCTCCCACACCCATGGCCAGGAACATGTAGCCCAGCTGGCTCACAGTTGAGTAGGCTAAAACTTTTTTGATGTCGTTCTGCACCAGTCCCACGGTTGCGGCAAAGAATGCCGTAAGAAGGCCTATGACGGCAATTAAAGTCATAACTGCCGGAGCCGAGGCAAAAATAATTGAGCAGCGGGCAACCATATAAACGCCTGCGGTAACCATGGTGGCAGCGTGAATGAGCGCCGAAACCGGTGTCGGGCCCGCCATAGCGTCCGGAAGCCATACAAAAAGCGGAATCTGGGCCGATTTTCCGGTTGCGCCTATAAAAAGAAAAAGAGCGATAAAGCTGAAAACTTTCTCGCTTACCGGGAAAAGTTCAGCCTTTGAGAAGACCTCCTGGAAGTTCAGGCTGTCGAAAGTCATAAAAATTAAAAACATCCCAAGAAGGAAGCCGAAGTCGCCTATTCTGTTAACAACAAATGCTTTCTTTGCCGCCTGGCTTGTAGTGCCTTTTTCGAACTTCCTGTTGTACCAGAATCCGATTAAAAGATAACTGCACAGGCCCACGCCTTCCCATCCTAAGAAAAGAAGGACGAAGTTATTGGCAAGTATCAGGTTCATCATTGCAAAGATGAAGAGGTTCAAATACGCAAAAAAGCGCCAGAAGCTCTTATCGCCGTGCATGTAGCCGATTGAGTAGACGTGGATTAAAAATCCCACGCCTGTAACGACCAGTGCCATAACGAGCGAAAGCTGATCGACGAGATATGCAATTTTGACATTCAGGCCGCCTGCGCTAAGCCACGTAAAAAGTTCAACTTCCTGTCTTCTATCCCCAACCGGGAGCTGAAGTGTCTGAAAGAAGGTTACAAGAACAATTATAAAAGACAGGCCGACTGTACCCGATCCGATGATGCCGGTTATCTTTTCGTTATTAATTCTTTTTCCAAAAACCCCATTAATAAGGAAACCTACCAGGGGGAGCAGGATTGTAAGATAAATATAGTTGACCATTAATTCTTTACCACTTAAAGATGTTGATCTCGTCTATGTTAACAGTTAATTTATTTCTGAATATAGCAATTATAACAGCAAGCCCCACTGCAGCCTCAGCAGCCGCAACGGTCATAACGAAAAATACAAAGATATGCCCTACTGAACTTCCCAGGTAGGATGAAAAAGCAACAAGCGCCAGGTTGGCCGAGTTAAGCATGAGCTCAATGCACATAAAGACAACTATTGCATTTTTCCTGATCAGTACGCCAGTGACTCCTGTAGCGAACATAAATGCGCTCAGCGTCAGATAGTATTCAATTGGTATTACATTCATAATTTTTGATTTAGTAAATTTTACCGGGATACGGACAGATTTTATTCAAATTTCTTTTTTGCAAGAACGAGAGCTCCAATGGTTGCAGCCAGAAGAAGAAAACCGGCGGCTTCAAACGGGAGCAGATAATTTGTATAGAGCTGTTTACCTATCTCTTCAACAGTGCC
>JBLMYS010000258.1:0-23219 GCA_050258415.1 Acidobacteriota bacterium | reverse complement strand
AGTCTCAAAGGCGTGCAGTCAATTGCCCGCTCAGCAGGCAAAGCCCTGCGTCCACATGCCAAAACACACAAATGTTCTTCACTGGCAAAGATGCAGATTGAACATGGAGCAATAGGCGTATGTGCTGCAAAAGTATCTGAAGCGGAAGCTCTGGCCAGGGCCGGCGTTTCAGGCATACTGATAACGGGTCCCGTTTCCACACCTCAGAAAGTTGAAAGGCTGGCTGATATACTGACGGTTTCCCCATCGCTCATCGTTGCCGTGGACAATCGGGAAAGCATTAAGCTGCTCAGTCAGGTGCTGCGGGAAAGGGGGTTGTCAATTGAAGTGCTTCTGGATATAAATGCCGGGCAGAACCGCACAGGAGTTATGCCAGAGGAAGCAGTGGAGCTTGCGGCCTATATTTCTTCATTTGAAAATCTTACACTCCTTGGTATTCAGGCTTACGCAGGCCACTTGCAGCATATTCCCGATTATGAAATGAGAAGATCTTCCTCAAAAGTTTGCCTTGAAAAGGCTGCAAATGTTTACCGTGTACTGCAGGAGAAATATGAGAAGTGCCATATCTTCAGTACCTCCGGCACAGGGACATTTGCTGCTGATGCGGCAATCCCTGAAATTACAGAATTCCAGGTGGGCTCTTATATCAGCATGGATGCAGAATACCTGTCAGTCCGGGGCACTATGGTAAACGACGGATCAGACTCTCTCAGGTCAGCTCTTACATTGCTTAGCAGTGTGGTCAGCACAAATCAGGAGAATTTTGTCACCATCGATGCCGGATTAAAAGCCATGTATAAAGACGGGGGCGTGCCGGTCGTTGTTACTCCTGAATTTTCAAAGCTGCAATATGACTGGTTTGGGGATGAATACGGGAAGCTGACGTCAAAGGGCGGTGCAAAGCTTCCTCACTTGGGCACAGTCGTTGAACTGATTACTTCACACTGTGATCCGACCATAAACCTTTACGACCGTTTTTACCTTACGCGCGGCAATGAGGTTGTGGGCTCATGGGAAATAGACCTCAGGGGATGTTGCCGTTAACCTTTAGCCTTGAGTTAATCTTTAGCCTGGGTCTAAAAGATTTTATTGACTGAACTTCCCAAACTTTCCTGCCTGGTAGTCGTCATACGCCTGGCGGATCTCTTCCATTGAATTCATTACAAATGGGCCGTGAGCCACAACTGGCTCGTTAAAAGGCCTTGCGTGGCCAAAAATTATGTAGCTTGCGGTAATGGCCCTCATGCTTATCTCTTCGGCATCATCATTAAACTCAACGAGCTGCTTTTCTTCCGCGTCCTGGCCGTTAATTTTAAGGGCGCCTCTTACAATGTACAATAATATGTTTTCGTCCGTAGGCACCCTGGCACTTAGCTTTCCCCCGGCCTGAAATTCTATTGTATATAAGGATATTGGGGTAATCGCTTTATGTATCCCGATTGTGTCACCCCAACGTCCTGAAATCACGTTTATACTTACTTTCCCGTCATCAGTCTTTACAGAAGGTATTTCATCTTTCTGGAAGCCGTAATATTTGGGATCAGTCATTTTATTTTTGGAGGGAAGGTTTATCCACAGCTGAAGCACTTCAAGCTTTCCCCCCTCACGCTTAAACTCATCGGAGGACACCTCAGCATGAATGAGTCCACGGCCAGCTGTCATCCACTGAATGCCTCCGGAGGTAATTTTGCTTTCATGCCCGTGGCTGTCTTTATGGAGTATGTCGCCCTCAAGAATAAATGTAACAGTTTCCATTCCGCGGTGGGGGTGCGGCCCGAAGGGCATGCCGCGGTTATTCCCCTTATATGTCTGAGGCCCGTGGTGGTTCAGAAGAAGAAATGGATCGATCATGTCAAGAGAGTCCGAGGGGAGGGGAGAATATGTAATAAGATCTCCAACGGGAGAATATTCCGCATTGTGAATTTCCTTTATAGTCCTCATTTTTTAACTCCGGCTTTTATAAATATGTACGATAATTTTTAGCCGGGGGAAAGGGAATTGGAAGTCTACAGTTCGAAAGGATAAGTTTAGTCTGACAGTGTTATTTAAAAAAAGAAAAGGGCCGCCTTAAAAAGACAGCCCTTAAAGTACCGAAGGCCGGACTCGAACCGGCACCTGGGGTGAGCCAGACTGGATTTTGAGTCCAGCGCGTCTACCAATTTCGCCACTTCGGCATCGAGACTACAAAGTTAACCTAAAAAACGCTTTTTTTCAAGATAATATTTTATTTTATGGAGTAAATTTATAAATGTACACACCTTACGGAAGACAAATGATGTCAGGAAACATTTCCTGACATCATTTATAAAAGCCTCTTTTATTTTGAACCGAGGTAATTTAAGATTCCAGCCATGATGCTGTTTCTTTCCTTTTCATTTTTTACCGATTCAAAAGGAAATCCGAAAATAACGAGTCCGTACTCCTTCTTGTAAGCCAGTCCGGCAGGGAAACTGTTCTCGCCATAGCGCAGCACGGTTTCCGAGCCTCCTGCGGCGTTTAAGGCATCAGGTGCCTCAACAGCATACATGGAGGAGCTAAGTTCAGTATTAAAGGTGAAATTCTCCGGCAGCGATATAACTGAAGAAGGAGCCATGAAAACTTCACCATTATGTGAAGCGTGATCGGTATCCAGAGTGAATTTCAACACTTTCCGTGCAAACTGAACATCGGCGTCATCTTTAGTTTTGTTCATGCAAAGATCGCTTCCAACATATGAGCCCGAGATGAACATGCTGCCGCCAGCCTGGAGGTATTCTGTTACAGCCTTCTGGAAAGCCGGGGGGAAAGCCTTAAACTGCTTGCCTTTTAAGGAATCCATTACTGATTTCTGCCATGGTGTTTCCTTTTCTTCGCCCAGAATAAGATCGGTAAGTTTATAACTGTTCATATTTACTTCGTTATCCCAGACGGCTTCATTGCTTACAGAGGAGAATGAATATCCGGCCTCACGGATTGCTTTGCCGTGCACGTAAGGGTAATCGAATGAGTTGCCTGCAATTGCCTTTGTTTCATAGTCTGCATGGCTTGCACCGTGACCCGGGGCATCATTTGAGATAAACTGTGAAGAGGGGTTAAAATCGTACTGCGTACCGCTGAAACTGATGTCGTACTTATCCGGCACTCCGGCATCGATGAAATTGGCAAAGCCTGAAAATCCGGGAGTTTCAATTGTTGCAGGCCCGCTTACTCTGTCGAACCCGTTTATAACGAGAACAGGCGCCTTGCTGTTATTCATGCGGCAAACTGAAAGGACTTCAGAAGGGAAGCTCTCGCCGCCACTGTTCATGGCTGCAATCTTAAAGCTGTAAATTACGCCGGGCTTGAGGTTACTTACAACAAACTGTGGGTTTGCCGTAATCTGTCCGTTATCAAAGTCGCCGCCGTCCATTCTTGTATAGACAACATAGTGGTCCGGTTTTGCGGTCGTTTCAAGAGGATCTTCCACTGCGTGCCACTTTAAGACTGCGTTACCCTGATTGTCCAGTAAAGCCTGGAAGTGATCCACAGGAAGGGGCTGAACGTTATATGGCCTGTTATACTGTGTAGCGAGAAATTTCAGCATTCCCTTATACATTGCTCTTGCCACGTCAAAACGGAAGCGTGGATCGAGGAAATATTTCATATCCAGAAGATTCTGATGTGAAAGAAGCTCAACTAATACTGCAGGCATATTTGGCCTGTAGGCTTCGCTGTACTGAGAATCCTTAAGCTGCCTGCGGTTCCAGGCCGGGTCGTCCTTGGCCCTTAAATCCTGGACTATCTGCGTCTGGATTATGTCCGCCAGGTCGCGGTTTGCCATGCGTGAGACTCCATCGGCAAAAACGGTGCGTTCGTCCGAGGCTTCGGTGCTGTAAATTGAAAGCGTGCCTACGGTTGTATCGTTGGTCGTAATACCGGCATCGGTGTGGAAGGCCATTGAAAGGTCTATTGGAATACCGAGGCCTTTTTCATTCCTGTTTCTGTTAGGACCAAAGGGGGCGCCTTTTAAGTAATTTGCATACTCGCCGCGGCTCTGGTAGTCGTCGTTATAATCATTCTTATTTTTGTTAAGGCTGTAGACCAGTGTATCCGGCATTCCAGCGTACTGCAGCCAGTAGCGGCTTCCTTCGAGGTACTTGGGGCGGCCGCTTGTTTTGCCGTTACGGCTTACTATTCCCATGCCTCCTCCGAAGCGCACTGCGTCGGCTGAGACAAACTTAGCCGTTTTGTCCTGTGACTGGTTTACAAGAGTCACTTTATTGGTGTTAGGGTTAAAGCCTTTTTCAAATTTGAACTTGCCCAGATAGATCCATGTGCCTCCGCCGATTTTCTGGTTTACATGGAAATCGGTTCTAATGCCCGAGTGATAGACAGAATAAAGAGCGTCCTGGGCATTATCCTTTGATTCTGTATATGAAATGTAAACTCCGTAGTATCCTTCTTCGGGAACCTCCGGAATCCAGCTTGCTTCTGCCGTAGCTATTGAATCAATAGCCACAAAACGGGAAGTGCCCTGAAGGAAGGGGTTGAAGTTCTCGGGATAGGGCGGATTTCCATATGCAAATCCCGGAGTATCATTTGCAGCCCATTTGAGTTTTTTACTCTTAACGCTTTCTGTATAGTATTTTTTGTTTTCCTTTGACTTTGTGTCATTATCAACTACAACTTCGTTGGTCTGAATATCCCTTTCCCTCGGGACAAAAACATTTGCTCCGGCGTTTTCCAGCATCGGGATCAGGTATGGTATGGTAAAAGACAGGGGAACCTTATCTTCCACACTCTCGAAAAGCCTCGGGCGCTGCCACTCCCATCTGTCTAAAGTATTGTTATAATACCAGCCGTGGCTCTGCCAGAGGACAATGTTCCTGTCGTTAAGCCCCGATTCGATTGCGTAAGGCCTGCTTGCGTTCTGGACTACGGGCAGGGGGCGCACGCTTTCCTTTGCAAGCCTCGACTGATCGTAATTGGCTTTTTCCCTGTAAAAGTTCGGAATCAGGTCCTCAAGCGTTTTGTCGCCGCTTTTGACCGTAAAGGTGTAATCCTTATAGCTGCTTCCTGCAGCCTCTTTCACGGCCTGGCTGAAGGCTTTTACATTATCCGTGCGGAAGGGGATTTCCTCCAGAGCCTTATTAAAAACTACTGTAACGTTCTTCCCAACTGAATCGCTGATTACGGTATCAACCCTCACTCCAAAGGGGAGGGAAATTGGCTGCCTGGTTTTCCTGATTTCAGCTAAAAAGTCCCTTATATTGGTTTTAATTGTTTTTACCGGTGTGGTCTTTACTTCTTTTTTGGTTTCCTTTTCAACTCTTGATGATGAACAGGCCGTAAGAACAAGACTTAAGATAATGAGTAAATTAAACAGATATCTTTTTTTCATGGCTTCCTGATTGAATAGATTAGACAAAAAAACAGGCACACCAGGGAATTAGGAGTTGTGTGCCTGACAATGATAATAAAAACAGCATTTTTTACGGACGAACAATTAAGGGCACTATTTCATGTGCTCTTCAATCTGAAAAACGGGCCTTATGTCAACCGGCAGCGCCTCGAGTTTGGAGCGCAGTCTGTCCATTGTTGGTGAATTAACCGCATATTTGGCAATAAAGGCTTTCGAGGCCTCATAGTCGCCGGTTGCCTGAATAGTCAGGATCTTCTCTGCAAGGCTTTTGAGTGCAGGATAGATCTTATCAAAATTAACTCTTACTTTTTCAGTATTACTATCGAATTCATAGGCGCCATTTTCAAGCAGATAATTATAAATAATTGCATTTCCTGCCCCATGGGCCTCATTTACTCCGAAACGTACCGAGCGGAAGATGCCGGCAAGGAATGTAACGTATGTTTGACCGGCAAATTCTTTGGGGTAGACCCCTTTTTCAATCATAAAAATGTTGTTGTACATGCCAAGTACGTCTGCCTTGCACTCTTCAAGCTTGGAGTAGGTTTCTTTGAGTTCCTTCTTGACTTCGGTTTTCTGTCCGTTAACGGTAATAAATCCCGGACCCACGCCGTGCGACATTTCGTGCATGAGTGTATGGCTAAAAAACCCGTCGAAAGTAACGTATTTAATCTGAGAAGGATCGAGTACTATCTGTGCAATTGGCTTCAGGAGCTTTTCAAATTTTGCTTCATGTACATTCTTGAGCATTACCTTCTTTGAGCCCTTGGCAGCCCGGACTCTTTCATCGTTCGGCAGGTTGAAAGCCAGCGTCTGGACTCCGGCTCTTGTGTCTCCAGCGGAATAAACTTCCTGAACGACGACGATAGGGGATTCAAGGCCGCGGCTGGAATCCTTGTACTTTTTTTCGAGAGGAAGGTTGTCTTCAATTTCTTTCAGGTAGCTCCCGAACTTTGCCAGCTTTTCACTTTCAACGGGATCTTTTATCGTAAGAAAGCTCTCATAGGAAGCCTTGTAATTAAAGAGCTCGTCTTCATAGACTTCATATGGACCAATAATAAACTCAATTGCGTTATCTTTAAGGTCCATCCAGGCCATATCACTTTCATAGTAGTCATTGGTCTCAAAGGCTTTGGCTCTTAGTTCGAGGTATTTCTTAAGGGACGGGTTATCTGTAAACTGTGCTGCCTCTCTAAGTAAAGCCGCGGCACGCTTTAGATCCTCTTTGTAAGCTTCGGTATAAGGGATAGCTGCGAGTCTACTTCCCTCGCGGCGGATTATTGTGAACTCGGAGGTGAATTTCTCTTTGTCTTCAGGATGTTTTTTTATCCAGTCCTGAAACTCCTCCTTTGTCATATCGGCAGGATAAAAGTTAGCACCGAGCGGCTTTTCCTCATTGCCGTAAAAAGGCTTATTGTGGTCCAGGCGGTCAAAAGGTCCCATGTTGAGGCTAAAGTACTCGAGCGTAAGCTTTGCTGCCTCGGAGGGATCACTTTCAAGCTGCTTTTTAATCTCTGTGTTTTTGCTATAGACCTGCTTAAGGAAAATGCTGTCGATTATGCGGGAGGCCTCAAAGAGCTTTTCAACGCAGATCTTCTCATTTTTACTTAAGAGTTTCGAATCGAATTTAATTTCGAACGGGGCATACTGCCGTATCTTTTCTTTCAGCATACCAGGCTCCTCATATTGTGCGAAAATATTTAATGGGCTGAGGCTTACAAGTAAACTCATCAGCATTGCCAGATGCATTGTAGTTGAACGGACTTTCATCTGTATCTCCTTAAAATAAAATCAAACTTCGAATGTGGAAATATATAAAGGAAATGGGAGAAAGGAAAAAAGTAAAAATGGAAAAGTGATGTTAAAAAAGGGAAGTATGTGGTTTCCAAAAGCATAAGACAAGGTGACTTGAGGCACAAAGTATCAGATTGTGTGCTACGGGTTTGTATATAAGAAAATATAAAACTAAAATATTATTGAACACCTCCCTATCTGATTGGTAGCGCTCTTCAGGCTGATGCAAAATGAATGCAGAAGACTGCTGAGCGCTATTTCTTTTTTAAAGCACTTATCTTATTTAAAACCGAAGCCCGGAGCATAAACGGTAGTAAGGCCCAGCATGATGTGTCCCTTTCTGCTCATTATCATCCAGATGCCGGGAGAGAAATTTTCATATTTAACTATGCCCGGGTAAATGTTCAGGTTTACCATATTTTCCTCTAGCCCGCTGAAGAATAGAGAAGCAAGCAGGGAGTTATTCTTATCGTAAAAAAATCCGGTATTCCAGACTGTACTTATTGTCATCTGGTAAGTTGTCGGGTTAATTATATAGCGCCTCTGGGCTTTAAGCCCTGCTCCAGCCGATAAAGCCGTTCCGTCCTGGAACTTATAGGACAGTCCTCCAAGGCCGCTCATTCCGAAGTAATAGAACAGGTGCCAGTTTTTCACATTGGGCAGTTTGTATTTTACCGAGAAATATTGTCCGCTGTTCTGCAGTGACATGTCGGAGAAGTTAAATGAGGGCATAAGCGACCAGTCGGCCATGTTAAGCGTTTCCTTAAAAAACTTTTTCACGTTATCGAAGCTGAAGAGAACAATGCCGCCTATATCAAAGACGTAAATATCAGCTATTGGGTCTACGTTATCCCCTTTATAGGCTTCATTTTCCACGAATTCATTCAGCAGGTGAAAGCCCGCAAGCGTGGCGGCAGAAAACACTGCAGGCACGGGAAATTTATTATAATCATACCACTCTTTCATCGCGGTAAAAGTCATGCCGCCACCGATCAGGTGCAGCTGATAGTTCGGAAACCACTGAGCGCGGTTCTGTGCAAATTCCAGAGGGAAGATCTCGTTGCGGAGAAATTTTCCCCAGCCGTAGCGCTTTATGGGTCCTAAAGGGGAGCCAAGATTTTTAAGGACGTTTTCTGAGGAGGTGCGGTAGGGAAACCTGAAGACCTTGCGGCCGAAGCCTTCAAGCTGAATGACGTCAAAGCTGCCGTTTAATATCAGGGTTAATGGATTATAGAGAGCCTCGCTGCCGTAGTCTTTACCAGTATAAAAATATTTCTCCTGCTGAGAAAATACTGAAGTACAAAGGCTTAAAGACAGAAAAAAAATGAAAAAAAGACGCATAAAACTCCGGATAACTTCTTATTCATCATAAATAAATACTACAGATTTTTAAATTCATATCCTAAACTAAAAACATACCTCGTTGTAAAGCCGAATGTAAGTTCTCCGTTTCTGCCTATGACCGACCAGATGCCGGGTGAGAAATTACGGTATTTTATTATTCCCGGATATATGTCGATCATGCAGAAATATTCTTTTACTCCGCTTAGAACAAGTGAAGCCATTAGGGAATTATTCCTGTCGTAGAAAACACCTGCGTGCCAGGATGTTTCAATTGTTCTCTGGCGGAAGATATTGTTGACGTCAACAAGATGTTTTGTCTTGAAGCCGAGTCCGACGGAAAGATTATCCTCAGGGTTTACCTTCTTTGAAATGCCGAAGAGGGCTCCCATGCCGTAGCGGTAGAAAAGGGAATAATCATCTGAAAACGGGAATTTCCATTTCATTGAAAAATACTGTCCGGCATTAATGCGCCCGTCAGGAAGTGTAATTGTTGCCTGGAGCGACCAGTCGGCAAGGTTCAGTGTCTTTCTGAAGAATTCATTTACGGGGTCAAAGCTGAAGAGTACAATTCCGCCCAAGTCAAAAATGTATATATCCGAAATCTCATCAACACTGTAGCCCTCATAGGGTCCGGTTTCCATGACCTCATTTAAGAAATGCTGCCCCATGATAGTTATTGAAGACATGAGCCATGGAACGGGGACGTTGTGAAGTTCGTACCATTCTTTCATTGCCGTATAGAGCATGCCGCCGCCGATCAGGTGCTGCTGATAGTTCGGGATCCACTGTAATTCTTCGACCTTGAAGCTTAAAGGAAGAAATTCCGTTTTGAGAAACTTCTTCCAGCCGTATTGATCTATGGATTTAAATGGGTGCACGAAAAGATTCTTGACCACGTTGTTTGCCATTGTGCCGTAGCGGTGGCCCGTTATTTTATTTGACACGCTCTGCAGCTGAGTGACGTCATAGCCCCCGTTAATGATGAGAGTAAAAGGGTTAAACAGTGCCTCACTGCCGTAGTCTTTACCCGTATAGAAATAGTTCTTCTGGCAAAAGCCTGATTGCGTAAACAAGAATATAAATAATAAAACCAGTACTGCTCGCATACAATTACTCTTATGGACTTGTTTTATGTGGAAAAATTCCCCAAAGATAATGCTTTTTAAAACAAAATTCAGCCGCATCTGCCAAAGGTATGATAAAAGAAAATTCCTCTCTGGCAATTATTCTGTAATTTTCCACTCTTCCGGGAAGTAAGTATCCGGGAAAATCTCTCTTGCCTCTTTAAGCAGGGCAGGATAATCCTCCTCTTTGGAGTAGCGTTCTGAAATATGGAATAGGATGAGCTTCTTTGCTCCGGCCTCTTTTGCAAGTGAAGCCGTCTGATGGGTTGTCATATGGTAATTTTTCTCTGCCAGATCCACATCATGATAAGAATACTGACTTTCGCAGACAACAGTATCACAATTGCTGATAAGGGAAAGAGCCCTTTGCCTGGAGAGGTCATCAAATACAAAGTCTGTAAGATATGCAATCTTCTCGCCCGGGGTCCTAACTAAAAGCTCTTTTCTTAAATCCAGGAGCCTAAAGTTTTTCCCGTCCAGTGAAATTACCTCATTTTCATTTACTGAAAAATCCTTCAGCTTTTCCAGCCACGCTCCCTGCGGAAGCCCTGAGCTTAGAAGTCTCTCCTTACTGATGTTAAGCGACTCTTTTTCCTCAACGCTGTAGGCTATGCTTGGAATTATGTGATTCAAAAGTGCGGCTTTAACCATAAAGCCCGGAGTCTCAAGTACAATTCCCTCAAAGGCTGATGAGCCCTCCGGATGCTTTATCTCAAAACCTTCGGATGTCTTAAAGCTGAAAGAGGTCATTGACTTTTCGCCTATATCTGTAACGTACCACTTGCCCGGGGCGCCTCCGATGAGGTTCCAGATAAAACCGAGCAGGCGATGTTGAATAATCTCCGAGGTTTTCTCAGGCCCCCAGACGTAAACCGGCTTACCCTCGCGGTCGTAGTTGCGCCTGAAGAAGTAATCAAAGCCTGCAATATGGTCTATATGTGTGTGTGAGAAAAAAAGGTGGTCTATCGCTTTAATATCCGGCTGCCTGATTTGTCTGAGGAGGCCCTCGCCGCAGTCGAAGAGGAGTCTTTGAAAATTTGTGCCGCTGTTGACCCAGACAAACATTGCATTGTCGCGGCCCGGAAGTCCAAGTATTTGATATTGTATGCTCATTAAAGCCCTGAATTTCAAAGTATAAAAGAAAAAGTACAAAGTAATAAGAAAAAGCAAAAGGTAAAAAGGGAATGAAAATTAAAAATTAAAAATTACACCTGCACGGTTTGACATGTAAATGATTAAAAAATATCTTATTTTGCCGGAGCCGATTATTTTCACAGGAATCCATATATACTTTGGAGAAGCAATAAATGAAATACAAAGTAATTTTTATTTTTCTTGTTTTCTTTTCTGCCACAGGCATTCTAAAGGGCGAAAACAAGGATTCGCTATATGTGGCAGCGCATTACACTAAATATGAATACCGCATCCCGATGAGGGATGGGGCAAGGCTTTTTACCGCTGTTTATGTTCCTAAGGATACTACGCAGGACTATCCTTTCCTCATAAACCGCACGCCATACAGTGTAGGCCCTTATGGTGAAAACGCATATCCGGAGAACCTGGGTCCTTCGAAAGAATTTGCAGAGGAAGGTTTCATTTTTGTATACCAGGACGTGCGAGGCCGATTTATGTCTGAAGGGGAGTTTGAGGATATAAGGCCTAACAGGCAGAGTCCCGACTCGCTTGATGAAAGCCGTGACACATACGATACAATTGACTGGCTTTTGAAGCATGTCAGGCATAATAACAGACGGGCAGGCATATGGGGAATCTCATATCCCGGATTTTATGCCGCCATGGCGGCCATTGATGCCCACCCGGCCTTGAAGGCCGCCTCACCTCAGGCCCCGGTTGCTGACTGGTATATTGACGACGACTTCCACCGCAACGGCACACTCTGGCTTTCACATATGTTCGGATTCTTAGGAGTATTCGGAAAGCCGCGCCCTGAACTGACCACAAAGTGGACACATCCCGATTTCAAGATTGAAACTCCCGATGGATACAAGTTTTTCCTCGGCATGGGCCCTCTTTCAAATATCAATAAAAACTATTACAAGAATAATATCAGGTTCTGGAATGACGTCATAAAACACCCTGATTACGACCGGTTCTGGCAGGAAAGAAGCCTTATTCCTCAACTGAAAAACCTCAGGCCCGCAATGCTTACTGTGGGAGGATGGTTCGATGCTGAGGACCTCTACGGGGCGCTTAATGTTTATAAGGCGGCTGAAAAAAATAACCCCGGAATTGAAAATTCCCTTGTAATGGGACCCTGGTTCCACGGGGGGTGGGAGCGCTCGGAAGGGGATCATCTTGGTAATGTGCAGTTTACGGAAAAAACGGGCCCTTACTTCCTTAAGACAATTGAGCTCCCATTCTTCAACCATTATCTGAAAGATAAGGGAGATTTTAAGCCTAATGAAGCCACTGTATTTGAAACTGGCTCAAACACCTGGAGAACCTATGAGCAGTGGCCTCCGAAGAATGCAACTCAGACTTCGATTTACCTCCAGCCCAAAGGAGGACTTACGTTTAATTCTCCCGTAAATAAAGGCGCTTCGTATGACGAATATATAAGTGATCCGAATAAGCCGGTTCCTTTTACAAATGAAATAACAACCCATATGACACGCGAGTATATGGTTGAAGATCAGAGATTTGCCGAAAGACGCAGTGACGTTCTTACTTATACGGGTGAGGCCTTAAAAGAAGACGTTACGCTCCTGGGCCCCATTACGGCAGAACTCTACGTCTCAACTTCAGGCACAGATGCCGATTATGCAGTTAAACTTATTGACGTTTTCCCTGATGACACGCCGGACAATAAACCTAACCCCGCGGGAGTTAAAATGGGAGGCTACGAGATGATGGTTAGAGGCGAGATCATGCGCGCCAGATACAGAAACAGCTTTGAAAAACCTGAGGCTATGGTGCCAAATAAGGTTACCAAGGTCAGTTTCACTCTTCAGGACATAAATCACTCCTTTAAGAAGGGGCATAAGATAATGGTGCAGATCCAGAGCTCCTGGTTCCCACTCTCAGACAGGAATCCGCAGAAGTTTGTAAACATTTATGAGGCAAAGGAGTCAGACTTCCAGAAGGCAACTCAGAGGATCTATCACTCAGTAAAATATCCTTCAAGACTCGTCGTGGACAGGCTTGAACGGGATCTTTCAACCAGATAGCAAAATAATTTTTCTCATTCCCGGGGCTCATGCTTTGCCCCGGGATTTTCACTTGCCTTAAATCACACCTTTTTTTCTTTTATTCTGCTTTATTGCTCTTGACAAAGCATTTGGCATTTTATATGTTCGGGTAGAAAAACCCCGACAATATTTTTTTATATGAGGAACGTCTTGTATGAGTATCGAGCTGATTCTGATTACTGCATTTGTAATAGTTACATTCTTAGTGCTGCAGATTGTAAAGATCCGCAAGCCAGAGTCTGATCAAGAAGATCTCACCATAATATCATCCGGAGAATGTGACCTTGTGGAAGTCAGTGAGTTTGATGAAAATGCCACTTTGAAGTAAATCTGCTGCCCCTTAAGAATTCCCATACCAGCATAATATAAACAGGCATGTATTCTAAAATCAGAATATAGGCCGGCATTTGCCATACGCCGTGTAGTATATACCGGACTACCACAAAGTTCGCCAGGCTCACTAGTGCAACGAATAAAACCCCGCTCCACCTGAAGCTCAAAGGAAGCAGTACAGCCAGCCAGGTCAGGTACCACGGATGGACGGTAGGCGAGAGGAGGAAGAACGCAAAGAAAATCATATATATTTTTTCCATTACCCCCTCATGCCTGAAGAAAATATAAAGGCCTGATATAATGAAAAGGGCCGCGGAAACAAGCCGTGCTTTCTGGTTGTTTCCCAGAATGTCAAAAAATACAGAAAACGCCGAGCCGTTAAAGGTCCAGTTGGCACTGAAAGTCATTAGGGCGTCAAACGGGGAGACTCCTCCTGTAAGATAAGGGACATAGGTCAGTGCAAAAAACAAAAGCACAATTATGCAGGCCAGTATCTTTTTATACCACCTTCGTTCCAGTTCATAAGCCGTGTAGGGGAGTATCATGCCTGATATGAGCTTAGTTGAGATAGAAAGCCCCAGCAAAAGAAAGAACCAGAATTTCTTTCGCCTGAAGAATAAAATTATTGACAGTATTAGAAATGGGATGCCGAGAGCGTCCACGTGGCCGTCTATCATAAACTGCATTACGGGCAGGGGGCACAAGGCATAGATACCCACAAAGGATTCCGGGCGCCTTAAGAGCCTTAAGAGAAAAAGTACCAGTATAATTGACAGTATTTCAAAGACAAACAAAAACAGCTTGTAGCCCAGGTAGCTTTCGCCAAAAAGCTTATATGAGGTAAAGAAAATAACCTGTGCAACGGGGGGGTAAATGGACTTCATCCTGGGAAAATTTACTTTTGCCGGGAGGTCCTGTGAGTGAAGGAAATTAAGGCTCGAGTCAGCCGGAGCATACCTGTAAGGATTGATGCCGCTAGACTGTACTTTACCGTCCCAGATGTAGCGGTTTATGTCGTCTGAAGCCGTAGGGGGATAAAAAAGCACTGTAAGTCGGAAGAGTATCCCCACGCCAATAAGAGTATAAGCCAGGCGGGAACTGCTCTCATTTTTCAGGAGCACAAAACATATGACGATAAAAATAAGTGAATTTAAGATGGCAACAGATGTATATACAATTATGGGCTGACTCAGGTTAAGGTAGAGTGAAGCATAAAGAACTTCCGAGATCACTATGAGCGCAATTAAAAGTGATACGGTCTGTTTCTTAAAAACCCGCAGGTAAGTGGGCAATTTGAGCATCTAAAGTCCCTGTGTTAATATTCCTGTTTTTATGCTTTCTATTTTCAGGCTTCCTGTTTTGTAGTTTCCTGAATGAATCTGACTGAGGCCCGGATGAGGTGCCTGGGAAAAAAACGGACGCTGTTGGCCACAATCCTGTTCAACAGGCCGTGGATTGCAATTACCTTACCCTTCATCATCGCCTCGAAACCGTAGGAAGCAACTTCTTCTGAAGAAGCTGCGCTGCTTTTTTCAAAAAGACGCACGTTTTTTAAGCTTGCCCGCCTCTGGAAGCCTGATGATGTCGGCCCCGGACAGAGTGCCGTTACTGTAACACCTTTATCCTTTAGCTCATTTGCAAGTGCTTCTGAAAAAGAAAGAACATAGGCTTTTGTGGCATAATAGACTGCCATCAAGGGACCCGGCTGAAAAGCTGCCGTAGATGCCACGTTCAATATGCGTCCTTTGCCACGCAGTGCCATCTGACCTCCGTAAAGGTGTGTAAGGTAGCTAAGGGCCGCAATGTTAAGTTCAATCATTTTATAATTTTTGTCCCAGTCAGATTCAACAAAGAAGCCATAGTCGCCGAAGCCTGCGTTATTAATCAGTACGTCGATGGTAACGTTATCTTTTTCCAATTCATTGCAGATTGTTTTTACTGACTCCATGTTTGAAAGGTCCGCCGGAATTACCCTGACACTGATGCCATATGAAGCCTCGAGCTCACTTTTCAGTTCCCGGAGCCTTTCCTCGCGTCGTGCCGTTATTACAAGGTTGAAGTTGTTGCGGGCCATGACTTTTGCCAGTTCATATCCGATCCCTTCCGAGGCGCCGGTAATGAGTGCAGTTTCCATTAAAATCCTCAAAATTCAAATGTTAAGGTACGAAGTTCAAAGAACAAAATCGAGTTACCCGATTAAAGCCGGAAGCAGGAAATTAGAAGCCGGGAAATTAAAGTTCAGAGGGAAGGGCTTGATGTATGAACTTTAGAATTGTGGCATAAATCGGGAACAGAGCAGGACGCACCGCAAAGCTTCTGCAGAGCGGTGCATCCTTTTTTAATCCAGTATTTTGTTTAATTCCGTATTTTCAGGTTTCCGTAGGTCTGCCTCCATTGGGATGAATTACCTGTCCTGTAATATACTCCGAATCCGCCGAGGCTAAGAATACATAAGAGGGGGCCACGTCACTAGGCTGGCCGGGGCGGCCCAGGGGAACATCCTTTCCGAAATTTTCCACCTTTTCATCCGGGAAGGTTGAAGGGATCAAGGGTGTCCATATGGGACCCGGGGCAACGGCATTTACCCTGATGCCCTTGGGTGCAAGATTCAGGCTGAGGGAGCGTGTAAAAGAAGTAATTGCCCCTTTAGTAGAAGAATAGTCCAGAAGCATTTTCTGCCCGGCATAAGCCGTAACGCTGGTTGTATTTATAATATTATCTCCTTTTGTCATATGTTTTAAGGCTTCCTGGCTTAAGTAGAACATTGAAAATATGTTGGTGCGGAAAGTATGTTCCATCACATTCATATCCATTTCCTGCAGGTCCTTTGCCGGGTGCTGTTCTCCGGCATTGTTGACAAGAATATTTAGCTTGCCAAACTCCTCAATCACTTTTCTTATGGCCTGCCTGCAGAAATCCCTGTCGCCCACGTCGCCCTGTATGAGCAGGCATTCCTTGCCCTCTTTTTCAACAAGTTTTCTTGTATCCTGTGCGTCTTTTTGCTCCTGGAGATAGACAATTGCAACCTCGGCCCCTTCGCGTGCAAAGTGAACTGCAACGGCACGCCCTATTCCGGAATCCCCCCCGGTAATAAGGGCCACCTTGCCATCAAGCTTCCCCGAACCCTTGTAGCCGGGACGAATAATCTCAGGCTCCGGATGCATCTTATGCTCGTGCCCCGGTTCTGACTGCTGCTGCGGCGGAACTTGCTGGGGCTTTCCTGTGGTTTTACTCATATAGAATCCTCCTCCCATTTTTTAGTTTAGCTGATTAAATCAATATAGAATTTGAATATAGAATATCAATGCACAATTAAAGCGAATGGGAAGCCGGAAATGCTTAAAAAACAGGCGTTTAAGAGGAATAAATTTCTTATATTTATCTCTTTAATTTTTGAAAGAAAAACCGGGAAGAATGTCTAATAATATAAATCCTGTTATTGTAACTGCCAGCGAGCTTGAAGTACACTATGGCGAGCATGTAATACTTGATAAAGCTTCACTTTCAATTCATGAAGGGGACCGTATAGGCCTCATTGGAAGAAACGGCTCGGGCAAATCCACTTTCCTGAAAATCATTGCCGGGGTAATGGATCCCGATTCAGGAAACGTTTCAAGAAAGCGTGATTTGAGGACGGGCTATCTTTCTCAGGAGTTTACTCTTGAGGATAGAAAGACCGTCTATGAGAATATTCTTGAAGGCGCAAGCGGCGTTAAAGCACTGCTGCATGAATATGAAACACTCCCTCACGATTCTGATAAAAGACACCTCCTGGAAGAAAAAATCATAGCTGCAGATGGCTGGAATCTGGACCAGAGGATCAGTATAATAATGCATTCTCTTAATGCTCCCGATGGCACGAAATTGACGGGCAATTTGTCGGGTGGTGAAAAAAGGAGAGTTGCAATGTGCAAGGCCCTTATAGCACACCCCGATTTCCTTATTCTTGACGAGCCGACAAACCATCTGGACACCGAATCAATCGAGTGGACCGAAGAGTTTCTTGCCGGCTATACCGGTACGTGCCTTTTCGTGACACACGACCGCTACTTCCTGGACAGAATTGCCAACCGCATTGTTGAACTTTCGAACGGAAGTTTTTTTTCACATCAGGGCAACTATACCGACTACCTGATAAATAAGGCTGAAAGGGAGTATAACCAGGAGCAGGAAGAAAACAAACGCCAGGGCTTCTTAAGGCGCGAGCTTGAATGGGTAAGAAAAGGGCCAAGGGCCAGGAGAACAAAAGCCAAAAGCCGTCTGGACCACTATTTTGAAGTTGCCTCTCAAAGGCCGCCTGAAAAAGAGCTGGATGTGGAGATGATAATCCCGCCAGCGGTAAAGCCGGGGACAAAGATTCTGGAACTGAAAAATCTTGCTGCAGAAATTGGAGGAAAAAAGCTTTTTCACGACCTGAATTTTATTTTTGAACGGGGCAGGAAACTGGGCATTGTGGGAAGAAACGGACTTGGTAAGACCACACTCCTCAAGGTTATTCTCGGGGATATGGCTCCTGAGGCCGGAAAGGTTGAAACAGGAGAAAGGACATTTTTTAACTATGTGGATCAGGCGCGCATTCTCTTAAATGAAAATAATACGGTTTTGCAGGAAATAGGCGAAGGGCGCGACTTTGTGACCTTCGGCGAGGAAAAGCTTACAATATGGAAATACTTAAGGCGTTTCCTTTTTACCGACGACAGGATAAATACAAAAATCGAACGCTTGTCCGGGGGCGAAAAAAGCAGGCTCCTGCTGGCGCGCATACTGAAAAACGGGGGCAACTTCCTTATACTCGATGAGCCTACAAACGACCTCGATCTTCCGACGCTCAGAATACTGGAGGAGGCCTTAATTGAGTTTGAAGGGTGCGTAATAGTTGTAAGCCACGACAGGTATTTCCTTAACCGTGTCTGCAACGGAATTCTTGCCTTCGAGGGGGATGGAAACGTTTATTTCAGTGAAGGGGACTACGACTACTATCTGGAGAAAAGGAAACTAAGGCTCAGGGAAGCCGAGCAGAAAGCTTTGCCTTCACAGGCAAAGGAAAAATCTTCTGAAAAGCCGAAACCCACCCTCAGAAAGCTCAAATATAAAGAGGCACGCGAGCTTGAGACAATTGAGAGTGATATAATGTCTGCAGAAGAGGAGGTTACAAAAATTGAAGGCATATTTTCCTCAAGCGACTTCTACGAAAAATATGCACGGCAGACAAATGAGCTGACCGTGGAGCTCGAGAAGGCAAAACAGAGAGTAAAAGAGCTCTATGAAAGGTGGGAAGAGCTTGAAAAAATAAAAAATGGGGAAATTACAGATTAAGGGGATAAATTTCGTATCAGAATTGTGGAATCTTAAACTATATAAAATTTGTTTCGATAATAATATGACATCGTGTCAGTTTAAATAAAGTTAACTCTAATTGAAAGGATTAAAACGATATAAAATGTCCCGGGTATCATTTTCACATAAACCTTCAAAAATGCATCTGGAGAATACTCCGGGCGCAGGTCATCTGTTCATTATCGGCGGAGGCCCAAGGCCCTCGTACATGATGGAGAGGTTTATTAAACTTGCCGGGGGCAGAGAGTCAAAGATCGTTATTATACCTGTTGCAAGCACCACTCCGGAAGAAACCGGGCTGCGCCACAAAAAAGAGCTCGAACTCTCCGGCTGCAATGACGTAAGCGTCATAAGCTGCATGAAGAGGGAAGAAGCCGATACAGAAGAAAACCTTGAAATGCTCATGAATGCAAAGGGAGTTTTCTTTTCAGGAGGCGATCAGAATAAGCTGGTTGCTTTTCTTAAAGATACCTTGCTTCTCGAAAAGGTAAAGAAAGTTTACCTCAATGGCGGCATTATTGGAGGCACCAGCGCCGGGGCTGCAATTATGAGTAAAGTGATGATCTGCGGCGACGGCTTGAACGACAGCGATGTTTCTCCATACCTTTTTAATCCGATCGTAAGAGAGCACGTAAAGCTTTCCGAAGGCTTCGGCTTTCTGGAAAACGCCATAATTGACCAGCACTTCAATACGCGCAGCAGAAAAAACCGCCTTATAAACGCCGTACTGGAACATCCTTATCTCTCAGGCGTCGGGATCGACGAATCAACGGCAATTATTGTTAACCCCGAGGGGAACTTTGAGGTCTTAGGAGAAAACAACGTATTCGTCTTTAACCTGCTTCCCGATGACGAGGCCAGCCAGCAGGACTCCTCAAGCAATATTGATATCAGGATACTCAAGTCGGGCGACAAATATATTTTCCCTGTTGTCCAGTCTTAACTTTATCGCCATAAGTTTATTTATTTTACAATTTACTTTCACACCCCTTGAGATTTCAAACATCGAATTTGACCTGAAAAACCGGATTCCATCCGGGGTAAGTCATATGACTACACATAATTCCGAAGATTCCCTACAGAAAAGCCACTCTTAATGCACTGTTCTTTTGCACTTTTGCCTTTATATTATCTGAAAACGGGTTTGTTATTAACATCTGGGCAAAATATCTGCAAAATAAACTACAGGAATTGACCTGTCAGCAAAAAATGTCTTCAATTACTCCACTGAAAAATAATTTTTCATTTTGCATCAATTCTTTAGATTATAATTATATGACGGGCTTGTCTTTGATTTATAATATGAGGAAGCTAGAATGAGATTACCAAAAGGTAAAATATTTATTATCGGAGGGGCCGAGCACAAAAGCGACGGGCGCGCGCTGTCGATGGAAGAGTACAATAAGGATTTCGAGCCATTTGAAATATTAAAAGGACTTCTTCCGGTAAAAAAAGCCCAGAGGTCGATTGAAATTATTCCTACGGCATCCAGAGTCCCAGAGGAAATCTGGGCAACTTATAGAGATGCATTTTCCAGGCTGGGGTTCAGCAACGTCAATATTCTGGACATCCGCAACAGGGAGGATGCTGCGAAGGATGAAGTCATTTCAAGAGTTGAGAAAGCCCACACAGTTTTCTTTACCGGGGGCAGCCAGTTCAGACTTTCAACAATACTTGGAGGCACCAGGTTTATACAGGCGATTGAAGAAAAGTACTATGAGGATGAAAACTTCATTATTTCCGGATCGAGTGCGGGGGCTATGGCAATGTCTAAGATTATGATCTACGAAGGGCAAACTAAAGAGGCAATGCTGAAAGGGGATATAAAAGTAATGTCGGGCCTTGGCTTTCTGGATTACTGCATCATTGATACGCATTTTGTAAAAAGGGGAAGATTTGGACGCCTGACGCAGTCAATTATTACAAACCCGAGCTGTGTAGGAATAGGTTTAGGCGAGGACACTGCACTTTTGGTTACGCAGGGCAATCAGGCCGAATGCATAGGCAGCGGAATGGTAATAATAATCGATGCCTCAGGAATAAAATGTACCAACATAGTTGAGGCAGAAGATTCCACCGCCCTGTGCGCCGAGGACCTGAGGGTTCATATTTTGTCAAAAGGCAACGGTTACCTGATACGTGAGAGGGAGTTCCTGGCGGATATTAAAAACCTCAGGAAAAATCTTGTGCATAATGGTCATAAGAAAAAAAGGGTTTTACAAAATCACCAGCCGGCAAAAAAATCATGAATTCTGAAAAAAACTTTGTAATTGCCGTTCACGGCGGGGCGCAGAATAAGGATAAGAATACTTTTACTCCTGAACTGGAAGAGGCTTATAAAAAGGGAATTCAAGAAGCCCTTTTTACCGGCTGGGAAGTACTTAATGAAGGGGGCTCTGCGCTCGATGCGGTTGAAAGTGCCGTCAGGGTTCTGGAAGATAATCCCATTTTCAATGCCGGGCGCGGCTCGGCAATTAACCGTGACGGGGAGACTGAACAGGATGCCGCCATTATGTGCGGCGAAAGCCTTAAGGCCGGATCGGTTGCGGCAATAAGACTGGTCAAAAATCCCGTAAGTCTGGCCCGGAAGGTTATGGAATCCACTGAGCACGTAATGCTGGCAGGGGTTGGAGCAGAAGAGTTTGCCAGGCAAATGGGGGTGGAACTACGCCCGGCTAAATATTTTATTACCCAGGAAAAGCTCGAAGAGCTGAAGAAGAAAGTGGCTCAGGAGGACTTGAAGGACTCAGGCAGTAAAGGTACTGTTGGCGCTGTCGCACTCGACAAAAATGGAAACCTGGCGGCTGCAACCTCCACGGGAGGCCTAACAAACAAGCTTAAAGGAAGAGTAGGCGACAGCCCTGTAATCGGTGCCGGCACCTATGCAAACAACGAGGCCTGTGCCGTCTCATGCACGGGTGACGGGGAATATATAATCAGAGGAGTTTTTGCTCACCTGCTATATGCTCTTATGAAATTTAAGAACATGTCTTTACATGAAGCTATCCGTGAAGTATTCCGCATTAATGGTGAATACCTGAAAACTGAGATGGGAATTATTGCAATTGATAAAAAAGCAAACGTGGAGCTTTTTTATAATACTCTCCCGATGTACAGGGGCTATAGAAAAAACCAGGATCCTGCGTTTTTAGCAATATGGGAAGATGAGTTTAGAATTGAGTGATTTTTAATAACGCACCTCTATGGGTGTTTTGTGTTATAGATAAATTATAATGATAGGCCGGAGATTAATGTTAAACATAAAGCAAGATGTGTAATTATCAGAGGATTGTATGCGAGTGTTAGAAAAAAGGGCAATGAGGGGACCTAATTACTGGAGTACCTACTGGAAAAACCTCATACTGATACGTTTGGACCTGGAAGAATATGAAGAGAAACCAACAGACGTAATTCCCGGCTTCCGCGAAAGAATAGAGGAAGCTATGCCTTCTGTACGGCTTCACCAGTGCAGCTACTATCAGGAGGGGGGATTCTTAAGAAGAATCTCAGAAGGGACCTGGGCAGGTCACGTCATAGAACATATTGCCCTGGAACTGCAGACTCTGGCAGGAATGGACACAGGTTTCGGCAGAACACGCGCAACGGTTACACCGGGAATCTATAACGTCGTCTTTAATTATTTCGAAGAAGAGTGCGGCCTCTATGCCGCTGAGGCCGCTGTGGAAGTTTTCCTTGCTATTGCCGAAGGCATGCCTATGGAACTCTTAAAAGAAACCATTGAGGTGCATGTAAAGAAATTAAAAGAGATCAGGGAAGAAGTGCGCCTTGGTCCGAGTACCTCGGCCATTGTAAATGAGGCTTTGGAAAGAGGGATACCTTACATAAGGCTTAACGACTCATCGCTTGTTCAGCTGGGATACGGAATTTTTCAGCAGAGGATTGAAGCCGCATCCACAAGCAGAACAGGAATTATTGCAGTTGAACTTGCAGGCGACAAGAACCAGGCAAAGAAGCTTCTTGCATTCCATGGCATTCCTGTCCCAATGGGAAAGGTGGTCGATGAGGAATCGGAACTGGAGGACGCCCTTAGCCAGACCGGTTTTCCGGCTGTTGTAAAACCGCTGGATGCGAACCAGGGAAAGGGAATAACTCTAAACCTCAGAAGCCTTGAGGCCGTAGTGGCTGCCTTCCGTGAGGCGAAGGAGTTTTCTGATAGCGTTATTGTTGAAAAGCAGCTGATTGGACGCGACTTCAGGGCGCTTGTTGTAAATAACAAGTTCGTCGCTGCTGCTGAAAGAGTCCCGGCCCATGTTGTTGGTGACGGCGTCCATGCAATCTGGCAGCTCGTGGATATTGTGAACTGCGACCCGTGGCGTGGAAACGGGCACGTGAACAACCTGACCCGCATTACCATAGACGAACAGACTTTAAGACTTTTGAGGGAAAAGAATTACACTCCTGAGACGGTTCTAAAACCAGGTGAAATCTGTTACCTGAAATCAACGGCTAACCTCTCCACTGGCGGAACAGCAATAGACCGTACAGAGGAGGTGCACCCGTATAATATGTTTTTATTTGAAAGGGTTGCAAGAATAATTGGGCTCGATATTGCAGGAATGGATATAATTGCACCCGACCTGAGCACTCCGTTAAATGAAAATGGCGGCGGCATTGTTGAAGTAAACGCAGCCCCGGGCCTGAGAATGCATACAAGTCCCTCCGTCGGCAAAAAACGCA
>JBLMYS010000257.1:0-5454 GCA_050258415.1 Acidobacteriota bacterium | reverse complement strand
GTATCTGGTCTTTAGTATACTTCTTCTCGATCTCGCGTGCAATATTGATTTCGGTAAGCTTTCGTGTAATTGTCTGCTCGCGTGAAAGGAAAAGGTTACGTGCCAGCTGCATTGTAAGCGTACTTCCGCCCTGAGTGGAGCCAGTAAGAGTCTTTATGACCGCGCGGCCAAGTCCTTTATAAGAGACGCCGTCGTGGTTGTAAAAATCCCTGTCTTCTGTGGCAATAAGGGAATAAATGACCCATTTTGAGATATTGCCCGTGCTTCTGACCTCTACCCTGTGCTTTTCGCCGTAGTAGCCTAAAAGCCTTCCGTCGGAGGAAAGCGCGTATGATGAGTAGTCGAGCTTAACCGGCGGCAGCTGCGGGAAGATTGCGCCTGAAAGAAAAGGGAGGATAACGAGCGTTAATAGTAACTGTTTTAGTTTGATTTTGTTTTTATACATCACTTCTGTGCGTGGAAAAATGTGAAAAATTATGTCTTTTGCTTAACCAATGTTCTTTCTACATTAAATAACATGCATGGTTCTTAAAAATTGACCATACAAAATTAAGGCTCCTCAAAGACAGATGCCAATATGTCCATGAAAAATATGAGTGCCTCAATCAGGTTATTATCGTTTTCTTTAAGGAATCTGTAGAGGTCAAAAATTTGTATACAAAGGAATGGAAGAGATATGGAAAAGCCGGAAAACTGCACAATAGTAATTTTCGGAGCCTCGGGTGACCTTACAAAAAGAAAGCTCATCCCGGCGCTCTTTAAGCTTTTTGAGCACAACCTCCTGCCGGAAAGGTTTGCCATACTTGGCGTGGCAAGAACGGAGATGACGGACAAGAAGTTCAGGGACGCCTCTTTTGAGTTTATTGAGACTGAGGAAGATAAAAACGAAACCTCCGCCAGGTTTAAGCACAGCCTTTACTACATCTCACTTAAGGATTACTCTCCCGCGGAATTTGTGAAATTAAACAAAAAAATCAAATCTCTTTCTGACGATCTGGAAACTGGTGAAAACTGTATCTATTATCTTGCAACGCCTCCAAATGCATTTGAAGACATTGCGATAAGCCTCGGGGTTGAGAAAATGCAGTTTCAGGGGGAAAAAAGCTGGAAAAGGCTCGTTATTGAAAAACCTTTCGGGGAGAGTCTTGAAACGGCAAAGGATCTGAATAAAAGGCTCTGCCGGATATTTAATGAAAACCAGATCTACCGCATAGATCATTATCTGGGAAAAGAGACCGTACAGAATATATTTGTAACGCGGTTCTCAAACGGCATATTCGAGCCCTTATGGAACAGGAACTACGTTCACCACGTGGAGATAACCGCGGCCGAAAGCTCAGGAATTGGCACCCGCGGGGGCTACTACGACCAGACGGGGGCACTGAGGGATATGGTGCAGAACCATCTTTTGCAGATACTGGGGCTTATTGCAATGGAGCCGCCTGCCTCCCTAAGGCCTGAGGCTATAAGGGATGAAAAGCTGAAGGTTTTTGAGTCTCTGAGGATTATGAGGCCCGAGGACATTGAAAGCCACGTAATACGCGGCCAGTATGTGGCAAATAAAATAGGGCGTGAAATTGTTGCCGGCTACCGCGAGGAGAGGGGCGTTGACAGGGGCAGCCACGCCGAGACTTACGTTGCAATTAAGCTTTTTATTGACAACTGGCGCTGGGGCGGGGTGCCTTTTTATTTAAGAACGGGCAAAAGAATGCCGACTTCAGTAACAGAGGCAGTTATACACTTCAGGCCGACGCCTCACAGCCTCTTTAGAGCGCGGGATAACCATTTTAACTATCTTGTTATCCGCATACAGCCGGATGAAGGGATGCTTTTAAGAGTAAGCATGAAAGTCCCGGGCCGCGGCTACAATGTGCAGGACATAAATATGGATTTCCACTATTCAGAGCTTTTGGACCAGTATGTTCCGGGTGCCTACGAGAGGCTTCTATTGGACGTAATGGAAGGTGACGCAACGCTTTATTCACGTGGGGACGCCGTGGAGGCCTGCTGGAAGTTTATTCAGCCGATACTGGATGCATGGGAAAAGTACCCCACAATTAAGCTTTTCGGGTATCCCGCGGGCACCTGGGGGCCTGAAAACGCGGATGACCTGATCGAGGAATCGGGGCTCACGTGGCGCTATCCGTGCCGGAATCTTTCAGGCGAGGGGTCTTACTGCGAGCTGTAGAAACAGAAGGCAAAATGTTACCCCATTTGTGCCCAATGTCATTGCGAATAAATGTTCTTTGAATATTGATAATATCATTCAATTTATTTATCCTATACTAACAGTCATTAAGCATTGATTAAATATGAGGAGGGATTATTATGAGTAAAGGAACGATGGGTTTTGTTTATGGCATTTTACTCGGCGGAATTGCAGGAGGAATAACAGCTTTGCTTTATACCCCCGTTACCGGTAAAAAGATGCGCAAGCAGATTATCAAGAAGAAAGACGATATCATGGAAGACATGAATGATTATTACGAGGCTGTTGAAGACGTAATAAAAGATGGAAAGAAGAGAGCCGAATCGATAATTGAAGACGCGCGGAAAATTATCTCTGTCTGAAATTTCCCTGAAAGATAAAATAAAAAAGCCTGATCTGTGATCAGGCTTTTTTTGTTTTAAGCACCTTTTCTTATTCCGGTAACCTGCTGAACTCCTTTTGGAAGAAGAGTTTTATAGTCGAAAGGCCTGTCCTGCCTGTTTAAGGGCATAGCTGCAAGCTTAGTAAGGCTGCTGTATAAGAATCTTTTCTCAATTTCATTCCACAATTCCTGGCGGCTGCCGTCATAGCCCAGAGCCCAGATACCGACTCCGCGGAGTTTTTTTGAGATGGCGTAGTCGTATTTCATTCCAATGCTGCGGGCGTTCTCAAACCATACCTGGTGCCACTGGCCCCCTTTCTGGAAGCGCAGCCATGGGACGTTATTATCTTTATCCCAGAATATTTTATACCTGTAGCGTTCGGCATCCTGCATGAGGCTTGAGAATGTGGGGGTTTCCACGTACCGGAGGTTAAAAGCCTGCGGGTTGCCGGTCTCTGTAATCCAGTGGTTGCCATAATACGGCACGCCTAAAATAAGTTTTTCAGGGGCGGTTTCAGTGACCTCTCCGTATCCGAAAACGGGGCTTAAGAGTGTGCTCTCAATTGAATAGTAGCTGCCGTTAAGTGATGCTGTGGGGCCTGAAATATTGCTCCTGCTGTCTGAGTAATCGTAACCCATTACGAAGATGTAATCGCAGGCCTCAGCAAGGCCCTTGAAGTTCCATCCTCCCCAGTTTACGGCGGGGCCCGCAAAAGACACCTCGGATCCCGGGAATTCAGTGTGTATATAACTTCTAAGGTCTCTTATATAGCTGATGATTGCTCCATTCCTTTCAGAGCGTTTAGGGTTCTCAAAGTCTATATTTACCCCGTCTAAAGAGAATTCCTTCATTGTGTTTCTGATATTCCGGAAGCTTTTTTGCCTGGCCCCGGGGTCGGTCAGAATATTATGGATCTGAAGGGAGTCTGTGTTCAGGACGGTCATTATGACCTTAACGCCGTTTGTATGGGCCGAATCGATGACATCCGTCCAGGGCCACAAGTCAGGATTTGCAATATTTCCGTCTTTATCGGCCATAAAATTAAAGACAGCCAGGTGGGTAAGCATTCTAAACTTGATGTTCGCCACCGCCTCGGGGTATTTCCAGCTTGGGAGGTATCCGAAAACAGTTGCCCTCATGTTCCTGTTTACCGGAACCGCGGGGGTTTTATGCACTACAAGTGTGGTATCGGCTTTTTTCGCCTCTTTAAAGACCAGGTGGCTTATTTTCTCACCCAAGGTATCAAGTGAGGGTAAAAACAGTAAAAATACAAAGATTAATGAGACAAGAATCACCTTTGCAGCATTGCTATTCATACGTTACAAATCCTAAGTAATAAAATCTAATCCTAAAAACACACCTATGCATTTAAAGTTCCGGAAAGGCACTCTTGCCGGGAGGAAACTTTCTTTTAAGTTCTAATTAAGTTAAAAATAAAAAAAACAGGCTAAGGGGCAATGAATTTTTGAGGATACAGGGAGGAAAAAGGGGCATAAATACAAAATTTATGCCCCTTTAGTTAAAAATATGTCATCTTGTACTTTACAAGTCCTGAAGCAGCCGTGGTGATCCATACTCTTCCATGCGAATCCTGGCTAACTGAAGTGATATTGTTTGAGGGGAGCTGTGTATTTCCTGAATTCATAACATCCCAATCCGTGGTGCTACGGAATTTCAGAAGTCCCCAGTCGGTGCATACCCATCTGAGATTATTCATAATTGTGATGCTGCTAATGTTTTTGGACGGCAGCTTAGGGAAGCTGTTATGCCAGGTGTTATTTTCCATGACGGCAAGTCCCCCCTCGTCTGCACCGCGGGGCTGTGTGCAGACAAAGCCGGCCCACAGACCTTCGGAAAGCGGTCCAACGGCCAGGGCTGTAACGTCATGCCCCGGGAGTCCCAGGCTTTCTTTTGTAAAAGAGTTCCAGTTTGTGCCGTCAAAGTTCATAATGCCGTAGGTACCCACGCCTAGCCAGAGTTTTCCGTTTGGTTCGACAGCCAGAGCCGATACCTCATTATTTCCCATTGGGGAATTGTTCCGGTTGAATAATGACCAGCTGCCATTTTTAATCCTTATTAATCCGAGGAGGGTTCCTACCCACACGGTGCCATTCTTGTCGCTGCAGACCGAGGTGACATAGTTGTGCGGAAGGGTGGAATTTGTAGTCTTATAAACAGTCCAGCTGCTCCCGTTAAACATTGCCAGTCCATCTTTTGTGCCTACCCAGAGGTTTGAGTTGTTCTCAAAGGCCAGGGAGGTAATAAAGTCATTAGGCAATGGAGAGTTCTTTGAGTTATAGCTTTTCCATGTCAGGCCGTCGTATCTGACGACTCCCTCGCCCAGTGTACCGATCCATTTTACGTCATTCGGGCCGATTATGAGTCTGGAGAGCCTGTCGGTAGGAATTCCTGAGTTAGTGGTATTGAATGTGACCCAGACGGTTGTATCTTTGAGTGTTACAAAGGTGTATTTAACTTTGTCGCTTTCCACAACGGTCTCTAAGCTATCGGCCCTGCAGCCAGTGGCCTGGTATTTTACCTTATGAGTGCCCGGAATAATACCAGCGAGCATAGAGGGGGTACGCTTGCCTGTATTTACTCCATCGAGATAGATTTCCGCGTTTTGGGGCGTAGTTTCGCAGAAAATTTTGCCGTACATCAAGGGATTGGAATAATAATCTACAAAGATCTGTTTTCTTTTCCCGTCTTCAATATTAAATGTGAAGGTAGTATCCTTATAAAGGGGGTACTTGAGTGTAATGGAGTAATCCATTTCTTCCATCCAGTTCAGGCTGTCGGGAGTAACTCTTCCCGTATATTTTCCGTTTACGTAGATCTTAGCTCCCTGCGGATTTGAATCTA
>JBLMYS010000256.1:0-4459 GCA_050258415.1 Acidobacteriota bacterium | reverse complement strand
GAAAACATCCTTACGGATGCAAATAATAATAAGCATGTAATGGCTTCTCATATGAGTTTCTACAAGGAAGAATCGGGGGAGAAGTTTCTGATTGCCAACCTGCGCGATGAAACCAGAAGGAAAGAACTGGAACAGGAGGTAAATAACGCCCTTATGAAGGAAAAAGAACTGAGTGAGATGAAATCACAATTTATCTCGATGGTATCTCATGAATACAGGACCCCTCTTACTGCCATACTTTCATCTGCAGAACTTCTGGAACTCTTCGGCGTTGATATGACCCGCGATGAAAAAATGGAACACCTGCGGGGAATAAAGAATACTGTACAATATATGACTTCTATGCTCAATGAAGTGCTCCTTATTAACAGGGCGGAAAGTAAACGCATGGAATTTTGTCCTTCATCATTTGACCTTATTGCTTTCTGTAAAGAACTGCTGCAAAGATTAGGCATTTGTAAAGAATGTGAAATCAAAATAAATGCGGATTTCACTTCCAGAATGGTTTTTATGGATGAGAAACTCCTAGGGCATATTCTGAATAATCTCCTTACAAACGCGGTAAAGTATTCACCCGACGGGGCAACTGTCTGGCTAAACATTAAGGAACATAATGGCTATATTATTTTCGAAATAATTGATAAAGGCCTGGGAATACCTGAGGATGTACAGAATAGACTCTTCGAACCGTTCTTCAGAGCCGATAATGTTCACAATATTTCCGGCTCCGGACTTGGCCTTCCTATCGTGAAATACTGTACAGATCTTCATAAGGGAACTATTTCTTTCGAAAGTAAACCGGGAGAGGGTACAAAATTTATGGTCAGACTTCCCAATGAGAGTATTTCTAGGTGAAATTCCGGTTGTCAAACGTAACATTGAAATATTTTAATCGGACATTAGGTATTTTGATGATTTGTATTTATGTTTGCAGAAGCAAAATTAGGATTGTTGGGGATTATTTATGGAAAAGATTCTGGTTATTGAGGATAATTCTTCAGTTTGCAATAACATAAAACAGCTGCTTGAAAAAGCAGGATATGAAACCTTTACCGCGGAAAACGGCAGTGAAGGCGTAAGGCTTGCTCAGGAAATGTTACCCGACGCCGTTATCTGCGACATTATGATGCCTGTTATGGACGGTTATGAGGTCCTTAAGCAGCTGAGCTGTACTAAGGCTACTGCATCAATCCCTTTTCTTTTCCTGACTGCAAAAGTGGAAATGGCCGACCTTAGACATGGAATGGAACTCGGGGCGGATGACTACCTGGTTAAACCTTTTACCGCCGGGGAACTCCTAAGAGCTATTAAGACCAGACTTGAAAAAAGAAAAAATTTGATCCTGGATAAGAATGAAATTCCGCGGGAACAGGTAAAGGAATCCGCTATGAATACATCTGTGATTGTAACCGGAAACCCTCCCGAAGTTCTCAAAATTGCCGATATTGTTTTTATTCAAGCCAGTGAAGGGTATACTTTCCTCTATATGGCAGAAGGGAAAAAAGTCCTTGCCCGCAGGCTCCTTAAGAAATGGCAGGATATCTTGCCTGAAGATCAGTTCTTGAGGATTCATAACTCCACTATTATCAATCTCAATTACCTGGAAAAAGTTGAAAAGTGGTTTAACAGCTCACTCAGAGTTCATCTTCGTAAGGCAGAAGAGCCTCTTGAGGTCAGCAAGAGATATGCCCCCGGCGTGAAACAATACCTGAAAATGAAATAATTACCAAACTGTAAAACTTTTATCGGCAATTATTCCCACTTATTGCATTATTCTCCCGCATATTCGCCTAAAAAGCCATCTATGACAATTTAGAAGGCGGCATCTGGTAAATAATTTAATTTACCTGGTCAATTTATGTCAATTTACTATGGGAACAATTTTGGGGAGTACTTATGAAATGGTTCAATAACCTGAAGATACAAGCCAAGCTCCTTGTATCCTTCAGCCTGGTTGTCTTGCTTTTAATTATTTTAGGCTTATCTTCACTATCCCAGTTGGGGAATGTTAATAATAAAACAAAGGAAATTACCGAAAGCTGGATGCCCAGCTGCCTTACACTTGCTAACCTGAATACCGAAATCGCCAACCTGAGACGACAGGAACTTCAGCATATCCTGTCACTTACTTCACAGGAGATGGATCTTTATGAAAATAGAATGAATACCAATTTTGATAATGTGAAAAAATTAAGGGTTACTTATGAACCTCTTATTACTTCAGATGAGGAAAGAAACGGCTATAATGAATTCGTAGATGCCTGGGGCAAATATATTGAGGTTAATAAGTCACTTATAGCTCTTTCACGCCAAAATAAAACCGATGAGGCAAAAGCTCTTCAAAGAGGAGAATCAAAAACATATTATGATAAAGCGGTTTCGGATCTTAAAAAACTGATCGACTTGAATAACAGGGGGGCTGCTAAAGCCGGCCAGGATGCAGCCGATACTTATTCTTCAGGGGCACTCAGGATACTTTTAATGATAGTTGTAAGTGTAATTCTCGCTTTCTTCCTTAGCACTTTTATTGCCCGACTCATTGGAAAGCGCGTAAACCTTATCCTCGAAAGATTTGACAGGCTCGAAAAAGAAAGCCTTGCAAACCTTGAGAATGGTGCTCTCAAAATGGCTGAAGGCAACCTGGACTTTAAGATAGCCTCAAATGTTCAGGCCTTGGAAGTTAATTCGAAAGATGAAATTGGCCAGCTTGCCAACAGCGCCAACCAGATCATAAATAAGGTACAGGGCACTGTCTCAGCACTTGAAAATGCTGCGTCTATTGTTCGCGCAATAGTTGAGGAATCCAAATTCTTCACACAGTCGGCTCTCGATGGAAAGCTCTCCACAAAAGGACAGGCCGAGAAATTCAAAGGAGCATATAAGGACGTGGTTAACGGCTTTAATAATACCATGGAGGCTTTTGCAACCCCGATTAATAAGTCAACTAAAATCCTGGAGGCAATGGCTCAGGGGGATCTTACTTCCAGAATGGACGGGGAATATAAGGGCGACTATAAGCTGATTAAAGACAGCATAAATATGCTCGCAGACTCGATGAATAGCGCCCTTTCAGAGGTCCAGGAGGCTGTCCAGGCTACCGCCTCAGCAGCAAATGAAATCTCCAGTTCCAGTGAGCAGATGGCCGCAGGCGCCCAGGAGCAGAGCCAGCAGGCAACGGAAGTTGCCGGTGCAATAGAAGAGATGACAAAGACTGTCTATGAAACAGCTAAGAACGCTAATGAAGCTGCCGATATGTCAAGGTCCTCACGCGTTGCAGCTGAAAAAGGGGCTAAGAAGATAGATGAGACGAAAAAAGGAATAGAGAAGATTGTTGCCTCGGCAGATGAAACCTCAAGAATAGTGGCTTCACTCTCACAAAGAAGTGAGCAGATTGGCGAGATCACTCAGGTCATCGATGACATTGCAGACCAGACGAACTTACTTGCCCTTAATGCCGCAATTGAGGCTGCCAGGGCCGGTGAGCAGGGACGTGGCTTCGCTGTTGTTGCCGACGAGGTAAGGAAACTTGCCGAGCGTACAACAAAAGCCACAAAGGAAATAGCCGAGACAATTAAGGCTATTCAGGTGGAGGCTAAGGAAGCAGATAACGCAATGAGTGACTCCAAGACCGCTGTAGTCGAAGGCATGAAGATGACGGAAGAAGTGGCAGAAGTACTCAATGAAATCTTAAAAGGTGCAGTTAATGCAACTGACGTCGTCATGCAGGTTGCTGCGGCTTCAGAAGAACAGTCCAGCGCAGCCGAACAGATCTCAAAGAATATTGAAGGCATATCCAGTGTCACTCAGCAGTCTGCCGCCGGAACAGAACAGATAGCCCGTGCTGCCGAGGACCTGAACCGCCTTACAGTCAACCTCCAGGAGCTTGTGGCCCGTTTTAAGCTTGAGGAAAATGCTCAGAAAAGAAACCTGTCTTTTAACAGGACTTCTGTAAAAAACAGCGGTATGCTGATTGGTCACCAATTTTAAGGATAAATAAATGGAAACAAACCAAACACAGTCCGATATCTTACAGCTCGTCAGTTTCACAGTTGGCTCTGAAGAGTTCGGAATAGATATACTGAGGGTTCAGGAAATTATCAGAATGATAGAAATTACCCAGATCCCCAATTCTCCCGACTTTATAGACGGCGTGATTAACCTGAGGGGAAAAGTAATCCCTGTTATTAACTTAAGAAAAAAACTTGGCTGGGAGAAAATAGAACAGGACAGGAATACCAGAATAGTTGTAGTTGACTTAAATGGCAAAACTACCGGCTTTATTGTCGATGGCGTAAGCGAGGTCCTCAGAATCCCGGGGAACATTACCGAGGCTCCTCCTGCGATTACTGCCGGGGTGAATTCCGACTTCATTACCTCAATTGCAAGACTTGAGGACAGACTTCTTATCCTGCTCGACCTAGAAAAAACCCTCCTCAGCTCCGAAAAAGCAGCTCTTCAG
>JBLMYS010000255.1:0-10557 GCA_050258415.1 Acidobacteriota bacterium | reverse complement strand
TCGCCAGTCATCTGCATTTTATGCATTCTGTTCATCATTGTATGCTGTTTAGATCCGGTCATATCCTGCATGTCTTTTTTCTTTTGCATCGAGGTATCATTCATCTGTCCGGTTCTCATGCCGGTTTGGGACCGATCAGACTTAACAAATTTCCGGAGGTCCTGAATTTCGTTTTTCTGATCCTTTATGATTTTCTGGGCCATGGATATTATCTTCTGGTCCTTGCCCTTATTGATTTCATTTTCGGACATTCTGATAGCGCCCTTGTGGTGCTGGATCATCATTGCGGCAAAGTCGTGGTCCGGGTCCCCGGTCTTTTGAACGTTCATCATGCTGTCGCGCATTTCTCCCATCATTGCCTTCATATCGCCATGCGACTGCATGCCTTCGTGTGTCTGCATGCCTTCATGCGTCTGGTGAGTAGTATCTGCAGGCATATCCTTATTCATCTGATCTTTCTCCTGAAGAGAAAGGCTGAAGGCTGCATAGCTTCTGGCGCCTGTAGTAAATAAAAAACCTGCAATCATAACGAAAACAAAAAGTACCCATCTTCTAAACATATCTCTTCCTCCTTATGTTTTAAGATCATTGCAATAATAGGATAATAGCATCAGTATCAAATGTCAATGCATTAACCTCAGCCTGCGCTATGAGAGGATAAATCCGGGGTAGAGTTGTATGTGAAGGTAAGTTTGATATCAAAAAAAAGCTCCTTAGAAATAAGGAGCTTTTCTCATCAGGAATTCTTTCTGAGGACGATCTTAAAGGTTGTGCCTTCAGGTCCGGTATGCTTAACGTATATCTTGCCCTTATGGTAGTCTTCAACAATTCTTTTTGAAAGGCTGAGGCCCAGTCCCCAGCCGCGGCGCTTGGTACTGTAGCCCGGTCGGAATATGTCTTTTTTTCTTTTAGGGTCTATGCCTTTGCCGGTATCCTTAACGTCGATTTCGGCATTCTTGTGGGTTTCAGAAACATAGAATGTTATGCTTCCCTTTTTCCCCTCAATTGCGTCGAGTGCATTTTTAATCAGGTTTTCGAGCACCCATTCAAAGAGCTCGGGGCTCAGCCTTGCGCATACGTTTTCATCACCCTCGATTTTAAGCTGCACGCTTTTGCCGATCTGAGGCAGGCGGCGTTCAAAGTATTTTGTTGTTCTTTCAATAACTTCATAGAGGTTGGCCTCCCTGAGTTCGGGATTTGACCCGATTTTAGAGAAGCGCTGTGTAATTTTGTTCAGGCGGGAAAGGTCGTTATTAATTTCCTCAGAAATATCCAGGACCTTGTCGGGGTTATTATGGCTTAGTTTCAGGATTTCGCTCCATCCCATAAGGCTAGAAATCGGGGTGCCGAGCTGGTGGGCCGTTTCCTTTGCCATACCGACCCAGATGTTGCTCTGCTCATTTCTTTTAATATAGCTGAAGCTGATATATCCGATAATGATGAACATAGCGGCAAATAGTATCTGGAGGTAAGGGTAGTTCCTGAGCTGGTTTATAAGGTCGGAATCGCCGTAATGAATCTTGCCAAAGATAATCGAATCGTTGTATTTAATAACGATCGGGGGATTAATGGCGTCCATTTCCTGAATTTTCTTATAAAGGAAGGCTTCCTGCTCGGCCGGGGTTTTTGTAGAGTCGAGCGTCAGGTTGCGGTAGCCGGATTTATTCTTCAGGTTTACCTTATCCTGTGTATCGGTCAGGATAATCGGGAAATCGATCGGTTTTATGACGTTTTCAAAGATGAAGGTAAGGTTAGTGGAAGTATCTTCCGTATTGGCAAGATACTCGAGGCTTTTTGCATAAAGCTCCACTATCTGTTTTTCCTTCTGCTGAAGCTTTTCGACAATCATACGCGTATAGAAAACGGTGCCGAAGGCAATTACCAAAGCTATGGCAAGCAGTATGATTTTGATATTTCTGGTTCCGGGGCCGCCCGACATTTTCATTCGCTGTATTCCTTATAAAAGCTATCCAGTGCATCCAGGACCGAGTGGGCTATCTTTTTCTGGAAGTCGTCCGTCTTAAGCAGCCTTTCCTGTTCAGGAACGATCATAAATGCTGGTTCAATTAGTAATGAAATTGATTCCGGGATACGGGACATATAAAGGTTATCCCAGTAAAGGCCGAAATCCTTCAGCTTAATATTCTTAAGCAGGTTTTTGTGTATCATTTTTGCAAGCGGAAGCGCCTGCGGATAATAGTAATAAACAGAACTGCCGTTATGGATTAAAGGGTCGACACCCTGCGGCACGGCATTATTATGCATGCTGATTGATATTTCAGGATTAAGAGAGTTAACGACGGCTTTTCTCTGCGTCAAGGGGAGGCTTTCCCCCTGTTTGTGAGTCATGTAAACCACGGCTCCCTTATCCTCCAGCATTTCTTTTAATTTCAAGGAAATTTCGTAATTAACGTCTTTTTCCTTTACGCCCCTTGGTCCAACGGCACCGTATTCGGGTGTATGGCCGGGATCAATTGATATAACACGCCCTTTAAGCTGATTGTTCCGGAAAATGGAGGCGCTGTTTTTCTTAGCCGGTTTATTGATCATAAGTTTCAGTATATTGCCGTCGTATACGGGTTTATAGCCCCAGTGGGTCTTCTCTTTCAAAAATATTTCAACCTTAAGGACGCCGTCCTGAGCCCCGGAATGCTTAATTTCACGTATAAAATCGCTTTTTTTGTCGTAAAACACCCAATCGATCTCGGATTTGACGTTATAGAGTGTTACTTCAAGCCTCTGGGGGTTATTGTACTCGGTAATATTAAAAGGTACGCGTTCACTTAGGCTGAACTCGACTGATGTATAGCGCAAAGAATCTTTAGTTCTTATGACCGGTATTGAGCTTTGGGGTATCTTGCCGCCGGAAATAAAATTAACGGAATTCTGAGGAATATAAACAGATTCACCCGCTGAAAGTTTTGCCTTTAGCCAGCGGCCTTCTTTGCCGGTAACTTCAAGTCTGGTGCCTTCATGGAGAAAAAGCTTATATCCGGCTGCGGGAGCAAATCTTCCCACCACGAGGTTGGGATCTGCTTTAACTTCCACTATCGGGTGCATGGCGCTGTTTAATGTAGAAACTGTGCCTGAGGGGCTCCAGTTAAGAGTTCCAAGCCCGGGGTGAACGAGTGTGACCTTAATTTTTGCGTCATTAAGGGTTCTGTCGGCAGAAAAGTGTCCTTCATATATGCCTTTTATGGTGTCGCCCTTTGTTTCCAGTCCGCTTCCGAATACAGCCTCACCCCAGTAGTATGAGTTAACGAAGCGGGTTTCTTCCATTGGGAATTTCTCTTCACCGCCCTCCACGGTAAAATAAGCCTTGCAGCCGGGGGTAGCTTTTACCTGAACGTTTACGTTTTCCCCTTTTTCGATCCAGAGAGAGTCGGAGGGGGTGTTTGCCCATTCGGTGTCGACCGAGAGGGAGTCCCCGCTGGAAGTTCTTAAGGGAAGTTTAACGGTATAAATTCTGCTAATCACCTTTAAGTCTTTGCCTGAAGTTATTTTAACTTCAATTTTGCCTTTATTAAAGCCCGAGCTGTCTTTTTGATTCAGGAGAATAATGGGGGCGTAGGCTAAGAAGGCCCCATCTTCGTCCACTGATGCTCCCGTTCCGTTTACAGTTACGCGGGAGTTAGCGGGGCTTACGACGCCCGTGAAGTAGAACGGCCTGCCGTTTAGTTCCAGGACACGGCTTGTATCGGGGAAAGACATTCTAAGGGAAATTTTAGCGTTATCCTGGGCCAGCAGAAAATTAAAAGCGAGCAGGAATGAAAAAGAGAGTAAGAGAAATTTTTTCACAGATGATATTCCTTGAATTAGATATTGAGCTGAAAATAAATATGTGTGTTAATATGCGGGAATTATTTCAAAAAATAAACAGGTTACGGTCTATGAAAGGTCTGATCTTAAATGAGAGGTTCGGGCTAAAAATGAAATATGCCCCGGGGTTGGGGCATATTTGCGAAATTATATTTGGGATATATGGCTTAGAGAACTATCGTCTGGGCGCGCTTGGGGCCGACAGAGATGAGGCTGATCTTAAAGCCGCAGTAGTTCGACATAAATTCCAGATAATCCTTTGTTTCCTTCGGGAGGTCGTTATAGGTCTTAGCCTGCGATATGTCGGTATTCCATCCCTTGAAGGTTTTGTAGACAGGGCTTATGCAGTCGAGCTGTTCGACGTCATTCGGGAAAGCTTTGAGCATTTTGCCCTGGTGTTCATAGCCGACGCATACCTTTATCTCTTCGAAGTGGCTTAAGACGTCGAGTTTAGTAATGGCAACGGTGACAATTCCGTTAATCATGCTTGAATATTTTACGAGGAAAGCGTCAAACCAGCCGCAGCGTCTCGGGCGGCCTGTTGTAGCGCCGAATTCAGCTCCGATTTTCCTCAGTTTTTCCCCATCTTCGTCCAGAAGTTCTGTCGGGAAGGGTCCAAGTCCTACTCTTGTAGTATAAGCCTTAACAATGCCTATTACAGAATCAATTTTTGTCGGGGGAATTCCTGTCCCCGTGCATGCACCGCCTGAGGTTGGGCTTGAGGAGGTGACGTAAGGGTATGTGCCGTGGTCGATATCAAGAAGGGCCCCTTGTGCGCCTTCTAAAAGGACAGACTTCCCTTCTGCAATGGCGTTATTTAAGAGAACCGGGGTATCTTTTACATATTTATCGATTTTCTTGTCGAATTCCATATATTCGGCAATAATGGCCTCAACGTCTAGTTCCTTGTGGTCATAGACCTTCTTAAGGAGGTTATTTTTCTCGGCCAGGTTTTCCCTGATTTTTTTCTCAAGTATATCTTTATTTAATAGGTCAACGATTCTGATCCCTTTTCTTGCATATTTATCTATATAGCAGGGGCCTATGCCGCGGCCTGTAGTGCCTATTTTATTCTGTCCGCTTTCGCTAATTGAATCGAGAAGTTTGTGGTACGGCATAATAAGGTGCGCGTTATGGCTGATAAAGAGGCGCCCGTCGATCTTAATATTATTTTTTTCAAGAAAGCTGATTTCGTCCAAGAGGGCCTGTGGATCTACTACGACGCCGTTGCCGATAACGCAGGTTACGTCTTCCCTTAGAATTCCGGATGGGATGAGGTGAAGAATGAACTGCCTGTCACCGATTTCCACGGTGTGTCCCGCATTGGCTCCACCCTGATATCTTGCCACAATCTCGAATTTTTCGCTCAGAATATCAACAACTTTGCCCTTGCCCTCATCACCCCACTGGCTGCCGACTAAAACTGACACACTCATTTTAACTCCTGTTTCACTCCTAAATTATATGCATAAAAAAACTCCGAATGAGCTATCCGGAGTTCACAAAAATACTCAAAATGTAATAATTCTATTGTCTGGAGGCTACTTGCTATAGCTCTTAACAGCTTCCTCAACAGAATCGTAATTTTCAAAGATAGTTACCAGCTTTGTAATCATTAGCAGGCTATAGATCTTTTCAGTAGCATTTGCCAGGACCATATTACCGCCGGCATTTTTCATTGTAGTAAAACCACTGATAAGCATTCCAAGACCGGAACTGTTCATAAACTTAACTTCGGACAGATCAATAATTACATGCAGCTTCTTTTCTTCAACCAGTTTGTGCAGAATATCGCTCAGTTCAGCAGCTTCAGGACCGCCCATAACGTTACCCTTCAGCTCTACAACTACTGCTCCGTACTGTTCGTTGGTTTTGATTTTCATGAATGCTCCTATTTATTAACTGATTAAATTTACTCTATTGGGTCAATTTTTGCAAGCAAATTAAAAGATTTTGTTGTTATTTTTATATAATTCAGATAATTTTTGGCTAAACAATAAAAAAAATGGCTGCGGGAAATTTTTCGCATTATTTATTGTATAAATTTCTTAGTTTTAAGCTGCGGGTTTCTTATAAGGGGCCGGAGGGGAAAAAAGGTATTCTGTTTCAACGGAACAATAACTAATAAGTAGCGTCTAAATTAATGGATTTAACAAAAGATGAAATCGGCCTGAGTCACGGTTCAATGTCAAACACCGATGATGATTTTGCGCTGATAAAAAGGTTTATTGACGGGGATGAATCCTCCTTCAGGGTGCTGGTTTTAAGACACAAGGACAAGGTGCGGAATCTTGTGTTTCTGACCGTAGGCAACCGTGAGATGGTGGATGATATCTCTCAGGACGTATTTATTACCGTTTTTAACAAGCTGAAGAGTTTCCGTTTTGAGTCGCAGTTTACCACCTGGCTTTACAGGATTACAGTAAACAAGTGCAAGGATCAGCTGCGCAAGCAGCGCATAAGGAGCATTTTTGTACCGATAAAGGATTCCGAGGAGGAATTAGGGGGCATGAGGCATGAGGCCGAGTATGTGGATACTACGGAGATAGTGCAGCAGGCCATACAAAAGCTGCCTGAAAAGCTGAGGGTACCTCTTTTGATGAGGGAAATTGACGGCCAGAGCTATAAGGAAATTGCGGATTCTTTGGGATGTGAAGTAGGAACCATTAAGTCCAGAATCTTCAGAGCAAGAGAAAGCTTAAAATATCTGCTGCAGCCTTTTGAACGTGATTTGATGATTTAGGATCCGTTTTTATTGTTTTGCCTTCCTCTCTGTTCTGATTTATCTTTCTTTTTTCTCTGTTGACTTCTGCTTAAAAAAAGTGTTTCCTTATTATTCTTCCATTATGAAAGCTGACTTATGGTTAAAAAAAGCAAATATAATTTAAGAGGAATGCTTTTCTCCAGGAAAGCCATGTCCCTTGCAGGGCTGGTGGCACTTACAATTGCGCTTACGTTCTATTTCAAGGCAAACAAGTTTCAGGATTTTTTTGAAGCGCAGAAAGGGAGCCTATTAAGCTTTTACACCAAAAGTCTCAAGCCTCTTTTCTTAGGCCGTGAGGTCACAAATGAGGACATATTTAATTTTGCTTTCTATCATGAGCTTCCGCTCGACCGCCAGAACAGGCAGTATCTGCAGCTGGGAGTAGACACTTTGGGCAAGCAGTATGTGGAGTTCAGGGATGTTTCAGCAGTTCAGAAAACAAACAATCTTGAAGCATTCAGTAAAAACCTGGACCTTAATGCCGGGCAGCGCCTTCAGATGGATTCCATTCTCAGTTCGTACGGTGAAAAGATCAAGTCGCAGATACTTGTCAACGAGAACAATACAGTTGCCATAAATGAAAACCTCTGGAATTTGAATAAAGCGCTTTTAGCCGATCTGTTTATGTTCGCCTCCAGGGCCAACAAGGCGAAATTCAGGGAGATGGGGCCCTCTTTGGCAGAGTTTGCGGATAATCCGCAGATGCATAAGATGATTTCAGAGGTTAAGGATGCAAACGTCAACCGTTATATTTTTGTTACAAGTGACTCAGTCTTCTCGCATGATTATAAATTTGATATGGAACAGTTCAGGAAAGATATAAAGCAGCAGAAGCGTGATTTAGCAGAGGCAGATAGAGATGTGAAGCTGCAGATGAAATTTGAAAAAGACTACGCGAAGGGGATGAAGAAAAACTTAAAGAAGTATCCCGACAGGGGGTTTTCCTTCTATATGGATTCGACGCGCTTCCGCATAAGGGTACCAGAGGTGCCCGCTGTTACTTCTGAAATTCCGGACATGGTGGAAATTGGCAGGCAGATAGAAACGGCTGCAAAGGAGCTAAGGAATTTTCATATACAAATGAAGCCTCCTGTTGTGCCGAACGGAAAACATAAGGCGTCCCAGGTGCCGAAAGTGCCGGATAACGAGGCGGAATCCTCAGACTATTTTGAATTGAATATTGATCTGCCGAATGTAGATTCCATAGTTGAAGAGAGCCTGAAAAAGAGCGGATTTAGCGAGGGAAAGATTTCCGGGTTCCACCATCAGGCGGATTCGCTTGCTTACATGAACGCGGGGCTTGACAGCCTGAAGCGCAAAGAACTAAAGGAAAGCATGAAGAAAGTAAGGGAAGAGCTTAAAAAGCTGAAAAAACTGAATAAACAAAAATTGGAAAATAAAGAGCCTTAAATAAATGCAAAATATACTCGCACGTAATGTAATTATAAAGAAATTATTCCACTGGAGCAGTCAACGCAAGCTGCAGAACGCAATGACACTGTCTGCCATACTGTTCCTTTTCAGGCTGGTTTTCCCTGATAATCTCAGCTACAGTCCCCTTTTTGTATGTTTGAGTGAGGTTCTGGTAATTCTGACGTTTTATTTTATCACGCTTTACGCGGGTGATTTTATTCAGGAGAAGAAGCTTTCTCCTTTATCAATAATACTTAATGCGGGGATCTTAAACGCGCTGATATTTTTTGTTCTTTCGGTGATCTCCCCGGTTTTTAATGAGATTTTCGGGCAGAACGGCAGCGGCAGTTTTATGTATTCAATTGCCGCAATTTTTCTTGCCTTCCTCTTTATTGTTGCAATGGCCTATAACTTTTCAGTCTTCAGGATGCTTTTTTTCCTGAAGCAGAAGCGCAATCCCTCTTTTTACTTTAATACGATGGCCGGGTTTTTGGCCGCGGCCTCGGTTTCGGGTACAATTTCGTTTCTTCACGTTGAATTTGCGGATTTTAAGACCGCTCTGACGATAGTTTCCATACTTTTAATTGCGCTCAACTCAATCAGGACCTCGTGGATAGCATTTCTGACCAAGAAGGAAAAGATGTATCTGCTCATTATTTCAGTTGTGCTTTCAATCCTCTTTGGCGTCAACATAGGACTCAGCAATTCAGGCAACCTTTTTGTTACTCAGGCTCTTACGGAATTCTCGCCCGCGCTGCATGAATTTCTTGTGCTCATGATGACTTACGGCTGCATCTATTTCAGCGTGGTGTTCTTTACCACTCTTTTCCACATGCCGACTGCCGAAGCCTTCGACCGCAAGGCACAGGAAGTTTCATCCCTCATGGATTTAAGCCGTCTGATGACGCAGGTATTTGATTTTAAGGAGCTGGCTGAGACGGTAACAGACATTACGATTAAAGTTTGCAACAGCGACTCGGCCTGGCTGGTCTCGGGTGAAAACGGGGAGCTCAACCTGAACGCCGTTAAAAATATAGGCTATATTGAGGCAGATAAAATCACCTCCACCTTAAGCCGAAAGTACGGGCTGAAGAATATAATAAATGTAAAGACAATTTCGCTCGATAAGTTAAAGTCCGGTGATTCCGAGGATTTGAGCACGGATTTCCGTCTTCTGGCAGTTTCACCCTTAAAGGTGCACGATGAGGTAAACGGGTATCTGATTGCAGCCAGGAAAAGTGAAGATCCCTTTGATGATGACGATCAGAAATCGATAGGTGCATTTGCGGATTATGCTGCCGTTGCAATTGAAAACGCAAAACTTCTGGCTGAAAGCATTGAAAAGGAAAGGATGGAAAAAGAGCTGGACGTAGCTCGTGAGATCCAGTACAAGATTCTGCCGGATAAGACTCCTGAAATGGAAAACATGGAGGTTTCGGCCCTTTTTGTGCCGGCTTTTGAAGTCGGGGGTGACTACTACGATTTCTTCAGGCTTACGGGAGACCGTCTGGGTTTTGTTATAGCCGATGTTTCGGGAAAAGGCATTCCCGCGGCTTTCATTATGGCGGAGGTCAAGGGTATTTTTGAGTCGCTTTCGCGCATGATAGACAGTCCGAAAGAGGTGCTCCTAAAGGCCAATCAGGTTTTAAGGCACAGTCTGGATAAAAAGAGTTTTGTAACGGTTATCTATGGAGTGCTTGACATTAAGACCGGCACTGTATTTTTCTCAAGGGCCGGGCATTCGCCGGTTCTACTGGTAAGGGAGGGTAGGATCGAGGAACTTAAGCCATGCGGGATGGGGCTGGGGCTCGATTTCTCGTCCAATTTTGCAAATTCACTTGAAGAAGTTGAGATTAAATTAAAAGAAAATGATATATTGCTGCTCTATACAGATGGAATTCCTGAATCGAAGAACGGGCTTCTGGAAGATTTTGGTTATGAGAGGTTTAACAAGGTGATTCTAGATAACATGGAGGCACCAATAGATATGATTTCCAAAAGGATCATGAAGGAAGTTGCGATATTTTCCCAGGGAAAGCCGCAGCATGATGATATAACACTGGTAATTTTTAAGTGGACAGAAAATAAAACTAAATAAATCGGGAGAGGTTGAATGGTAGATTTTAATGTGGAGACGCGCGAAAACAGTCATGTAAATGTCGTCAATTTGCATGGCTATCTCGATGCACACACAGCACCTGAACTGGAGGATGTTTTCACAAAACTAATAGATAACAAAAGATTCAAGGTTGTTGTTAACTTTGAAGATCTTGCTTACATAAGCAGTGCCGGACTGGGCGTTTTTATGGCATATGTGGAGACTATGCGGGAGAACGAAGGGGACATAAAATTTTCAAATATGAGTCCCAAGATTTACAACATTTTTGACTTATTAGGTTTTCCGCTATTGTACGAGTTCTATAAAGATGAAAAAGAAGCCGTTCAAAAGTTCAACGAGAAGAGTTAATATTGAAAACTGCAAATAAATTATTCGAAAAAGAGCTGGTTGTCAAAAGTACCACCGATAACCTGGCGCTGATAAGGGACTTCACGAAGTCCGC
>JBLMYS010000254.1:0-2800 GCA_050258415.1 Acidobacteriota bacterium | reverse complement strand
GCAGATATTCCGCGGGAAATTCCAACTACTTTCCTGAAAACATCGCCCCCCGGACTATCTCCCACACTTGCTTTGATTCGTTTAGTTTTGTCCAGTAGATCTTCAGCTTTATCCTTTAAGTTTTCAATTAATACTTTGACTGCTGATATGACAGATTCGACCTCTTCGGTAACAAGGGCCACCTTGCCAGTGATGATATTAACATTGGCAAGAATAGGTTCCACATTTCCCTTAATCTGTTCGACGTCCTTCTGAAGGGCCGCAATTGTCTTTGTAACCTGCTTAAGCGTAATTACAAGATAAATGCACAGAATGGATGCCGAAATCAGCAAAATAATCAGAAAGATATTCAACGCTGTATCCATAGTTCAATCTCCCTGCCTTAATGACGAGGCTTTAAGTTATGTAATAATTAGACTCATCCTCTAAATTGACCTGCATATAACAAAGAATGCAGCCAGAAAAAATAGTTGCTTTTCGGGTGTTTAAGAATTCTGTTCGTTCTTGTATGCATCAAGCCCGGCCTTGAAAGCGCTTTTGAGCTTGTCGCCCTCGTCGCCAGCCAGATTTTTTGCATTATCAAGAGCCTTCTCGGCATCCTGAAGCAAGCCCTCTACTTTTACTCTGGCGTCAGAAATCAGCTTTTCTGACTTTTTTTTTCCGTCGTTGATCATTTCCACGGCTTTAACCTTAGCATCGGCAAGGTACTGTTCAGCCTCACCCATAAACTCGTCAGTTTTGTCCTTTATATCACGCCTGAGTTCCTTGCCGCTTTTAGGAGCGTAAAGGAGAGCGATAATTGAACCAACTACTGAACCGGTCAGTATACCTATTAATAATCCTTTTCCCAGACCGTTATCTCTGGACATGGTGCCTCCTCATTTTTAATAGTTTTGTTAAAATAAGAAGTCCACTTTTGAAAATCAATATAATGGATAAAGTGGACTTATTTATTTTATATTATATCAAATTTACTTCATATTATCTACAATTGCACGAGCAAATTCTGAAGATTTTACCTCTTTTGCGCCTGTCATGAGGCGTGCGAAGTCATAGGTCACAACTTTTGATTTTATGGTTTTCGTCATTGCCTTTTCGATAAGCTTTGCAGCCTCGTTCCAGCCCATATATTCAAACATCATCACGCCGGATAAAATGACAGAACCGGGGTTAATCTTATCGAGTCCGGCGTACTTAGGAGCTGTTCCGTGAGTAGCTTCAAAGAGTGCCACGTGGTAGCTGATGTTTGCGCCGGGAGCAATACCAAGTCCTCCGACCTGGGCTGCCGCGGCATCCGAGAGGTAATCGCCGTTAAGGTTAGGTGTTGCAACCACGTCATATTCAGCGGGTCTTAATAAAAGCTGCTGGAACATGCTGTCTGCAATCCTGTCCTTTATAAGGAGTTTGCCTTCGGGCATTTTGCCTTTATATTTTGAAGAAAGTTCTTCTTCAGTTACAATCACGTCTGCGTAGTCTTTTTTAGCAACCTCGTAACCCCACTCCTTAAATGAGCCTTCTGTGAATTTCATAATGTTGCCTTTATGGACGAGAGTAACGCTTTTTCTTCCGTTAGCAAGGGCGTAGTCGATTGCTTTTTTAACCAGGCGTTTAGATCCGAATTCGCTCATAGGTTTTATACCGATGCCTGAGTTCGGGCGGACTTCCTTCTTGAGGTCCTTTTCGAGCATTTCAATGATCTTATTGGCTTCCTTTGAGCCTGCCTTGAATTCAATACCGGCATAAACGTCTTCTGTATTTTCCCTGAAAAGAACGATATCCAGATCCTGAGGGCGTTTCATCGGGCTTGGGGTTCCGGCGTAGTATTTAACCGGCCTTACGCATGCAAAAAGGTCGAGCTTCTGTCTTAAAGTAACGTTAAGGCTTCTGATACCGCCTCCGATAGGGGTTGTAAGAGGACCCTTTATTGCAACGACGTATTCACCGATTGCCTTAATTGTTTCATTTGGCAGCCACTGGTTTTTACCATAGACTTTGGTTGCTTTCTCGCCGGCATAGATTTCCATCCACGAGATTTTTCTTTTACCTTTATAAGCTTTTTCAACTGCCGCGTCAAAGACGATCTTTGAGGCTTTCCAGATATCGGGACCTGTACCGTCACCCTCAATAAAAGGGATGATCGGGTTGTCAGGAACGACCAGTTTGTCGTTCTGAACGGTAATTTTCGCACCTTCGCTAGGGATGCTGATGTTCTTGAATTTTGCCATGGCGGATTCTCCTATGAGTTATTTATTGAAGTTTCAACAGATATATTACCATATCGATGTTGATAAAATGAAACACTAACGACACCAATCAGAACTGCAAACCAAAGTGTAACTGCCCTTACAATAAAAGTGGAAGAAACGGCAATATCCTTGGGTACTTTATTTCTTATCAATAAAAATGTTAATGAGCCGTCTGTAACACCCAGTCCCCCCGGCAGCATTGTTATTGCCCCGGCAATAGTGGAGAAAGTGTAAACGAATGTCGGCCAGAGAATATTAAAATGAAGTCCAAAATTAAAAAGAATTATGTAATAACCAAAACATTCCAAAAACCAGGAAAAGAAACTTATTACAACCATATAAAACAAAGGCAAAGGGCGAAGAAGAAGATATACACTTTCATATGCCGTACGAATTCTGCCGCCATGTTTTTTGAGAAACCCGATTTTGACAATAAGGTCTATCAGATAAAAAGAAAGCCTCTTGTGGCTTATAATAAGGGTAACTAACAGGAAAAAAATCCCCGTACCGATTACAATTATGCGTCCATAGTTAAACACATAGGCGCCTATTAA
>JBLMYS010000253.1:0-5683 GCA_050258415.1 Acidobacteriota bacterium | reverse complement strand
ACGACTACACCCGGAACCACAGCTCCCGGAGTAAATGCGCCGGCTACGAGCGCCGCGGCTGCAACGGTTGAACAGGCAGCTGTTCAGTTTATGCAGGCAATTAACCGTGGTGACGCAGCAGCAGCAGCAGGCTTTTATGCTGATGACGCCGTAATTATGCCTCCTGACATAGATATAATTCAGGGTACTAACGGAATCAAGAACTTCTGGGCAAAAGTTATAACTATTGGCGGCAGGTTTGATACGCTTACAACGGCAAAGGTTAATGTGAATAATGAAACCGTGGATGAAGTGGGACGTTATTTCCTGTCTATTAACAAGCCGGGACAAAACCCGATGCAGGAAAAAGGGAAATTCGTTTTTGTCTGGAAGCGTCAGCCCGATGATACTTGGAAGATTACGACACATATCTGGAATAGAAACAAACAGTAATATCACCTGTTAGAATTCAGGGGGAGGAAGAGATGTTCCTTCCCCTGAATTTTATTCACACCTCTTAGGGATTTTCTTCATCTAAAAACAATATACTCCCGCAATCAAAAAGGGGCCCGTCATAAAGTTCAACCGTTCCATAGCCATGACTTTTAAGGAAAGCTTTTATTTCCGTTTCCTCTTTGTGGTATTTAAGGCTGCCTGCAATAAATACTTTGCCATTCCACACTCCGCATGTGCCGCCAAAAAAACCGCGACTGAAGCCCGGGAGTAAAACATCCGCGGAAGAAACCAAAAGTACGTTTAAGCCTTTTGCTTTAAGGCTTTTACAAATTCCCTCATCAGAAGTAACAAAGCTATTACTCTCAAGCGGCAGGAGGCTGCACCGGCAGTAGCCCTGACTGACGTTGAGGATTTCCTTTTCTTTTGAATGAGCTAAAATTTCTTTATCCGTAATATCACTGCGGTGAATAAGGTACTTTCCGTTTGAAACGGCGTTGTAGCGGGCGCTGTCGGGGTACTTCATTCCCACAGGTGAACTTCCCAAAAGGTAGTTTATACCCTTCTCATGAAGAATTTTCAAATATTCAGGCGGAAGGTTCGGAGCCGCAATGAGCCGGGAAGAGGTTTTGAAGAAAAAAATGTCGGGATGGCCCGAAATCGCGTCATACGTTATTCCGGAGGTTTCGAGTTCAATCAGATTTCCAAAGCTTTTAAGACTTCCTTTGGCTTTTTCAGGCATTTTCCTGTCAATTATAATCTGCAATAAACTGCCTCCCTTTAAGAGCGGGGTCCATAATGAAACTTACCTTACGGAAAATTTTTAAGAGCTCTTTTTTATTGCGCGCGTTATAGCCTACGGCATAGTTTAACTCGCCCGGGGGGACTGAGATTGTAAGGGCCTTTCCTTCTTCCAGACTTAAGGATTTGAGGGCCTCATGCCAGATTTCAGTCTGGACCAGTTCACGAAAGGATACATGGTAAGGTCCTGCAACCAGGTGTTCTCCGGAAAGCAATCCTTCGGAGGGGTGGAGTCCCATGCGGATTATCTTTACGCCTGAGGCCTCAAAAATTTCCGTCACATTTTTAGCTGTAATTACGGCTTCCTGAAGTTCAAGAGGCTTATACTTTCCTTTCAAATACATCTCTTCAAGTTTTGTCCCTTTAATTACAAGCGTAGGATAGACGCGCGTATTATCCGCGCCAAGTTCAACAATGCGCCTGGCCGTAAGGATAGATTTTTCCAGAGTATCGCCGGGAAGGCCTATCATCATCTGAAGTCCAAGTGAGAAGCCTTCTTCTATTATCATATGGGAGGCCAGTTCTATATCTTCCACCTTATGGCCGCGGCCCGAGAGCTTGAGGACATCCTTATCGAGTGACTGTGCCCCCAGTTCAATTGAAGTGACGCCGTAATGTTTCAGGAGTTTCAGTTTTTCCGGAGAAATATAGTCCGGGCGCGTAGAAAGCCTGATCCCACTGATTCTTCCCGACTTTAGATATTGTGCTGCAGTTTCCAGGTAGCTTTCCTGGAGGTCTACAGGTATTCCTGTAAAATTCCCGCCAAAGAAGCCTATTTCGACACAGCTCCCCTGAGGAGGGATTGTGGCAAGGTGTTCTTCTATAGTGCGTTTTACCTCTGTGGTTAAAGGACTTTCCTCATGCCCTGAGATTTTCCTCTGGTCGCAGAATACGCACTGGAAGGGGCAGGCAAGTTCCGGCACAAAAACGGGTATTGTAAAATGTTTTTCGTTTTTCGGATTCATTTATTAAAACAACAGGACTTACTTCATAAATTCAATTTTTAATTTCTGGCTGAAACATACAAAGTTTACTTAAATAATTCACCATATTAGCTTCCGGCTTTGAAGCATAAGAGGCAGTTTTATCTAATCCTTAAAAATGGATTTACTCTTTGTTTAATTTTCCTTAGTATAAAATCAGGGGGTTTGATATTTATTGAATATTTTTCAACTCGATCAAAGAAGGCAAAATGAATAGATATTTATTAGCATTTATGTTTCTGTTTTCTTTAGTTCTGCTTGCCGGCTGCCGTGAAAAGCTCAACCTTACAGATCCTCAGCCGGGAATGAATCAGATTATTACAAACAACGAAAATCCTAATGTGCTATATCTAACGACACCCAGCGGAGGAGAAGTACTGATGAAGGGTGTTCAATTCCCCATCAGATGGTTTGTATCTTCCTCAATAAAAAGCGTTGCGCTGACTCTTTTCAGGAAAGAAGAAGATATTACAGAAATATCCGGAGCCACTGAAAATGACGGGCAGTTCAACTGGAGGATACCGACAAACATTCCGTCTTCATCAAATTACAGAATTAAGTTAAGCAACTACTTAAGCCCCGGAGAATTCATTTTCAGTGAATACTTTACAATAACTTCACCTGCCGACACTGCAAAATAGCCTCTTTCCCCGGGGAATCAGGGTTATTTGAATGTAAGGCGGAAATTTACAATTTCAGGAGTATTGCCTGTTCTTATAGGTGGTCCCCAGCCACCAAATCCGCTGGAGACGTAGTAATTTGTATTTCCCTTTTTCTTATAGCCCCAGCTTACCTCATAGACTCTGTTTGTAATAAAATTAAAGGGCCAGAGCTGTCCATGGTGTGTGTGGCCAGAGATCTGCAGGTCCACTCCGTTATCCTCGGCCTCTTTAAGTCCGAAGGGCTGATGGTCCATCATAATAACGGGTCTAGATTTATCCACTTCACGCATGAGTTCCTGGAGCGATTTTCTTTTTTTGATCTGGTTAACCGAGCGGTCGTCGCGGCCGACAAGATACACGCCCCCCTCAAGTTCAACGACGCTGTCGCGCAGGACGGTAATTCCGTGTTCGGTAAGATAGGCCACGGCTGCCTGAATGCCGCCGATATATTCGTGGTTGCCGGGAATGGCATAGATGCCGTAGCGGGACTTAATTTTTCTTAAAGTCTCGCCGAGGTTTTTCTTTATTACCGGGCCCAGGTCCTCATCTACAATATCCCCGGGAAACAGGACCACGTCGGGATCCAGATCATTTATTTTCTGAACAAGGGTGTCGAGGCGCGAGTTACCAACAAGGGTCCCGAGGTGAATATCCGAGGCGGCAACAATATTTAATGATTTTACAGGGTTTGTCTTTTTATCAATTGCCAGCTCCAGGACCTTCAGGCGCGGATGGACGGCATTAATTCTTCCAAAGAGCACGGTCAGGGCTACAACAGAAAAGACGGCAACGGCAGTATAGTACTTTGCCCTTGCGTAGTCTTTGGTTATAAAAGAAGGGAAGAACCCGGTAAAATGGTTTATGAGGCGCAGGAGGTCAAGAAAAATAACAGCAAAGAGGAAATAGACCATTGCGGCAAGCCAGAACGCCCCGATCCACATCAGAGGGTCGCTTACGGCGTAGAAGGCGTGTTTTTCGAGCCATCTTGCCACAAGGTAAGAAAGCACGAGAAAGAGAAAGATACCAAGGTAATAGCCTCTTAAGGGTGAGCCTTTAGGGATGGCCTGCCACCCCCTTATAAATATATAATAGTTAACAAGTCCGTAGACCAGGAGCACAATGGCAAAAAATATAATGAAATTTTTCATAGACAAATTCAATGTTACCGGTTAATAAAAAAGAAAACCGGGAAAAGGCCGGTTTTCATAAAAATATAGATAATTACTCCTCAAGTTGCCAGATGCAAAAAGGTGGACACATACGGATAATTTTATTCTCCCATTCTGATTCTTATATCCACGGCAAAGACCTGATTCATTTCCGTAACGACGAGGGGATTTATGTCGAATTCCTGAATTCTTTCGTTTTCAATCATCATGCGTGCGGCAGCTTTTATTGTTTCCCTCAGGCAGCGTATGTCGGCAGGGTTTTCCCCGCGCACGCCCTTAATAATCTGTCCCATTTTTGTAGTATTTATCATCTCGTTTACATCGGCATCAGAGATATAGGCCGATTTAATTACAGTATCGTTAATAACTTCCACATATTTGCCACCGGTTCCGAACATAATCATAGGTCCGAATGATGGGTCGCGGAAGCCGCCGAGTAAGATTTCATGTTTAACCTTAACATAGGGCTGGAGGAGGAAGCCTTCAACCGTAAAGCCTTTAGATGAAAATTCCTCTGTCATCTTTTGGGCTTCGGACTTAATTTCCTCTCTGGATAAAAGGTTCAGCCTTACGGCGTTAAATTCAGACTTATGGATTACATCGCGGCTAATTGCTTTAAGAACAGCAGGCAGGTAGTTCTCCGGGATTGTGTCCAGCTCGGCTGGTTTCAGGCAAAGGGATTTTACAGTGGGCAGGTGGTAATCTTCCACGATCTGCGTCACCTCGCTTTGCGTTAGGTATCCCGGCTTGAAGTTATACTTATCTTTTTCCGGGAGCACGCTTTGGCTTAAACGGGTATTAAGGCTTTTTTCAATGCGGCTGCGTCTTTTCCTGTAGAAAAGCATGTTTGAGATTACCTCTGCGGGGTCCTCGGGATTACGGAACAGGGGGATCTTGCTCCCGGGCTGATTGTGGTAATACTGCCAGAATTCAGGAAGCGGCATATAGACCTGCAGAAGCGGTTTATCTGACTTTATTTCCGAGACAGCCTGGAGCACCTTAAATGGCTGGACCATTACGGGTTCAACAAAAATGGATATAACGTTATCCACGTTTTCATCTTCAAGGAGGATCTTATTTACCTTTTTATAAGCTTCCGCCGAGCCACCCGGGAGCAGGTCCACGGGGTTTTCAATGCTCCCTTCGGGGTTCACTATTTCACGGAGGCGCAATTTTGTCTTCTGGCTCAGTTCAGAGAGCCTGAGGTTTTCCTTTTCCAGTGCATCGACGGCAAGAATAGCCGGGCCGCCGGCGTTTGTAACAACGGCAACTTTATTTCCTTTTGGGAGAGGGAAGTTTTCAAATCCCTTTGCCGTATTAAAAAGCTCGTTTAAGTCATCAACTCTCACAATACCGAACTGTTTTAAGACAGCATCCACCACCTTATCCATGCTCCCGAGTGCTCCGGTGTGGGAGCTTGCAGCTTTCATGCCTCCAGAGGTTTTCCCGGCTTTGAGCACAATAGCGGGTTTTGTAATTTCACCCTTTACGAAAGGGCGGATAAATTCGTGTCCATTTGTAAAACTTTCGAGGTAAAAGGTGAGGGTTTGGATGTCGGGGCTTTCCTGCCAGTAGTTGAGAATGTCGTTTTCATTGACGTCGGCCTTATTTCCGACGCTTATAAAGTGTGCAAAGC
>JBLMYS010000252.1:0-17990 GCA_050258415.1 Acidobacteriota bacterium | reverse complement strand
TAATCTGGAATACCCAGCTTTCCAGCTTTGAAGAATTCTTCAGTAAATGAATGTTATTATGGATCTTTATGAAAACATCATGCAGTATATCTTCTACTACCACGGGATCGCTAACCCTTTTCCCAATAAAATATTTTAACTGGTTACCAAGTTTATCGTATAACTGCCCGGTATTCATTATTTGATCCCTGAATAAAATTCATGAAACTTTTGCTCTATCTGGTCTCTTATTCTTCTAAATTCCTTTAAGATCTCATCTTCACTACCCTGGGCTTCGGCCGGATCATCAAAGCCTATATGAAGCTTTTGACCCACCTGTCCTGTAAAGGCCGGGCAGGTTTCCCGGGCATTACCGCATACAGTAATCACATAGTCAAAAGGCTTGTCAATAAAATCATTCACATCCTTAGGGCAGGCAGAGCTGATGTCAATTCCCTTTTCAGCCATTACCTTTATTGCATTCAGGCTAACGCGTGAAGAAGGTTTCGTCCCGGCAGAATGCACCTCCAGTTCGGGGTCAATTGCCTTCAGGAAGGCCTCAGCCATCTGGCTGCGGCAGGAGTTGCCAGTGCAGAGTACAAGAATACTTTTTTTCATAATTCCTATTTACTTCGTTATTTACCGAAATATTCCATAAAAATTTTTCAGCCGCAGCAGAGTTTCTTCCGGTCAACTGTGGTAACTTTCTCAGAATCGCTGTCCAGAATTTTATCGCTGCTGATCCAGAACGGAAGCATTGAGAGCAAAGAGGCAACCGTAGGATCTGAAATATGCTGATTAATCATATAATTCACCCATTTGCCGTCTTTTTCGCTTACAATAAAACCAACGGACTCAAGCACTTTCAAATGCTCGGAAACCGTTGAAGGAGCAAGGTCCAAAACCGCGGTAATTTCACATACGCAGAGTTTTTTCCCCTGGAGCATTTTTAGTATTCTCAGCCTGTTCGGGTCTGAAAGTGCCTTAAATAACCTGGCTTTTTCTTCTAAAATCATGTAGTCTTTCATTTCATTTCGTTGTATACCGAAATATATAATAGCAGAATCTGATTGTCAAGTAATCATTCAATATATAATGGATTTTTAGATTAAAGTGTGATGGAGGGCTACTGGCATTAATCCGGCGCCCCATAGTGCGCCGGGTTATATGTAATCGAGAAATTAACGCTTAACCTTTTGGGCAACTGATTTGGATTTGAGGTTCTTTGCTACAATTTCCATTAAGGGAGATTTACTTCCGTTATAGTCTTTATGCAGTTCCCAGATTATGGCGCCCCCGAAATTATTTTTCTTCACATACTGGCATTTCAGCTTTACTGAAGCCGGGTCGTCATAGGTAACGATCTGTGTTTTGGCCCTGTTCTGCAGATATGGCGCCATGGAGGCTTTATCCCACTTGTATTCCCAGTCCGGCGACTTTCTTAAGGATTCGGCAACAGTATAGCTGACTGAAGGGACTACCTTATCGGAAAGTTTCTCATATATGTCAGTTGCATTCATCCTGTAGCCGTAGAAGGACATTCCGATCATGAGTTTTGATTTAGGCACGCCTTTTAAGATATAGAACTGCATGCTGTTATTTATGGATCCCGTCTGCCTGGCCGACGGATAAAGAGGAGAATTATGATAGGCATTATTCTCCCAGGCTCCGGCAAAGTCATATGTCATTATGCTGAACCAGTCCAGCAGCCCTTTAAGTTTTGCTAAATCATATCCGTTTCTAAAGTCCTGTGAGGGCAGTGCCGCCGTAATAAGAGGAATGCCTGAAGACTTAAAGGATTTCCTCAGCTGTCTTACAAGAGCGACATAGTTTTCGTTATCACGCGCATCAGGATATTCCCAGTCAATGTCCGCTCCATCGTAACGGTTTGTCTTGCAGAAGTTTGTCAGTTCAGAGACAAATCTTTGTCTGAGCGAGGGGTTCGCGGCAATTGTCCGGAAATTCTTTGCCGCTACAGTATCCCATCCCCCAATTGAAATGAGCACTTTTACGTTATTTTGGTGAGCCGTTTCAACGAGCTCTTTGTAAATAAAACCGGGCCTTACAGAAAGGGACCCGTCGCTGTTCGGGCGTATAAATGCGTGGCAGATGTGCGTCAGGCTGTAGTACGGAATAGCTGAATATGGCATCGAATTATAGTCGGAGCTATAGTATCCGATAACTTTCTGCTGCGGGTATATGTTTATGGCCGTTAACAGAACCAAAACTAACAAAAAAACGGTCTTTTTCATTTAACTGGTTTCCTTAAAACTTATTTTCCGGGCACTAAGATATTTTTAAGTTCGCATCTTTGCAAGTTCATAATTACTGACATTAAAAAACTAAATAATAAAATAAATACCAGTCAGTGCAAAAATTTATAAAATTAATGTTTCCAAATTATTTTGTTAAATATTATCTTTGCACAATTTTCTTTATCATATAAATTTTAATCCTTAATTTGTCCTGAAGAAAACGGTAAAAGGAAACAAAATGAACAAACCGAGGCTTGAAGACGTAAAAGCCCTTCTTAATATTACAATCATAGTTTCTGCTCTGGGTTATTTTGTTGATATGTACGACCTCCTGCTCTTTGGCATTGTAAGGGTCCCTTCCTTAAAGTCGATCGGCGTAACAGGTGACGCGCTGGTAAGCACGGGAGTCTACCTTCTTAACATGCAGATGATAGGCATGCTGATCGGGGGTATAATTTGGGGAATCCTGGGGGATAAGAAAGGGAGGATATCGGTCCTCTTCGGCTCCATTTTCCTCTACTCTGTTGCCAACATAGCAAACGCCTTTGTAAAGACACCCGACACATACGCATTAATGCGTTTTCTGGCCGGAGTTGGGTTGGCCGGTGAGCTCGGGGCGGCAGTGACTCTGGTAAGCGAAACCCTGCCGCAGCGCCTGAGGGGCTATGGAACGGCAATTGTTGCTTCTGTAGGTATTCTGGGTTCCGTAACGGCCGCCCTTGTGGGGGACTTCCTCCCATGGACTACAGCCTACATCGTTGGCGGATGTCTTGGATTTCTGCTCCTCGTACTCAGAATTAAAATGTTTGAATCCGGCATGTATTCATCCATCAAATCGATGAATGTGCGTAAAGGAGACTTTATAAGCCTATTCACATCCAGAAAAAGGCTCTTCAAATACCTGCAGTGCATACTCATAGGTCTTCCGACCTGGTTTGTGGTTGGAGTTTTAATTACATTCTCCCCTGAATTCGGGCGCAAACTTGGAATTACGGGCCCCGTTTCAGCCGGAAATGCCATAATGTTTACTTATCTGGGACTCGTATTCGGCGACATAATAAGCGGTTTCGGAAGCCAGATAATTAAAAGCAGGAAGAAAGTTATCTATACATTCCTTGCCATGACCACTGTTCTTGTAGTTGTTTACCTCTACTCATATGGTGCCTCCCCCACTTACTTTTATGCCCTGTGCCTTCTGATTGGAATTTCAATAGGCTACTGGGCTGTTTTCGTCACCATAGCTTCAGAGCAGTTTGGTACAAACCTGCGCGCCACGGTTACCACCACGGTCCCAAATTTCGTCCGCGGGGCAACGGTTCCAATAACGCTTTCATTTACAGCTCTTAAGGGGCATTTCGACATAATTTACAGCGCAATGATCGTGGGTGCCATTTCGCTTCTGATAGCATTCGTGTCGCTTTATTACATGGAAGAATCCTACCACAAGGATCTTAATTACCTGGAAGAGTATTTATAATAAAGTTTTGGCTGCCGGGAAAATGGATTTTCCGGCAGCCGGATAGTTTTCGGGATTAATTTATCCTCTAAAGGCCTCACTTAATTCTTCAATATTAAGCTTCTCCATTTTCAGTATGGCTTTTCTTACCCTGGATGATTTTTCCGGGTTACTGTCACTCATCATCTCACCGAGTGCCTCAGGCACAATCTGCCAGGATATGCCGTATGAGTCATCAAGCCAGCCGCACTGCCCTTTTTTGCCTCCTTCGGAAAGCTTATCCCAGAAGCGGTCCACTTCCTCCTGATCCCGGCAGTTAACAAGGAAAGAAAAGGCGGGAGTAAATGTAAAGGGATGGGCCAGGCTGCTGTCCATGGCAATAAACTCAAGCCCCGAGAGAGAGAATCTTGCCTGCTTCAGGGTTCCTTCGGGTTCATTTTCATTTTGTCCCCAGTGTTCAACCGAAATAATTTCCGAATCATTAAAAAGTGAAGTATAAAACCTTACCGCCTCCTCGGCTTTTGCGTGTACCTCGCCAACAAACATCAAAAAAGGAACGATCTTCTGCTTAAAGCTTCCGGAAGCGCCGGCAAAGTTAACCTGCCACGAGAGGCCGTACTTGTCATTAAACCAGGCAAATTTCTCGCTGAATGAGTAGTTTCCGGGTTCCATCAGGACGTGTCCACCGTCGGAAAGCTTAGTAAAGAGCTCATCCATTTCTTCTCCCGAAGAGCAGTTTACAAAGAGTGAAATCGCGGGGGTAAATGTAAACTGAGGTCCGCCGTTTATCGCCATGAATTCCAGTCCTTCCAGATTGAACGTCACTACCATAGGCGTACCCTTAGGTCCCAGGCCTTCATCCCCGTAGTAGGAGATATTTCCGGCTCTAGAATTCCTGAATACTGAAGTATAGAACCTCATTGCCTCTTCTGCTTTTCCGTCGAACCACAGGCTTGGGATTATCTTTTGCATAATTTACTCCTTTCTTTAAAATTGGCTTAAGGAATAAACTATTATTTTCTCCGGTTATAAGCTCCGTATAAATCCGGCGCCATTAAAGTTAAGCCTCTGATATAAAAAATTAAAAAGCCCAAAACAGGCGCCTGTGCGGCGTCCGTTTTGGGCTTCAAACTTTTAAGCTCTGATTAGTTTATTTTATGATCTGTCCACTCAGCCTCATCAGCTCTATCTCGCTTCTTTTGGCGGCATACTGTGCTGTAACAAGGCGGCTTTCGGCATCCAGGTACGATTTCTGCGCAATGGAGAGTTCAAGTGAGGAGTAAGTTCCGTACTTAAAGCGGTCAAGTGCTATTTCAGCATTCTGGCGTGCGACGTCCAGGTTCTCCTCTTCCATCCTTACCTGCTGCAGGTTATTGCTGTAATTTGTATATTCCTGCTCAAATGATGCCCCGAGCCTGTTCTTCAGGTCGTTATACTGAAGCTCACTGCTCATGAGGTTTATCCTGGCGTTTTCTATCTGCCGTGATGTGTTAAAGCCATTGAAAATATTGAACGACAGGTTAAGGCCGTAGGTAAGTCCGTATACCCGGTTGAGTGTGGTAGATGAATAAGGGGCATCGGTACGGTTAAAGTTGTAATTTAGAAATGCTCCCAGTGTTGGATACCACAAAGTTTTCAGGCCGCTTAAGTTCAGTGATGCAATTGAAACATTTTTCCCGGCTGAGAGCAGAGAGCTGTTTTCATTTACAATCCTTTCCTTAAGAGAGTTGTAATCCATCCTTGTATTAATAACTATCGTATCCTTAATGAGAAAATCTTTTGTGCTTTCAAGCCCCATGAGCTGGTTTAAGCTAACCTTTGCCTGCGCCAGGTTAAGCTGCTGCCTGAGGAGGTTCGACCTGTCGGCATTAAGGTCCACGTTGGCCTGCATGAGTTCAAGTTTGGAGCCTGAACCCAGGTTGTACTTGTCCTGTGCAATCTTTACTCTCTCTTCCGAGATCTTAAGCGCGTCCTGAATAGCCCTTATGGTCTGCTGTATGCTCACGATATTATAGTAGCCGCCCATTATTGAGGCCACATTATTCTCAACCGTTACCCGTGCATTAATTTCACCCTGGGAACCCAGCTCACGCAGGCGGCTGAAATTAATGAACATGTTCAATCCGTCGAATATCGTCCAGTTGAGGGCGACACTTGCATTGAGTGTATTTGACTGGGCATGACTCTGATCGGTAATGAGTCCGCTTGCAGACTCCTGGTAAATATGGTTTATGCCGTGATTCTCCGCAGCCGTAGCATCAAGCCTGGGGAGCATCCCTGCATTGCCAAAAGTTACATTGTTTTGAGCAATACTGAGGTCATTTTTTGCAATTTTTATAGAAAAGTTATTTTCAAGTCCTATCTTTACTGCTTTTTCTAAAGTAAGAGCTTCCTGAGAAAAAACATTCACACTGAAGAAAAGAACCAGTAGAAGCAAATATTTCAACATAATCAATAATCCGTAATTTCAAATTAGAACAATATCATGAATTCAGAATATTTATTTTTCTCTGCCGGGGTGAGTCTCCTCACCCCACAGAGTTATAATTTACTTTGTTACAAACTCGTTTTCTTCTTTTTCCTTTTTGCCTGCAAAGTCATCAGTAACATTGCTTAGAACCTCACCCTTGGGTGAAAGGTAAGAGTAAATTGCAGGAACCACAAAAAGTGTAAGGAATGTTGAGAAAATAAGCCCCCCTATAACCGCCACACCCATGGAAACTCTGCTTCCGGCGCCTGAACCGAGCGCAAGTGCAATAGGCAGAGTGCCAAGGATTGTTGCAAGGCTCGTCATGATAATAGGACGGAAACGGGCTACTGAGGCATCCTTTACGGCCTCAAGAAGCGAAAGGCCCTGCGATCTTCTCTGGTTTGCGAACTCAACGATTAGAATACCGTTCTTGGTTACAAGTCCAATCAGCATAATCATACCGATCTCGCTGAAAATGTTCATGGTATGGTTAAAATACCAGAGCGACATCAAAGCACCGGCAAGTGCCAGGGGCACCGTGAACATGATAATAAGCGGATCGCGGAAGCTCTCGAACTGCGCAGCAAGAATGAGGTAAATCAGGACAAGGGCCAGCATAAAGGTAAACATCAGGCTTGATGAGCTTTCTGCAAAGTCCTTCGAAGGTCCGTTTAGTGCGGTTGAAAACGAGGGATCGAGCACCCTTTTTGCAATTGCGTCCATCGCCTTAATACCGTCGCCGATGGTTTTACCGGGAGCGAGGTTCGCCGAAACGGTTGCAGCAGTATACCTGTTAAAACGGTAGAGCTGCGGTGAATTTATCTGTTCCTTCAGGCTTACCAGGTTATCCAATTGAATGAGCTCGCCTTTGGAATTTTTTACAAACAGTGATTTCAGATTCAGGGGCTCAATTCTGTCTTCTCTTTTCACCTGTCCGATTACCTGGTACTGCTTGCCATTCATAATAAAATATCCGAAGCGCTGCCCGCTAAAGGCAAGAGACAGCGTCTGTGCGATGTCAATGGCCGAGACTCCGAGAGCCCGTGCCCTGTCGCGGTCTATTGAAACAACGAGTTCAGGCTTGTTGAACTTAAGGTTAACGTCCACTATGCTGAAGGTTGGGTCCTGGCTTGCGGCAAGGTAGAACTTCGGCAATATTTCTCTCAGCCTCTGGCCGTTTGGTGCCTGGAGAACGTACTGAACGGGCATACCGCCGCGCGATCCGCCGATAGTCTGTCCCTGTATTACAATCGTCCTGGCAGCGTTAAATTTTCTAAAGGCGCTTGAAAGCTCCTCAAAGATCTGCTGCTGGCTTTTGGCTCTTCCTTCCCTGTCCTTTAAGATAAGGTTAATGGAGCCTGAGTTTACGCCGCTCGAGCCAAAACCGCCGGCAGTAATTGAAATTATTGTCTGGCTGCTGGAGACCGTATCCTGCACAAACTGTGAGAGCTGGTTCATGTAATTATCCATCATCTCATAGGAAGAGCCTTCTGGCATGGTAGCCGAAACCCTCAGTTGACTTCTGTCTTCCAGAGGCGCAAGTTCGCTCTGGAGATTGCCTCCAATCAGAACAATAGCTATAGCGGAGGCTGCCATTATAACAAATGCCAGCCAGCGCCTGGCCATAAACTTGTCGAGTGCGTTCCTGTATGTATCCGAAAGCCATACGAAAAAAGGCTCTGTTTTTGTGTAAAACCAGTTATGCCCCTTCTTAGGCTTCAGAATTTTTGTACTCAGCATTGGAGTAAGTGTTAAAGCCACAAAGGCTGAAATGAGAACAGATCCTGCAACCACAATACCGAACTCACGGAAGAGCCTGCCGGTCATACCCTGAAGGAATATGATTGGTAAGAATACCGCAGCCAGTGTAATTGTAGTTGAGACAATTGCAAAAAATATTTCCGCCGACCCCTTTACGCCGGCTTCAAGCGGATGCATTCCCTGCTCCACTTTTGAATATATATTTTCAAGCACCACAATAGCGTCATCGACCACAAGGCCTATTGCAAGCACAATACCCAGGAGCGTCAGAACGTTAATGGAAAAGTTCATGAGGTACATGACAAAGAATGCGCCGATTAAGGACACCGGAATAGCAACTATAGGGATAAGAGTTGTGCGCCAGTCCCTTAAGAATGCAAATATGATGAGTATAACGAGTCCCAGTGCAATATATATGGTCTCCTCAACCTCTCCGATAGACCTTCTGATGTACTGCGTGTTGTCAAAGCCGACATCAAACTTAACATCTTTCGGGAGGTCCTTTTTAATCTGGTTAAGTGACTGATATACCCTGTCGACGATATCTATCTGGTTACTTCCCGGCTGGGGCACAACGCCAATACCAACCATCGGGACGCCGTCGCGTTTCATAATTGAGCGTTCGTTCTCGGGGCCCAGGACAGCCTCACCAACGTCTTTAAGGCGTACGGGGTTTCCACCCTCATCTTTGATAATAAGGTCGTTGAAGTCACTTTCGGTCTGCAGGCGGCTAAGTGTTCTTACTGTAAGCTCTGTATTCGCACCTTCAATACGCCCCGAGGGGAGCTCAATGTTTTCCTTATTTAAGGCATTTCTGACGTCCAGAGCTGTAAGGTCATATGCGGCAAGTCTTGCCGGATCGAGCCAGAGTCTCATGGAAGGTCTTTTTTCGCCCCAGACCTGGACCGTACTTACGCCCGGTATAGTCTGCAGTCTTTCCTTAAAAACGTTATTTGCGATATCGCTGAGTTCAATGAGGTTTCTTGTATCGCTTTTGAGTGTCAGAAGGAATATTGCGCCTGCATCGGCATCGGCCTTTGCAACTACCGGAGGGTCGGCATCGGGAGGCAGGTTTCTGACTGCCCTGGCGGCACGGTCGCGCACGTCATTGGCGGCGGTTTCCAGATCCACGTCGAGTGTAAACTCAACCGTAATTGAACTTCTTCCCTCACTGCTGACAGAAGTTAAAGAGCGGATGCCTGCAATACCGTTAATTGATTCCTCAAGAGGTTCAGTTATCTGTGATTCAATTACCTCGGCGTTAGCACCCGTGTAAGTGGTGCTGACCGTTATAATAGGAGCATCCACGCTTGGGTACTCACGTACTCCAAGATATGTATAACCTATGAACCCGAACAAAATAATCACTATTGCCATAACAATAGCCAGTACGGGCCTTTTTATACTTAATGATGATAAACTCATTTCCTGTTCACTTTTTAATTACTCTAAGGCCGCCAGACAGGCGGAACCATGAAAAATATTATTGACTAACCCTGGAAATCCTGACCGGCATATTAGGCCTCAGTTGCAGAAGTCCCGTCGTAATTACAGTATCACCCTGGCTGAGGCCGTCGGTTATCTGTATTGTACTCTCCTGCCTTATTCCAGTGTTCACAGGTACTGAAAGAGCCTTACCGTTTTTAATGACAAAAACCTTCTGCCCTTTGAAATCCGGCACCAGTGACTGTGTAGGTATCATAAGAGCATTATTGATCTCTCTGAGGACTATTTCAATGTTGGCAAATGCACCGGGGTAGATCTCAGACTTTTCGTTGCGGCTAATTGCCCTTATCTGGAGTGATCTTGAGTTGGGGTCAATCTTCGGTTCAACGGCGTAGATTTTACCGCCAAAGACCTTTTCCGAGCCCTGGATTCTGAAATTGATCTGCGTTCCCGTCTTAACTGTACTATAATACTTTTCAGGTATTGAAAAATCTATTTTCACCGGATTTATGTTCTGAAGTGTGGCGATTTTGTCAGCCGGGCTGATATAGCTCCCTTCGCTAACGGCCTTTAAGCCTACGATGCCGTCAAAGGGCGCACGTATTTCTGTCTTATCTATCTGTGCCTTTAGCAGCTGTATATCCGCCTGCTGCGACTGAAGCTCATTAAGTGCAACATCATAATCCTGCTGGCTTATGGCTTCTCTTTTCAGCATCATTTTCTGGCGGTACTCCTTGTCCTTTGCTAGCTGAAGCTTATAATTTGCCTTTGTAAGCTGTGCCTGCAGGTCGGCATCGTTTATCTTTACCAGAAGCGAGCCTTTTCTTACAAAGCTCCCCTCCTTAAACAATATCTTTGTTATTTTTCCCGATACTTCACTCTTAAGCTGCACTTCCTCGTTTGCCAGAACGGTACCCGTGGAAACTATTCTGTCGTTAAGCTTTCCCGGAGTGACCACAAAACCTTCGACCGATATCCCTCTGCCGCCTCTTCTTGCTTCAGCTCCCGGTCCTAATTTTTTCGATCCGCCATTTGGGGATGACATCTTCGGCAGCGCAATTATTAAAATTATAAGAATTACAGTTGCTGCAATAACAATTCTTTTAACTGATTTACTCATTTCCTTTCCTTAATTAGCTTTACCAGCCGGCTTTTGTCATTGTTTTTATTGTATGATGGCGGCTGGATTTCCTTATTTACCGTTATACACCCATTACAGAAATAATTATTGGTGCGGCAGTTTTTCTTGACCAGATCTCTGCTGTTTCGACCGGATACTTTCTTTCTGGACCTATTTGACAAATTCTTAATTATTGAGGTTTAAAAGATATTTCATACTTGTCTTATTTTCAATGGATTTATTTAAGAGAATTCTTGCTCTTCAGGATCTTCCAAGGTTCCGTCATTTTTCTTTTTTACTTTTTCCTTTTTCCTTTGTACCTTAAGCGGTGCACTTTCTTGAATTTTCTACCTGAAAACATCTATTATAACATAAAAAAGGGGTAGTCAATGAAATCTATCATTACAGTGTTAACAGCAGCCCTCATCTGTCTTTTTATGCCCGGAGAAGCGTTCTCACAGTTCGACATCCTGGGCAAAATAAAGGAAAAAGCAGAACAGAAGGCCGAAGAAAAGACAGACGAAGCAATTGACAAGGGATTGGATGAGGCTGAAAAAGAAATTACAAATACGAACGATGATGAAAACGAGGAAGGAAAATCAAAAAAGAAGAATAATTCTTCTGAAGATGAAGAAGAACAGGTAAGCCCTAAAAAATCTAAAACTGAAGACAGTCAAAAGACCACTGAAGTCAGCCTAAAGAGCTATTCAAAGTTCGACTTTGTCCCCGGCGAAAAAGTGCTCTTCTTTGAAGACTTTTCACAGGATAACATTGGCGACTTCCCTGCCAAATGGGCTACCAACGGCACAGGTGAAGTTGTAACAACAAACAAATATCCGGGCAAATGGCTGAAAGCAAAAAACGGCTCGCTGTATGTGCCCGATTTCCCCAAACCCTTCCCCGAGAACTATACTATAGAGCTCGATATGGTTTACTATACTCCCGAGGATGTTGTTAACATCGGGAATATAAACTTCTGTATTATTTCAACAGAAGGTACTAACGATTATTTACAGCATGCTTATGAATATTGTTCGGGAAAGACCGTTAGCAACTTTGATTTTGGGATAAAGAAAGAAACATCTTCACGTTTTATGGCTAAAAACTATGTAAACGGAGGTGAATCAGGCGGCGTCAGCTCTGATATTGACGATAATATCACTGTCGGGAAAATGGGCAACATTGTTAGGCTCTCAATATCTGTCCAGAAACAGCGCTACAGGGTCTGGATTGACAATAAAAAGATATATGATCTGCCCAGGTTTATGACTCCCGCCCCATATGACATCTTCAAGATAGGTCTATGGTATTTCGACGATCAGACCCCTGATGCTTATGAGGTCCTTTTCTCAAATGTACGTTTTGCGGTTGGGGCTCCCGATATGAGAAACAAGCTTTTAACAGAAGGAAAGCTCGTTACGCGCGGAATTACTTTTGATTCCGGCTCCGACAAAATAAAGCCGGAATCTTACGGCACCCTCAAGGAAATTGCGGGCATATTAAAAGAAAATTCTGACATTAAGGTTAAAATAGTAGGCCATACAGACAGCGATGGCCAGGACGGGGCAAACCTCGAGCTTTCAAAAAGGCGTTCTGTTTCAGTTAAGAATGCTCTTTCGCAGGAATTCGGCATCGATTCCTCACGCATGGATACAGACGGTAAAGGTGAATCTGAGCCGGTCTCAGAAAACACGACACCTTCCGGCAAGGCAAACAACAGAAGAGTTGAATTCATAAAATTGTAACTTTTTTTACTACCCTTTCCCCGCATACCCGCGGGGAAAGGGTAAGCATCATACAAATTCCATAAGCTTCAAATAAAAGATAACCGCCATGAAATACCATGAACTATTTTCATTGCTGAAACAAAAAGCAAATTTTGAAGAAGATTTTATCCAAATCGATGAAAAACTGGAAGTCCATAACTTCACATTCATTTCTAAAAATTCCACGATACTTCCCGGCGAAATTGAGCACAAGTGCCAGGAACACTCTTTCAACACAAACGGGGTAAGTAAAGAGAATAATTCCGACTTCCCCCCCGGCCAGGCTCTCGATGTGCATGATGCACATGTGCGTGAGAACATGGAATTCCGCTATCACATCTTTAAGCCCTCGGGGAGCACAAGAATCAAAAGTGCCATTTTGTTTTTTCACGGTTTTAACGAGAAAAACTGGTACAAGTACTATCCCTGGGCCTACCGTCTGATGGAACTTACGGGCAAGGCAGTCATACTCTTCCCGATTGCATTTCACATGAACAGGGCGCCTAAGGCCTGGAGCGACCGCCACCTGATGTCTGAGGTGAGCAATGCAAGGAAGAAAAACTTTCCCGGCATTATCGCCTCCTCTTTAGTTAATGCCGCTATCAGCACGCGCCTGCATACAAAGCCGCAGCGATTCATCTGGTCGGGCCTTCAAAGCTATTATGATGTCATTCAGCTGGTGGAGGAAATAAGGCAGGACAGACACACTTTGATTTCGCCTGAGGCGCATTTTGACCTATTTGCCTATTCAATCGGTGGGCTATTGGCTAAGACGCTCCTTATGACAAATAAGAATAACTACTTTGAAAATTCCAGGCTCAGCCTTTTCTGCAGCGGCACGGCCTTCAGCAGGCTTACTCCTGTCTGCAAATTCATCATGGACAGTGAAACCGAGCAGGCCCTTTACAGATATATAGTAGGCTACATGGAGCTTCACCTTAAAAACGATCCATGGCTGGGGCACCACCTTTCCGGGGAGCACACCGAAGGATGGAACTTCATGAGCCTCCTTAATTACAATAAGCTGAGCGAGCACAGGGAGAGAATGTTAAAATGCCTGCAGGAAAGGATTTACGCCATAGCGTTGGAGAAAGATACAGTTATCCCTGCCTATGAGGTACTCAACACGCTAAAGGGGCGTTCAAGGAATATTCCGTTACGTGTGGATATAGAGGATTTTTCTTACGATTACAGGCACGAGGATCCCTTCCCGGTAAAGGAGCAGATAAGTGACGAAGTGGATGAAGCATTTAACATTGTTTTTTCCAAACTGGGCGGGTTTTTACTCTAGTAGGCATATCTTATTACATTCAAAAAAAAAGGGAAAACCTTTTTAAGGTTTTCCCTTTTCAAAAACAACTAACATTAAATTTTACTTCAAAGCCTTTAGGGCTTCTTTTGCCTGCTTGTTTTCAGGATCCAGCTCCTGTACCTTAGCCCAGTACTGGCGTGAAGTTGCATTATCCTTTTTCAGGTAATAGTAATATCCAAGATATGAATAAGCTTCAATTAAATGGTTCTTATACTTTGCCTGCTGATCCGGGGCCATCTTTGTTACAACATCGATGAACTTTTCATAGTGAGGCTTTGCAAGCCCCTGCTCCGATTCAGGGTCAAGCTGAGCGTTGCTAAGAGCCCTGTAGTAATAGCCTATAGGCTGGTCGGGGCTAAGAGCAATCATCTTAGCGTATGTGGTATCAGCCATCTTGAAGTTGCTCATCTTATAATAAGCCTGGCCGAGGTTAAAGTATTCAACTACTTTCAAAGGCTTGCCTGAAGCTTTTTCCTTCAGTTCATATTCCTTTGCGGCATCTTCCCACTTCTTATCCTTAAAGTAAAGCGCAGCCATATCGCCGTGCAGGTCTGCGCGTGTGGAATCCATTGAAACTGCCTTCTTGTAGTTTTCAATTGCAAGAGAGTCGTTTCCTGCCTTAGCCTCAAGTTTTCCCAAATAATCGTAATCCGTTGAAGTTACCTCCTTAGGATCTGCCATCTGGAAATATTTATCGAATGCAGGAATACCTTTCTGTGCGTCGTCAATTGAAAAGTAGGAATAAGCGAGAATGTGCTGAAGCTGTGCATCGGGCTTACCGCCTTTATCGGTAACCTGGCTAATGACATTAATGGCAGTATTATAGTCCTTTGCCAGATAAAGCATAGTGGCATAACGGGTCAGCTTCTCGTTTGTTGGTTCAGTGTTGTCGAGGTACTTCTTGTACATATCGGCAGCTTTCACATAATCCTTGCGTGAGTAATAATACTCGCCGAACTCCTTAAATGCAGGGGCGTAAGTCGGATCAACAGTAATAGCTTTTGTGAAATTTGCCTCGGCATCGGGGTAATTTCTGATTTTCGCATAAATCTCCCCTATTCCGATATAAGCCTTGACGTTAGCTGAATCGTAGTCTATGGCAGTCTGAAAGTTCTGAATTGCCATGCTTCCGTTGACGAGTTTCAGGTAAATTTCTCCAAGGCGTTCAAATATGGCAGCATTTTTCTTGCTTACAGTCTTTGCCTTTGAGAGCAGCTGAAGTGGTTTGCTGAAATTCTTTGCATCTGAGCCAATGTAAGCATCTGCAATAGCAATCATTATGTTGGCATCTTTTGAGTCGGTCTTATCAAGTGCCTCGTCAAACTGCTTGATTGCCTCAGTAGTGTCATTCTTAATGAGCTGAACCTGTCCGAGGCCTACATAGTTAAATGCATTATCCTTGTTTGCGTCCAGGCCTTTCTGAAAATCAGCCTGTGCCTGATCAGTTTTTCCCTCTTTTATATCAAGTTTTCCAAGCCAGTAGTAAGCATCGGCGTTTTTGGGGTTACTTTTGACCAGGTTATCGAAGAAATTTCTGGCCTCGGTATACTTTTCCACATCAATGAGTCTTACACCCTGCTTTACGTCCTGAGCGTTTAATGCAGTAACTGCAACAAGCGTTACGAGAAGGAGTTTAAGGGAATCAAATAGCGATAAATTGTTGAGTCTTTTCATGTGTTCTATATTATTTAGTTATTTTGATATTTTCACTTCTAATTTCAACTAATCTGACAGGCATAGTTGCAGGAACAAGTCCCGCCTTAAGGAAAATTCTCTGTCCGCGGTCACTAGCCAAAAACGAGATGAACCCGGAGCCGAGACCTGCCCTTGCCTCACCGCTCAGAACGTAAACTTCCCTCCAGAGGGGGTACACTTTCTGAGCAATATAGGCCTGGTAAGGCTGATAGTATTCCCCTGCCTGAGCGGTATCTGAAGCCAACGCAACAACTTTGATTTTCTTAAGAAATCCGTGTGTAAGTGTATCCTCTCTGTTGCTTATCCAATTAACTCCAATTATGCCAACAGCGTTGCGGTTTTTCGATACATAATCAACCACCGAAGGGTTATCCTTGACGGCGAAAGTATTTTTAGCAAGGGGTGAATTATTAATTTTTTCCTTAACGTACCTGACAGTGCTTGAATTCTGATTATCAAAGACTATCTGAATACCAGACAGTGATGACCCGGCTCCCAGGGCGCTCCAGCGCGAGATTTTTCCGCTCATAACGTCGCGGAACTGCTGCATCGTCCAATTTGTATCCGTATTCGCATTGTTCACAATAATGGCAATAGCATCGTAGGTGATCTTCCGGACAATAGGAACGATCTCCCTTTTTTCAAAGTAGCTTTGTTCTTCCTTTGTGAACTTGCGGGTAAGGATAACCAGGCGTGCGCTATCGGAAAGCAGGTCGGCCATAGTTTCAGCTTCAGGCCTGTAGTTGACCTTGATCTTAGCGTACTGATAGATCTTTTCGAAAGTATCAATTTGAGAATCTATGACGGGCTTAAAAGTCTCGTCTACGCTGATAGTAATTTCACCGGTTGTAGGAGTGTCAGACTCTTTCGGGTTTTCACTCCTGCAACCGAATAAAAAAGAAAGTATAAAGATAACCGGTATTGTTAGTTTAAATGTCCTCATCTTCTTCAGTTTCCTTCTGCTCGTTATATTTCTTATAGACCCTGTAAAGTCTATAAGCACCATACACCAAAATAGCAACGCCCAAAATGATACGGTAATTTTCCTGCAATCTAAGTTGTATGAACTTTGCAAAAAGCACTAACAAACCGGCTGCAATATAAACTAAAATCATAGTAATGCCTGTAAACAGGTTTAGCTTATTTACGAAGGCATTACTTTTCCGCATCTTATCCGTAGTAATTTACTCCTGAAGTCAGGTATATTACTGTAACTTAAACTGGAATGGAATTACCATACGAACTCTGACAGGTTTACCGTTCTGCTTTCCGGGTCTCCATTTGCCCATGAGCTTGGTAACTCTGACAGCTTCCTCGTCGCATCCGGCGCCGATACCCTTAACAACCCTGACGTCAGTAATAGAGCCGTCTTTTTCAACAACGAAGCCGACCATTACCTTGCCTTCAACCTGGGCGCGTTTTGCGATTTCAGGATAAACAACGTTAGACCTGATAAAGTTTAAGAGTTCGTCCTGTCCTTCAGGATAAGTAGGCATTTCCTCTACGAAAGTAAAAGCTTCTTCCTTTGGAGCGTTATCTTTTACAATCTCTTCCTTAGGAGCGTCCTGAACTTCAATAAGACTATAGTCCACGCCGCCTTCCTGGCCCTGCTGAGTTGCCTTACCAGGGTCAACGTTATGGAGTTCTTCAACCGTAGGGACGTATTCATCAGTTACCTGATCGTCAGGTTTAACAACCGGCGGCAGGAATTTGATGGTAGACTTCAACGGTGGCGGAGCTTCAACCTGTTCGATCACCTTCTTTTCGTCTATTGACGGCGGAGGTGCAAGGTCGGTTATGGTAACGACCTTCTTTCTGTTGACCTTCATATCTTCCTTGGGTGTAACAAAGCTGATGATCAGCGGTGATGAAACACTCAGGATGAAGAATACTACGGCAATCACGAAAGCGCGGAACAGGAATTGATGATATTTCTTTCTCAGTACGTAAGCACCGTATTCCTTATTCTTACCCTCAAAGATAATTTCATTAAGGTCTACGTTGTACGATATTTGATGATTACTCATAATTATTTTTGCCGCTTAAAGTTATTATTTATTCTTAATTAAATCCATATCTTTAGGATCAACATCCACCAGAGCATAACGCTTCACGTTACATATGTTCATCTCATCTAATATATCCACCACATTCTTATATGTCGATTTATCCGTTGGTTTAATCAAAACAATCAGATCCTTAACCATCTGGTTCTGCTCGAGAAGATCTTTCCTAACGCCAGACTCAGAAAAGTTGGTAACCTTGAGATCAGGATTTTCATTCGGCATACCCTTATACCAGAAAACCTTATTGTTTTCACCAAGTATAACCGTCATGGTCTTCGAGGCCTTGACTTCCGGAGCATCCACCTTTTCTCCAGGTTGCGGTTTAACCGGAAGGTTAATTTCCATAGTCTGTGGCTTGCTGAAGGTGGTAGTCAACATAAAAAAGGTAACTAAAAGGAATCCAAGGTCAACCATAGGAGTCAAATCGATCCTGGTCGACATCTTTTTCCCTTTTTTCTTTTTACCTTTGCCGTGTTTACCACCTTGCGAGGTATCTAATTCAGCCATTTTTTAAATTTCCTCTATTTTTTTTCTTCTGGTTTCTTGTACTTTGTATTCGGATTTGCTTCCAAATTCGTAATCAGATTGAATTTGTTCACGTTTTTATCCTGCAGAGTTGACATAACCTTCTTAATTACAGGATAAGCAACACCGCCGTCACCAT
>JBLMYS010000251.1:0-9559 GCA_050258415.1 Acidobacteriota bacterium | reverse complement strand
CGTCGCCAAAGAGCTGATTTTCCCTTAAAAGGTGAAGTATGTACTCTTTGCCGTGGGGCGAAATCTTAAAGATCTTAACCGAGCCTTTAAGCACAATAAAAAGCCCCTGGAAGGCGTCCCCTTCATGGAATATATACTCATCTTTTTTATAGTTTACCTGCCGGCTTAAGGAGGAAACTTTGTTTATCTCTTCACTGTCAAGCTCTGAAAATAGGGGTATTTCAGACAGATCCATTCTTATCCTTTCTCACTGATATTCAGGCAAAAATCCGAATTAAAACGACTTAAGTCAATGACTCTGCATTGCGCATTAGATATTTTTGTCTTACAATTAAAAAATAAAGAAAGGATTAAAATGTCAAACGAAATTAAACAGCTTGATATCAGACCGGTTCCACCGAGAGAAAAACACCCCACAATTTTTGCAACATTCGACGCCCTGGAAAAAGGAGAAACCTTCCAGTTAGTCAACGACCACGACCCGGCTCCCCTTCACTATCAGTTTGAGGGCATCAGAAAGGACCAGTATGTATGGGAATACGTTGAGGAAGGCCCCGAAGTCTGGCGCGTCAATATTACAAAAAAATAAAATTAGAATTTAAGATTGGCCGGAGACTATGATAACCAAAGACATGAAAATATCCAGGCTTTTGGAGGAGTACCCGGGCTCACTTGAAGCTCTCATCAGGGTAAGCCCTCACTTCAGAAAGCTTGAAAATAAAATGCTCAGGAAGGCTCTTGCAGGCAGGGTTACAGTCGAACAGGCAGCTAAGGTTGCCGGTGTTGAGCTGGACTTCCTTTTGACTGAACTTAACCGCTCTGCTGAAAGCATGGCTGCCGTAACGGCTGAAGCCGCTGAAACCCAACAGGAGACCTCTTCCTCAGAAGAAAAACCGGAACTTTTAAGAAACTTAAGTCCCGGTAAAATAGTTACCCTCGACGTCCGGCCAATACTTGATTCAGGAAAAGACCCCCTTAAGGATATATTCTCAAAGGTAAAAGAACTTAAAGAGGGGGAAGCTCTTCTTATCATCAATACTTTTGAACCGGTTCCTCTTTACTCGCGCATGAAAGATAAAGGTTTCTCTCATTTTACGGAAACTGAAGCCGGACTTTGGAAGGTTTATTTTTTTAAGGAAAAAGGAGCAGTGGAAAAAGAAGGAGCTCCAACTCTATCCCCGGGCGCAATAAATATTGACGATTATGAGAATGTTATAGAGGTAGACGTTCACGACCTTCCGGCACCTGAGCCGATGGTAAAAATACTGGAGAACCTTTCCAGAATTGACGACAAATCGGTTATGCTTGTGCATCACCACCGTGAACCTAACCTGCTTTACCCCCGCCTTGATGAAAGAGGCTACGTGGCCTCGTGCACAAGGCTTGGCGAGGAAAGCTATCAGATACTTATCGCTAAAAAGAAGGTATAAATAATGCAGCCATCGGGACTTGTTTCAACTGCATACGCTCCTCCATTTAAGATTGTAATGAAATATTTCATTACTGCAATTTTTGCTTTCCTCGTGCTGAATGTTCTCCTGGTCTATGTTGCGGAATCTTTTACCGGGCACCACTTTCAGCCTCACGTGCTGGCATTAACGCACATTGCCACTTTAGGCTGGATAACAATGATCATTTTCGGAGCCCTCTTTCAGCTTATTCCTGTGGTGCTCCAGATAAGGCTTTTCAGCGAGGTAATGGCTGAAGTTCAGTTCTGGATATTTTCTCTGGGCGTTCTTACTCTTGTCTACAGCTTCTGGTTTTTCCTGCTCGGAATGCCCCTTCTTATCGGGGCATCCTTAATCGTAACGGCTGTAATAATATTTCTTGTAAACACCATTGTCACAATGTTCAGGGTGAAGGAGTGGAACATTACAGCCACTTATCTCTCGGCTGCTCTGTTCTATCTGGCAGTAACGGCTGTAATCGGGCTGCTTCTGGCAATCAACCTCGGCTACCCTTTTATTGAACGCAATCACCTGGTTTTTCTGGGCTATCATGCAAATATTGCTATTGCCGGCTGGGTTACAATGGTTATAATGGGAATATCTTTTAAGCTGATCCCGATGTTTACGCTTTCGCATAACTTTTCAATTAAAAGCGGCAAGTGGGCATTCGGCCTGATGAATGCGGGACTCCTGGGATTTTTGCTTGAGCTCTATTTTTACGATTCCACAGTGCTCTACTTAATTTCCGCCTCACTTATAGTTCTGGCAATAGCCTTCTTTTTATTCCAGGTTTATGTGATGTTCAAGAAAAGAATAAGAAAAAACCTTGACGCCGCGCTGACGTTTTCAGTAACATCATACATATTACTTGGGCTTGCGGTTCTTTTCGGTTTTTCATTTTTGTTTTTTGATTATACACAGTTCAGGAATATAACTCTGGCATACGGATACCTCGTCTTCTTCGGTTTTATATCCATGCTTATAGTAGGGCAGATGTACAAGATACTTCCCTTTCTTACCTGGTACCATAAGTACAGCAGCAAGGCCGGCCTTGAGAAAGTCCCAATGTTAAAGGAAATGTACAATGAATCTCTTGCCAGGGCTGAATATTATATTATGATTACCGGCCTTTTGGGCTCAGTAATTTCACTCATACTGGACAAAAGCTTAATGGTTGAGGTATTCTTTAGCATTATGCTTTTAAGTGTTTTAATTTTTGTTTTTAATATGATAAAAATAATGGTGAAGTAAGAATGGTTTTAAGTGAAAGTGATGTAATGCAGGCTCTTAAGTCTGTTATAGACCCCGAGATAGGAATTAATATTGTCGACCTGGGACTCGTCTACGGTCTCGATATAAGGGAGCATTTTGTAAAGGTTACAATGACCCTTACAACTCCCGGCTGCCCGATGCACGACAGCATGACCATGTGGGCCGAGAAAAGCCTGAGGGCATTGGATCCTGAAACGAATGTAGAAATCAACCTCGTGTGGAGCCCACGCTGGAGCCCTGAGAAGATGAGCGACTGGGCCAAAAACGAACTGGGATATTAAGAGGGAAATAAAATGTTTTCAACGGTCAGGTATTTTATAAAAACCAGCCTGATATTTCTTGTCTTAGGACTGCTTACAGGGCTGTATATGTCCTACTCAAAGTACGTCCTCTTAAACGGCGTTCATCCCGAACTGATTTCAGCGCACACGCACGTAATATTAGTCGGGTCTGTCATGATGATGATAATGGGAGTAGCCTTATGGTTTTTCCCGAGGGCTGAGAAAGAGGATAAAAAATACAGCCCGACGCTTATACTGATTGTTTACTGGCTAATGACCACCTCAACTGCAATGAGATATATTTTCCAAATATTGGCAAGCATAAATTATATAAGCTGGGTTTACTACATGGTTACGGTGTTCTCCACGCTTCAGGTCGTATCCATGATCCTATTCTTCTACTCAATGTGGGGCAGGATACGTTCGGTCGGCAGCCACCTGAGGGAAGCCAAAGGCGAGAAGTTTTAAAGATATTAATATCTGGTAAACCCGCCCCTACTTTCTTTCCTTAAGAAGTATATAGAGAATCATTACGCTGAACAGCAGCATCTGCACTGTTACGCCCGTCCAGCCCCCATAGCGCCAGCTGAGGACCCCGGCTAAAGTGCCCACAGATCCCCCGAGAAAGACCGATGTCATAAAAACCGTATTTATTCTGCTGTGCGACTTTTCATCCAGTGTATAAATTAGCGCAACATTTGTTACCTGCATTGCCTGCACACCTACGTCCAGGAGCAGAACCCCGATAACGAGCGCTACCAGGGAAGTCCTGACAAGCATCATAAGAACAATGCTGAAAATTATAAGCGTAATTGCGGCAAAGCGGACCCTGCGGCTTCCGCCCCTGTCGGCATGCCTTCCCAGAATTGGAGCCATTAAGGCTCCTGCAATTGCAACAAGTCCGAAAAGACCTATTGTGTCGCTGTGGTAATAAAAAGGCGATCCGCTTAGGTGGAACGTAAGAGTAGTCCAGAACGAGCTGAATACACCGAACTGCAGCGCCCCGATTGCAGAGACTGAACGGAGAAGTGAAAACCTTTTAACCTGCTCCAGGGCGGAGGCAAGAAGTTTCGGATAGCTCCCTTCAAAATAATTTTTAACTTCGGGCAGAGATATCTGCAGAAGCAGCATCATTAAAAGAATGGCGAAAGCAGAGATTCCGTAAACGTAGCGCCAGCCGAACCACTCGGCAATTGATCCACTGAAAACCCTGGCGGCAAGTATTCCGATTAATACTCCGGTAAATATTGTACCTACCGTCTGCCCCCGGTTCTCCGGATCAAGCCCCGCAGCCATAGGCATTATCACCTGCACGGAGACCGAGAATATGGCAATTAGAAGACTTAGAGCCCAGACCTGATAAATATTGCCTGCAACTGTTATTAAGAGGAGCGTCAGGAATAAAAATCCCTGCAGGTAAACGATCAGTTTCTTTTTATTTACCTTATCGCCCAGAGGCGTTATGAAGAAAAGTCCCAGCCCGTAACCCACCTGGGAGAGTATGGAAATAAAGCCTGCGCTCGTTTCATTGATGTTAAGCGATGCACTGATCTCATTTAAGATAGGCTGGTTATAATATATGTTTGCAACTGCCACTCCCGCGGCAACCGACATCAGCATTACCTGGAAGCGTGAAAGCCGTTTTTTCGGTTCCTCTTCAATTTTTCCCCTGTACACACTCATCCGTATTTAGTTTACCTTTAATTAAATATTGTATGAATTTTTAATGTCACATTTGATGCATATTTTCGTGCACACTGTGAGGATTGCAAATGTAAGAAGAATTAAAGAATTGATAAAACAAAAAAGCCCGGATAAGGCTTATAAAAGCTTTCTCCGGGCTTCAAGTTTAGAATAATCTCATTCTCAGAATCTATAGCCAACCTTTAGGGCAAGTGCAATCTGGTTTTCACCTCCAAGCCTTGGAGCCGATGAATTTGAGGATATTGGGACAAGCATCAGCTGATAATTAAGCTCCGGAGTTACAATCAAATTATTATTAAACATATCCAGATTGGCTCCTGAGGCCATATTTAATGAAGTCTGATAGCTGTATTTGGGAAGACTATTCAATACAGGATTTAATCTGACAATACCCACACCTCCCTGAACGTACAGCGCCGGTAACGCCAAAAGCGGATGGTATCTGTAGGCAGAATAAACTCCAAAAGTTTCAAATTTGCTGTTCAGTGTATATTTTCCATAACTTGACACGTATTCATAATCAAAAGGAATAGTTGTAAAATATAACGCAGCAACCAGAGCGTTATTCCCGTTTATGTAAAACGCAGATTCAACTGTATATGAAAGTCCGTTTCTGGATTTGAAATACTGCTCAATCTCGCTCGGAATAAAGTGTCCTGCCCTGATATTATACCCGCTGCCGAAGGAGAGTAGTATATTCTTAAGGGCGGCCGGAGCCTTGCTTAGTGATTCCCGGTTAAAATGTTTATTCATGTCCCACTCCAGGCTGAACTGGAAAGTTTCCCACGGGAATACAGGCATGTTATAATAGTTGTATCCCTGAACGTCATGCCACCTTCCGGAATAGCCCGCTGAAAAGGCAAATTCCTTATACCCTACTCCAATTTCAGCGCCGTGAGTAAAATAATTATTTATGGGCCACGTCTTTGGGCCGGATGAAATTGTTCCAAGGTAAAAGTTCTGATAAAACGAGAAGCCATTGCCCAAGTCAAGCGGCTTCCATTCAAAAGCCAGTCCCGTGCTGAGGCTTGCATCCTGCGGGAAATTCTTCCAGTCGTTAAATAATGCGGAGAAGGATGATTTGGAATCATTTAAGCCGTCGTTTATGAGGTACTTTCCAAAGCCGATCTGCATCGCAGTGGAAAGATATTCAGTTTCAAAAGGTATTGCATTTGCTGCAAGATGAATCATTGATGAAACCGGATATTCAGTAGGTATCCAGGCAATTAAATTCCTGTATTCTGAATTTACATAAGGCGATTCCACTTTTACAGGAGCGCCCATATTCATGAGTGAAAGTCCGAAGTTGACTCTTTTATAAAAGACCTCCGGCTGATAGTTCAGTCCGCCGCTAAAAAGCAGTGAACTCTTTGAGGAGTTTCCCAAATTATGATGCCCGTATTTAAGCACGAGCCCCACAGACAAGCCATCTGACACTTCAGATGCATATCCAAGTGCCAAAGCATAGTCATAAAAATGCTCTTTCATTCCTATGCCGTCAGGTTGCTCTGGTGTTGTGGTTTCGAATTCCCCGAATTCGTGTCTCAGGTATTGCAGCCCGAATGTGCCAGTTCCTTTTATCCTGAAAGCGGCGTTTACATTGTTCAGAGGATAACTGTTGCCCGTAATCTGATAGGGGTTGTGGAAAAGTGAGAGGCTCACTTTATCGGAAAACGCCAGATTAGCCGGGTTGTATGTGAATGCATCGCGGCTGTTCCTTAAGGCCACCCCCTCTCCACCCATTCCGTAAGACGAAGTGCTGCCTGAGTAATTTGTAAAATCAAAGTATCCACCCTGAGCCCGAAGCTCTGCGGCAAATATCAGAATAAAGAAAAAAGATAGGTAAAAGAACTTTTTGAAATGCATTTTTTCTCCGCAATTTGTGAAATATGGAGCCATATATTTTTCTTTGGCCAAACTAATAAAACTTTTACTAAAACTGAAGTATTTATGAAGAATTTGCCTCAGTTCCGGGCATTACATCACGACCATAATCTTTCCAAATGACGGCGAGAGGCCATCAATATCGATCCTGTAGAAGTAAACCCCGTTTGGAACAATTTTACCATTTTCATTCCTTCCATCCCAGAAGTCAATAGTGCTGTAGCCGTTGGTACTTCCCCTTTGGGCATTCTGAATTACCGTCCTTACAAGATTCATCCCGAAATCAAAAATCCTGATCGTGACGCTTGATGCCTTATCTCCGGTAGAATACTTTATGCTTACGGTTTCAACATCGGGAGAAAAAGGATTGGGGAAAGCATAAGAGCCCGACCCAGCCTCCAGAGGCTGGCTCGCCATATAAATCCTCCAGTCCCCGCTCCACATTGTGCCGTTTTCTTTCAGCTTCACGAGCGCGAAATCGGTGCCGAGCCATATGTCATCCCCCTCTGAAGCCGCCGAATTAAAAACATTCGTCTTCAGTGAAAGCTTTGACCGGCTGTCGGTAATCCTCCCTGCAGGTATCCACGTACGCCCCATATTGCTGCTTCTGAAGGCGCCGGTTTCCGTTAGAACAATGACGTCTTCCATCTTGAAGCCTATTCCCCTCGGCTTCTCACCATCCAGGGCCGTATTCCACGATTCGCCGCCGTCAGTAGTGAAACTTAAGCCATAAAATTCTGTAGTTCCCGATGCTCTCCAGGTGGATGCATAAAGTGTTTTTGTAAGAGGGTTATACTTCATGTAATTGACAAAATTTCCCCTTATAGGCTTTTGCTGATTAAGGTGGTTGAATTTCCTCCAGCTCAGGCCCCCGTCGGTGGTTTTATTTATCCCGCCTGCTGAACCCACATAGAACGTAAGGCTGTCCACTGCAGCAATTGAGAAAACAAGTTCGTTCAGGTCCTGCGACTTCACCGTAAAATTCAGGGCATCATCAGGAGAAATACTGTCCAGGCTGTCCGTTGGAAGCACTACCTTCTGCCAGGTTTTACCCATATCGCTGCTCTTCCTAAGGCCGCCGGCCCAGGAGGCAATCCAGATGATATTTTTAATTACCGCAATGTCATAGGTAACATTATTTACTTTAGTGTGAATAGGTACTATCCTGAGTATATTTCTTCCATACGTGATCAGTGTATCGGTCTTTTTGTCAACAGGCTGGGGAATATTGTTCCAACTCACACCCCTGTCGGTTGAGTAAATTATTCCGGCTCCAATCGGTTGCACCTCTCCCAGCTGCTCTTCTTCAGCCTGAAAAGCCGCCCAAATTACACCGTTGAAATAAGCCATGGCTGAAAGGTCCTTATTGTCTGATGGAGTGAGGCTCAAAAAGTTCGTCCAGGTTTCACCTCTGTCGCTGCTGCGGCTTATGCCTGCTCCTGTTGAAACGATGACTGTATCGCCCAGGGCAATAATATCCCCTATATCGTTTCCCGCGGGAGAATCCGCATACTCTTTATCCTGACCGTTTAGCATGAATCTTTTGGGCAGTGACTGCGCAGTAAGGCCCTGTGTTATACAAAGCAAAAGAGCGATAATTTTAGCTGTCTTCATTTTATGTATATGTTGTGAGTAATTATGTTGCTTAAGGAGTCGTTGTAACTTGCAGCCTGAAATATGAATTTTCTTGACTGGCCCTGTGCAGCCTCGCTGAAATAGTTCCTGAAGGAATAGATGCCGTCACCTGCCACGTTATCTCCATAGCTTTCCACATTGCCATCGTCATGCATATCAAATAAGTCTGAAACAGTCCCATCCTGTCTTTCGAACCTGAAGGACACTCTTTTTATATCTGACAGCCCGGCGGCACTGAAGGCCTTAATGGTGAATACAAATACCTCTCCTACACGGACAGTATCAGGCATTTGAAGATTGGAAATTTCCGGGGCGCTGTTCACTTTCCCGTTGATAAAGCTAAATGTATGGATACCGGCAGGATATATTTCGCCGTTTGCATCAACAAAGTAATTCACCCTGTAGAGGCCGCTAAGGTTATTTTTGGAAAGATATACTCTGGCGGAGAATAAGTTATCTCCTTTTATCAAGTCGCCGTTTTGAAGAATTCCGTTGTCAAGAAGGCTGACGTGATCATAAATGACTTTTTCCCCGGAGTACGCTATATCCATCCAGACATCTTTAAGGCAAGACGGATTTTCAATCTTTAATGAAGTGGTAAACGAGGAATCATTATTATAATTAATATTTGCCGGGGCATCAATCTTTGTGATGTGAAAACTTTCATCGCTTTTATCAACAACTCCGGTCGGATTCTTTTCACATCCTGCCAGAATAATGAGAGTGATAAAAAGGACATATAACGTCTGCTGCATGGGTCCTCCCTGATTGCTTTTAGTGGTTTATCTTCCGAATCTTGTGCAATAAACGCAAAAAGCATTCAGGAATTAAAATCAATCATCTGACAGGAGACGCAAAGCAATGCGCAGACAGAATAGCTGCTATAGGCTGAGCTGGTCATTAGTACTCCATTTATATAAAAGTAAAATAGAGTATAAATTTTCGATAGGACTCCGTTTTTATCAATTTTTAAGAGAAGGTACAAACAATTTAATAACTTAAAAATAAAAATCCAATGCCCGTGATTTTTTTTAGATATTTTATTTTTGCTATAACCTGTAGCCAACCTTTACGGCAAGTGCCGCCTGGTTTTCGCCGCCAAGCCTTGGAGCCGATGAATTTGGCAATAATGAAATAAACATGAGCTGATAATTAAACTCGGGGCTTATTACCAGACTGCTCTTAGGTATTTCCAGGTTTGCTCCTAATGCCATGTTTAGAGAACTTTGATACAAATATTTTGGACTGGACTCCAGAACCGGATTAAGTCTTACAATTCCAAGCCCGCCCTGAATGTAGAGTGGGGAGATAACCTCAAGAGGATGGTATCTGTAT
>JBLMYS010000250.1:0-12835 GCA_050258415.1 Acidobacteriota bacterium | reverse complement strand
AGCTCTTCGGCTGAAATACCGCTGAGGCCAGTGGTAACCTGTTTGCTGATGACAGACTCTGTTGTTCCGTTTTCTCTCTGCTCCAGGGTTTCACCAACGCAGAAAATGGCTGTGAGTCCGCTTGCAATAGCTTTCTTGATTTTTTTGTTGATCAGCTCGTCAGACTCCATAAAGATTGTTCTTCTTTCGGAATGGCCCAAAATGACGTACTGGCAGCCTGCGCTTTTGAGCATTTCAGCAGAAATTTCACCCGTGTAGGCTCCGCTTTCTTCGAAATACATATTCTGTGCACCGAGCTGAATATTTGAATCCTTTATTAGTGTCTTTGCCGTATCAAGTGAAGTAAAAGGAGGGCATATGATTACATCCGCCTTTAAGTCCTGTCCGGCAAGGCTTTTCTTAAGTTCTGAGATCAGTTTTACTGAGGCCGGAATATCATTATACATTTTCCAGTTTCCGGCTATTACTTTTTTTCGCATTTATTCCTCTATATTGATTTGAGTCAAATTAAACTCATGTACTTCTAATTTCAATAAAATGAGCCTGATTCTCTTTCCCTTGAGGGGGGATATAGGGAAAGAGAATCTAAAAAAGGCCCTTAGTTGACGGCTTCAACGCGCCTGATGCCGGGGACTTCTCTTATAAGAGCCCTTTCAACTCCGGCGCGCAGAGTCATCTGAGACATAGGGCAATGACCACAGGCCCCCGTAAGCTTTACTTCAACAATACCTTCCTGCGTGACGCGCACAAGTTCCACGTCGCCGCCGTCTGCCTGAAGATAAGGCCTGATGGTATCCAGTGCTTTCAATACTTTTTCTTCCATTACATTCCCCATGTTTTTTTACTCCTGCTTATTTTTCATCTCCAAGAATAATATCCACTTTCTTTGATGCTGCTGAAATCAGTTCGATGCTGACCTGTGCGGCCAGGTTGCGTGAGATCTCCTGAATTACCCTGGCATATTCCGTATCAGGCATTTCATGTACGATCGGCTTTCCTGTATCTCCGCCTATTCTGATTCTTGGGTCTATGGGAATTCCGCCTAAAAATGGCACATTGTACTGCTCGGCCATTTTCTGCCCTCCGCCCAAACCGAAAATGTCGTACTTATTGCCGGTATCGGGAGCTATAAAATAACTCATATTTTCCACAATACCAAGCACCGGAACGTTAACTCTTGAGAACATCATAAGACCCTTGCGTGCGTCAATTAGGGATACTTCCTGTGGTGTAGTAACAATTACCGCTCCTGTAAGGGGAATCGTCTGAACCAGCGTCAGCTGTATGTCGCCCGTTCCCGGAGGGAGGTCAAAGATGAGATAATCCAGCTCACCCCAGTTTACATCGCTCATGAACTGCTTTACGGCTCCTGAAGCCATAGGGCCGCGCCAGATTACAGGGGCTCCGTCATCAAGCATAAAGCCTATTGACATAACCTTTACACCCAGGCGCTCCAAGGGGAGCATCTGCTGTGTTACGGGATCCTGGTAAATTCTGGGCTTTTCTGTAATTCCAAGCATCAATGGGACGCTGGGACCGTAAATATCGGCGTCCAGAAGCCCTACCTTGGCCCCGTCTTTTGCCAGAGCCACGGCAAGGTTTACTGCAACTGTGCTTTTACCAACCCCGCCTTTGCCGCTTGCTACGGCAATTGTGTTTTTTACATTCGGCAGGACGGCATCTTTTCTGTTGTCCTGATGCTGCCTTACACGGCTTGTCATATTTATTGAGATATTGCCGAGGGAGGGGATGTCATTTTTTAAGGCCTCGATGCAATCGCTCTTGATTTTTTCTTTCAGCGGGCATGCCGGAGTTGTAAGCTCCACGTCGAAAGAAAGGTTACTGCCATCTATATTAATGTTTTTTACCATGCCTAGAGTTACAATATCCTTGCGGAGGTCGGGATCCTGGACCTTCTGCAGGGATTTCAGAATAGTTTCTGCTGATAATTTGGACAAATTTTCCTCCATTTAAAAAGTACCTGTAAAATTAAGAAAATTTTTTGGAATTCAGAAGGTTGAACTCCGATTTTGAGCTTCAGAATGCAGATTTTAGCCTGAAATTCATAACTGCATATTTGAAACATTACAAAAAAAAGGACTTCAGATCACTTAATCAATTCAAAAAAACACGGCCGGGAATTGATTATGGCAAATCCCTGCCTTCACCTTTAGGCAAAAATACGATACATGAAAAAATTTTTCTTTTTATGCTGTGAATAAGATCACAAGGCATTTTGACTTGGGCTCTTTGCCTTGATATTTGCTGAATATCTTTATTACTTATTTTTAGAAGCCGTTGTCCCTTAAGCTTCAGGGGTTGACCTTCCGGAAGGAGAAAAACACGCCGGAAATGGGACAAAAAGAGAAGAGTATAATTGACAAGGAGCGGAAAGGGGGAAGTTTTATAAGGTAAGCAGATATCCTGAAAATTAAAGTTGTCATAACCCTTGGAAAGGGCTATGAGGGGGAGTGGTATCTTCAGGAACCTGCCAGAGAAAAAAAGTTTTTAAGAATAATTGTTCTAAATCTTTCCCGCTGTCTTTCATATTTACTCCTGACCTTCAACTGGTTTACTCTTCTCGAAAAAAACGGCTTTTCTATTCCCGGAATGTTAATTGTGAACGCGTAATAATATAAGCTTTGTCCTATTCATAGTCGCAGCTAAAGGTATAGTTTAGATCCGATGATTAACTAAAGAGCATGATTAATAAAAGGCCGGACCAAACCGATAAGTAAGCGAAAGAGAATGCTGCCATGACAAACGTTAGCGACGATAAGTTAGCTATGCTCAGATCAATCAGGAATATTATCGAAGATAATATCCAGTCTGTTAAAAATATTCCAAACTGGACAGAAGCCCTGGAACGCTACGACGGCCTTCTGAACAAAATCCAGGAAATAAGAACCGAGCTTTCAAATCTGAAGGATAATAAATCCATCAGAATAAACTCCTCCCGGGGCCAGCTCATCAGGAGCATTCTGAAAGTTTCGAATTCACTGAAATGCTATATACTCAACCTGAACGAAAACGACCTGATTGATGAGCTCCTTAATAAGGTATCCTTAACCGAACTTGACCTGAATAATATGTTCTGTACCGAACTCTTAATTAAGGGTAAGGCTATTTTTATTTATGCCACAAAGCATTCCGGCGGACTTTATTACTACGGGGTTACTGAGGAAACCTTAAAACAACTGGAAGAAAGCATTAAGGAATACTGGAAGGCCCTTAACCTGGAGGAACTGACTGAAGCTGAAATTTATGTGAGAGAACGGCAGCTCGAAATGCGCCTCAATAGGGCAATTAACCTCTTCAGGTATGAAATCAATGAGCTGATAGAAATGGTTAAATATTCTAACCCCGGATTTTTCTATGACATAAAAATGCGCGTGCTCCTGTTAAACCTGGGAATTGTGGATGACGACATTAAGGTAATACTTCCATACCCTTCAATGAATTAGTGAAATATTTGTTCGCCTTTTCCTGAAAAGGATATGCCTTTCTGAAAAGGTGAAAAGAATAATTATAAATGGTTTTGCTTAAAATAAGAGATAAATGTCCATTAAAGTCGTTTTTTATCCAACAGAGGAGAGCTCTATGAATTTTAAAAGTATACTTTCAGTACTGGGCGGTGGTTCAGATGATGTTTCAACAGGCTATTTTAATGTGAATAAAATAAGAAAAGATTTTCCTATACTCGGTTTAATGATAAAAGGGAAGAAACTTATATATCTGGATAATGCTGCTACTACACAGAAACCAGAACTGGTTATACAAACACTTCAGGATTATTACCATAAATTAAATTCAAATATTAACAGGGGAGTCCATTATTTAAGTGAACATGCCACACTGGCCTATGAAAATGCCAGAAGAAAAGTCAGGGATTATATAAACGCTAAAGCTGCACATGAGATAATTTTCCTCAGAGGGGCAACCGAGGCCATTAACCTTGTGGCATACTCCTATGGCCGGATGCACGTTAAGGAAAAAGATGAGGTTTTAATTACTGCAATGGAACACCACGCCAATATTGTACCCTGGCAGGTCCTCTGCAAAGAAAAAAATGCCGTGCTGCGTGTTATTCCAATGGACACAAAAGGGGAACTGATACTCGATAACCTGGATGACTTAATTAACGAAAAAACAAAATTTGTCTCTTTGGTCCAGGTCTCTAACTCCCTTGGCACCGTGAACCCTGTAAAAGAAATTATTTCCAAAGCCCACGAAAAAGGCGTCCCGGTTTTAATAGACGGCTCACAGGCTATCCCCCACGGCAGCATTGATGTCCAGGATCTTGATTGCGACTTTTATGTCTTCTCCGGCCATAAACTCTATGGCCCTACAGGTATTGGAGTGCTTTACGGTAAATCCCACCTCCTGGAAAGTATGGACCCTTACCAGACGGGCGGGGATATGATAAGACTTGTGACTTTTGAAAATACAACCTATAATGATGTCCCTTACAAATTTGAAGCGGGCACACAGAATATCGAAGGTGCAATCGGCCTTGGAGCGGCAATAGATTACCTGAATTCTATCCCCTTTAAGGAGGCTATTCGCCATGAACACGACCTCCTCTATTATGCTGAAAACAAGATCCGTGAACTCCAGGGCATCCGGATCTTGGGAAATGCTCAGAATAAGGCCCCTGTAATTTCACTCGTAATGGACGGGATGCACCCGCACGACATCGGCACTTTGCTCGACGCCGACGGCATTGCAATTCGTACCGGACACCATTGCACTCAACCCGTTATGCAGTTCTTTAAGGTCCCGGCTACAGCAAGAATTTCTATAGCATTCTATAATACAAAAGAGGAAATCGACCAGCTCGTCTGCAGCCTGAAGAAAATTATGGAGTTCAAACAAACCGGCAGCCACCAGAGCCTGCAGAGTGAAAGAATAAATGAGATCTATCAGGAAACTATCGTCGAACACGACCGTAACCCGAGAAATTTTAAGGCCTGCTTCGAATGCAGCCATATGGACGAGGGCTTTAATCCCTTCTGCGGGGATCATATTGTGCTTTACCTCAATATAGAAAACAACATCATCAGGGACGTGACATTCCAGGGAGAACTCTGTGCAATATCAAAGTCCTCAGCTTCAATAATGACAGGTATGCTGAAGGGAAAAACACTCAAAGAGGCCGAAGGAATGTATAATAAATTTTATGGCGCGTTTAATTCCCAAAACAGTGCCAAAATTAAAAATGGAAATCTGGGAGAACTCGCTATTTTCTCGAGCATCCAGAATTCACCGGCCAGAATGAAATGTGCTTATCTGCCCTGGCAGACGATGACAAACCTCATACGCCATATAGGAACCCTTGCGCCTGAACAGCATAACTATGAGGTGTAGGCTAAATTATACGTGAAACTTTGATAATTATGATAAGGACTGATACGACTAGTAAGGAGAGCAAAGATGGACGTCAAAGAAAGTGTTCTGGAGATTGTTGGCAATACACCATTAGTGCGGATTAATAAACTTACAAAACACCTGAAACCTCAGATATTTGCAAAAGTTGAATTCTGCAATCCGGGCGGAAGTATTAAAGACCGTATAGGCATTGCACTCATTGAAGATGCCGAAACCCGTGGAATCTTAAAGCCAGGCGGCACTGTTGTTGAAGCCACAAGCGGAAATACAGGTATAGGACTGGCGCTTGTGGCTACGGTTAAGGGGTATAAATCAGTTTTCGTTATGACCGACAAGGTCTGCTGCGAAAAATCAAATTACCTCAAGGCCCTGGGAGCAGAAGTCGTAATCGTGCGCGACGGCTATGAAAGAGACGACCCGAACCACTATGTCAACGTGGCAAAACGCATAGCTCAAAACACCCCGAATTCTATCTATATAAACCAGTATTCCAATCCTGCCAATCCCGAGGCTCACTATAGGACTACGGGCCCCGAAATCTGGAGCCAGACTGACGGAAAGATAACTCACTTCGTTGCTGCAATCGGAACCGGCGGCACTATAAGCGGTACCGGAAAATTCCTCAAGGAAATGAACCCTGATATTAAAGTTATTGCTGCCGACCCTGTCGGCTCGGTCTTCAAAGACTATTTCGACCACGGGCTCAGGGCCGGAAGCGCCCCTTACCTGGTCGAGGCCATAGGACAGAACTATATCCCCGAAAATGTCAAATTCCAGTATATAGATGAAGTCGTTAATGTAACAGATCACGACTCCTTTAATACAGCCAGGCTCCTTACGCGCGAGGAGGGCTTATTCTGCGGCGGAAGTACCGGCACAATCTTTCATGTGGTTTTGAAAATTGCTGAAAAACTGGATGAGAACGCCGTAATCGTGTTCCCCGTTTGTGATACCGGCGAGAGATACCTTACAAAATTCCATAATGACGACTGGCTTAAGGAAAAACTTACTTCAGTCGAGGACCATGAAACAACTCTTTCTGGAATTTTATGACGAGTATTATTAAACCATTATCAGAAAGGCTGGCGATGAAAAAAGTAATTCCGGAAAATATTTAAATAAAAGAGGTCAACTATGAGAGGTCCAGCTAAAATTATAGTCTTGCTTGTACTACTATTCATCCCCTTTTCCTTGTGGGCTCAGCTTAACGGAAACAAAACTATCGATCCCAATGGAAGCGGAACGGATAACTTCAAATCATTTAATGAGGCCATCCAGGCACTTAACTCCCAGGGGACTACAGCGGGCGTTACTTTTCTCATCGCTTCGGGAACATACAATGAACCAAAGCCGCTTAGAATTGAAATTAAAAATAATAAACCCACACAGAACTCCCCCGTGACTTTCAAACCGGCCCCCGGGGCTGCTGTGGTGCTTAATGTTATGGGACAGGATACATCAATGTTTGCCCTCAGAATAGGACGGCCGGGTGAAACTACAGACTATATTATAATCGATGGTTCTAACGGCTTCTATACGCGCGATATGACAATAATTGCTGCCGATAGCAAGTACGGCACGGAACCTGTCGATATTTATGGCGACTATATTACCGTTAAAAACTGCATCATTCAGGCTAAGGGCAAAGGAAATATTTGGACGGATGAAGATATGGGCATCATACTCAGAAACGCCCTTCCTACAGCTGACTACTGCCTGATAGAAAATAATAAGGTCTCTTCTGTTAATGCGGTCATCCTGGGAAAAGATACACTGAACATCCAGACGGGAAATATTATCCGCGGCAACGAAATCCATTTTTACCATAAGGGAATTTATGCCAATAAGGTCTCGGATGTTGTAATCGAAGGTAATGAAGTAGTTGGCGACCTTAGGCCTGCATACCCGCTCCTCCCGGTCTATGGAATCCACGTTGGCACAAACCAGGGTAATAACCAGGGAATATTGATCCGGAAAAATAATATATCAAACCTGGGCTCAAATACCGGTGCAACAGCAGGAAGACGCGTAAGGGGAATCCATACCTTCGGCCCCGGCAACTATACAATTATTGCCAACAGAATCCACGACTTCTTTAACGCAACAAGCGATACGGGCAACTTTCAACCCGCTGTCTTCGGCATCCAGCTCGAGGCGGGAAATATGTATTCAACTTATAAAATTTTTAATAATATGATCTATGGCCTGAAAGACAGCGACCATATCAACGGACGCCTCGGCACAATCGTTACAACTGGCATCGACGTCCCTACGGCCGGAATTGTGGAGGTTTTTAACAATACTGTGTATATAGAAGAAACAGACAGGGACTATCATGAAACACAGTGCATTTACATCGGCCCTATGGCCCAGGGCAGCATGATTGACCTGAAGAATAATATCTTCTATAACGGAAACTCAAGCCCAAATGCCAAAAGCTGGGCAATCTTCAGAACACCCGCAATGAAAGGCAGTATGACGAGCGACTTTAACCTCATTTATGTCGACGGCCAACAGAACTCCTTTATAGCCTACTGCGGCAAAGGCATCAGGGCCACAATCAGGGACTGGACCGGTGCTACAACCTGGGATCCGCATTCAATCAGCATGAACCCTGGCTTTGCTTCACCCTCCGAGGTTTCAATCTCACAGGATAGCTGGGTCGTCAACGGACAGGGAGTTCCTAACGCCTCGAACTCCGAGGACATAAACGGCATTATCCGCTCGGCTAATATTGCCGATGGCGGATGCGATATCGGAGCCGGTGAGTATACCCCTATGGGCAGCGCTGCAACTATACCCTTTAAAAACTCAGGAGGCGATACAACTGTCTTTATTGGAGTCGATGGAAAGAAGGTTGCGGAAATAATCTGGTCAGGCACCGCTTTGCCCGACCCGGTCGCCCTTACATATACTCCCGGTCAAAGAGCCCTCAGCAATTCTGGCATCCTGACCAGAAAAGGTATAGACCGCATGTATACTTTCTCTTTCCCCGGAAGCCTGGGCTCCGGCTGGGCGGCTGATGTGAGACTCTTCTATAATGACGGTACTGAACTGAGAAACTACAAGGAAAGTGACCTTATTGTCAACAGAAGACCCCTTGAAGGTGACGGCACCTGGGGAGCTGAATCTACAACAATCGACACCGCAAGGCACTGCGCGCGCTTTATGACGAATTCTCTGGGCACTTATACCCTTATCGACAAGAACATGAGCCCCTTGCCGGTTAAAATGAATGCTCCGGCGAAGCTTGACTATGCGCTCGGGCAGAATTACCCTAATCCTTTTAACCCGTCCACAAAAATTAAATATTCTGTACGAGAGGACGGGAAGGCAAGGCTTACACTTTTTAATAGCATAGGCCAGGTTATTAAGGTGGTAATGGATGAAGTGAAGACTAAGGGGACTTATGAAGTAATTCTTAACTGCCAGGACCTGCCAAGCGGCATTTATTTCTATGAGCTTAAAAGCGGCAATTTTAGGGATACAAAGAAGCTTGTTCTTTTAAAGTAATATGAGATAATTATATATATAGGAAGAAAGTCTGGAGACTCCTCTCTTTCTTCCTTAAAATAAAATGTACTCCGCCTACAATGCGCTCTGGTCTCATTTTCCGGTTTCCATGGCTCAGGGCTGAAACGATGTGTTTATGACCTAATGATTTGATAAGACATTGATCTGAACGTGTGTTTTAGGATTGCTTAGAATGATAACAGAGGCTGGGGCAAAATGAATCTCTTATTAATTTTTATAATAAGTTTGATTTTTACTGTTTCTGCTACTCCTTTTCTGATACGGTATTTAACCAAAATCAAAGTCGTGGATCTCCCCGGCAACAGGAGAATCCATACGGCAATTATACCCCGTATGGGAGGACTGCTCATTTATCTCTCGGCCGCCCTTACGGTGGTCTTACTTTCAGATGAACTCGACTCAGTCAGACTTTTAATGGTGGCTGCAAACGTTATCTTAATGATCGGTTTCTTTGATGATATTCTCGGACTCAGCTATATGGTTAAGATCTGGGGACAGCTCCTTGCCTGCCTGCTTGTACTGATCTACCTTAATCAGCAATATGCCGAATTTATATACTTTGACGTTGTAATTCCGCACCCGCTGGATTATCTCATTTTGATAGCCTTTATTGTTGGCGGCATCAACGCTATTAATTTTATGGATGGTATAGATGGACTGGTAAGCGGCTTTTCAATCCTGGCTTTTTCGGTCATCCTGAGCCTGTCGGTTTTCTACGGCTGTGATATTCTTATACTCTTAACCGTAAGCCTCATTGGCAGCCTCTTCGGATTCCTTAAATATAATCACTTCCCGGCAAAGATCTTTCTTGGAGATACAGGCTCACTAATACTGGGCTTTTTCCTGATAACATCCTCTCTTTTCATCTCCGTTAAAATGAATAAAGGAGTGCTCGATTTGACGTTCCCTGCAATCCTGCTTGCGGTCCCTCTGACAGACGCCATCAGGGTTATTGCCGGAAGAGTGCTCAGAAGGAAGAGCCCTTTTCTGCCCGATAAAACGCACCTGCATCATCTTTTACTTGAGGCTACAGGCTCTCAAAGGCTTACAGTTGCTATTATCGGTGCCTATGCTGTAATCTTTGCCCTCATTGCAATCTACTACCTTACAAGCCCTCACACTCTGCCCTTGATGATGTTTGTATTCTTTGTTGTTCTCTTGCTCTTTGCAGAGCCAATAGTGCCTTTCTTGAGTAAGTACAGAAGGGATATTTATAAAAGAAAATTCTGGGCCGGCATCTGGAACAGAAACATTGATATCATTCAGAAATCATTTATATACCTGACTTCTCTTGCTCTTCTTCTGATTTTAATTCTCTCGATACCCAACCATAACTCAGTGGAAAACAACATACTCTGGGGGCTCCTGATTACCGGAGTTGCCTTCTTCCTTATTGCCACCAGAAATAAAAATATCTATAAAGGCGTCGATGATATCTTTATCTTCATGAACATAGCGGCATTCTTTACAATTACAAGCCTTAACCATACGCTCCAAAGCGTAGTATTTGAAGGCAGTGCCGCCCTGAACTTTATCTCCGAAATGAGCTACTACATACTTACTTTTATTATTATGATATTCCTTATCGCCGACGGCACGGTCTTCCCTCTGAAGAAGTTCAAGGTGAGCGATATGGACTATGCGCTCCTAATATTCATCCTCCTGACCTTCTTTGTCGACTATCTTATCCCTTCGCATATCAATCAGGGATTTAAGGTGTTTATTCTGGAGGCACTGGTAATTTATCTCTGGTATAAACTGGTGGTTTCATTCAAAGAGGAAATCAGAAGCCATATGTTCTATATGTCGTTTGCCCTGTCCTTTGCAATAGTAATAAGACTGCTTGTTATCTGAAAAGAGTAATAAACGTTCTGTAATTCTTTCTCTGCAGGAATTAAAAAATAATTCCTGCAGAATTAAAACTTTGAACTAATACCACAATATCTGGCTTTCGGAATTAAGCCCCTCGTTCTTCTTTGAATAGACCCAGCACTTCGCGCTGCTGTTTACCTCTGAAGTCCCGTCGGAAGGAACGATGCCAATTAAGGAACCAGAGACAAAACCGTTAAAAGCTATATATTTGCCGTCAGGTGACCAGGATGGATACTTCTCATCGGAATCCCCCTTCGTAATCTGACTAGCATCGGTGCCGTCCAGGTTCATCTTCCATATATGCCCGTTTAGTACAAAGGCTACCTTTTTACCGTCGGGACTTACTGAAGGCATTAAGGGCTCCTTATAGCTGGGATCTATCCTGACAGTACTCGTAAACTGCTTGTCTGTGATATATAAGCCCTCTGCATACGGCGTCTGTGGCTTGAAGACCGAATTATATGAGCCTGACATGATAAGCCTTCCGTCAGGAGTCCACGCGGGGTGGAAAACTCCCTTGAATTCCGCAACCTTTGTACCGTCTGTCTTATAAATGTAGGTCCCTACTATTATACCCGCTGCAGTGTTGATGTTTGAAAAAGCCACATAATTCCCGTCTTTTGAAACCTGCGGGCAAAGTAGCATTGCACTGCTTTGAAATAATGTGGTCTGCTTTGACCCGTCGGGACTTGAAATTACAATGTCTCCGGACCCGTAAACAAAGATTATTCTTCCATCTGGCAGGCGGCTCGGGAAAGTCCCCTCCATCAGCTTCAGGTCTGTTTTTGTTGCAAAATCAAATTGGTGAATCCCGTCAAGAACTCCCTCATAAAGGAGCGTCCCTGATTCACTCTTCTGCTGCTGTTCCTCAGGGTTAACCGATGAAGAATCTTTCTTGCTGCATCCCGTAAAGGCAAAAGAAGCTGAAATAACTACGGCTGCAAAAAAGGAGGCAAGGCGCCAAATGGATTTTTTCATCCTGAACTCCATGCTTGAAGGTTAATATGTCATTTTTCTCCAGGATAACTGGATAATCTTATCTGGAAAACTAATATGCAGACACGTTAAAATCAACATCCGGCCGGATTTGCTTCGGCCGCTCAACCGCCTATTCGGGCCGCATAACTATGTTTATGCCCATTCAACACTATTTTGAAACCCGGGCTCATCCCAAATCGTCTATTCAGGTATAAAGATCGGTATTCTGCATAAACCAAAAGAGGAAACATGAAAAACTCAAAATTCTATGTTATTGCCCTAATGTCTGTTTCACTCATATCACTGGAAATAGTCTGGACGAGAATATTTTCAGCGGAATTTTATTACACGTTCGCATTCCTGATTCTGTCTCTCTCCATTCTAGGCCTTGGCCTGGGGGCCCTTGCTCTCCGGCTCTTTGAAAAAGTCTTCAATGGCAGGAATGCAGCAGGATTGCTTCTGCTCCTGACTTCAGTTCTGGCTCTCGTGGGACCTTCTGTGGTCCTTGGCCTTAAACTCGATTTCTCCCGCCTCTTCACTTCGGCTGAAATGGTCTGGAAGTTCGTTCTGACCGTTATTCTCCTGAGCTCTTCCTTCTTCTTCGGAGGTATTGCACTGGCAAAACTCTTCAGGGATAACTATAGCGACATGCCGAGACTTTATATGGCCGACCTTATTGGAGCGGGCTTGGGCGCACTCCTGGCAATTGTGCTCATGAATATATTCAGCACCCCGTGGGCTTCATTTTTAATCTGCCTGCCCCTTATTATTGCGTCTTTTCTTTCTTTCGAAAAATGGTACCGGTATTTCAACCTTGTACCTTTAACTTTGATGCTTGTTTTGATCAGCTACTCCCACACGCTCCTTAATCCCCCAAGGAAAGAAAGAGCCCCTGTCATTTACCAGCACTGGGATTCAATGGCGAAAATTAAAATCTATAACTACAGCAAAGATTCCCGCGGCATCAATATCGATAATATGGCTAATACCCCCGTGCACCATTTCGATGGCAACTGGAACCGCCCGGACTCAATGAAGTTCGACTTCGGAATCTTCAGCCTTA
>JBLMYS010000249.1:0-5608 GCA_050258415.1 Acidobacteriota bacterium | reverse complement strand
GCGGAATATGTCAGGCATTGTGATATTCCTTTGGATTTTGACGGATATGGTTTGAAGAAAAGATAGCCGGAAGAGCTTTATCGTACCATGAAACGCGTCACAAATTTATGGTTGAATTTACATCCTGACATGGCGCGGCTGACCGCGGCGCAATGGGATTTTTTTCGCCCTCCCCCCGCCGGGCTGCGCCCGGGGGCTATCGACAGGGCACCGCGGCCGCGGTGCTGTTAGAATGGCAATATATTACAAAAAAGGCCCTTAGTGGGCCTTTTTCTTTAATGTGAATTTGAATGTGCTCCCCTGCCCGGGCTCGCTTTCTACCCAGATTTTGCCGCCATTTCGCTCAACAAAATCTTTTACAAGAATTAATCCCAGACCAGTCCCCTTCTCTTTGTCCGTTCCAGGCTTTGCAACACTCTCTTCTATCCTGAATAACCTTTCCATGTCCTCTTTCGACATCCCCGTCCCGGTATCGCTTACCGAAACAATAACTGCCTCTGAATCATCATGCACTCTTATCGTTACACGCCCGTCGGGATGCGTGAACTTCAATGCGTTGGAGAGTAGATTGCGTACAACTGTGTCTGTCATGTTCTTGTCTGCAAATACGTCGTAATCACTGTCATATTCAAAATTCAGATTAATCCTTTTCCTTGCCGCGTTAACCTGGTATATGTCCAGCACTTCCTTAATTAAAATGTTAAGGCAGAAATTAACGGGCGAAAATTTCATTCTGCCCGACTGCAGCGTCGACCACTGCAGAAGATTATCCACAAGGCGGTATATCCTTTTAAGTGACGTATGCACGCGGTAAGAAAAATCTTTTATTTCATCTTTTGAAAGCTCATCAATGTTATGGCTTAAATACTCCGTAAAGCCAAGAAGCGCCGAAAACGGACTTCTTAAATCGTGCGCTAAAATTGAGAAAAACTTGTCCTTACTCGCATTTACTTCCTCAAGGTTCCTGTTCAGCGCCGCCAGCTCAACCGCGTTTTTCTCAATCTCCTCCTTGCTTTTCCTGAGCTCCGACTGGCTTTCAATAAGGGCTTCTTCAATGCGTTTTCTTTCAATTGCATAACGGAGCGAGTGCTCCAGGAGCTCAGAATCTATTCTTCCTTTTACAAGATAATCCTGTGCGCCTCCTTTTATTGCCTGCACCGCCACCTGCTTGTCATTCAGTCCCGTCATAACTACAACGGGAACGCCGGAGCTTTGGGCCTGTATCTTATGGAGCGTGCCTATGCCAAAGCTGTCCGGCAGCCCCAGGTCCAGAAGCACCGCGTCCATGCTGTAATTCTCCAGAGCCTCCAGGCCCGCCGAAAGGCGTGTTACGTGCACCATTTCAATTTTTATTTCAGAGATGTCCCCTATCATATCCTCAATTAAAGCGGCATCTCCCGGATTATCCTCTATAACAAGAAGCCTTATTGATTCAGTTGTCATTATTTCCCCTGAGTAGGAAGCTTTACTATTGAAAACCAGAAATTCTCTATTGAATTAATTACAGTAATGAACTTTTCAAAATCCACGGGCTTGGTAATATAACAGTTGGCGTTCAGCTTATAGCTTGCTATAATATCCTGCTCGGCCTGTGAGGAAGTAAGAATTACAACGGGAATAACCTTAAGGTTTTCGTCGGCTTTTATTTCGGCCAGGACTTCCTTGCCGTTCTTCTTTGGAAGATTCATATCCAGAAGAATCAGATCGGGCGTGGGGGCGTCCTTATAGATTCCCCTGCGATGCAAGAATTCAATGGCGTCCATCCCGTTTTTTGCCACGCTTAAATTACTGTTGAGCTTTCCTTCCTCCAGAGCCTCCTGTATTAAAAGTATATCGCCGTTATTGTCTTCAACCAGCAGTATCTCCATAGGTCTTACTAATGTCTGAGTATTCATATCTTACGGTCTTTCCAAAGGACATAAATGATAAAATATATTTTGTTATTCCCCCGCTGGACTTTTCTTTGAGCGGGGTCGGGCTATAGCCTATATTAATATAATATAACGATTATTACCCCTGAAATACAAAAAGTTATCCGGTAGGAGGGACAAGTTAATTGTCCGGGAAAGCATATGGAGATAAGTACATAAAAAATGGACCAATTCACCTCTTTTTCAGGGAATTGGTCCATCTTTTTACAGGTTATTTTTCACAAAGAGTTCTTAAAACCTCTCGAATTCATCGTCCAGGTTTCCCTGATCCATATCTAAAATAACCCCACTGCTTTTGGCCGATTTATTCTGGGCAAACTGAGGAACCTTTGATTTATTTCCCGTGCCGGCCGCATGGAACTGATTTCCCATCTGCGGCACCTGGCGCCTTACGGTCTGGCGCTTTCCGTTGGAACCGGAATCAACTTTGAAGAAAGCCACTGTGTCGAGCAGCTGCTCAGCCTGGCTGGAAAGCTCTTCGGCCGTGGCGGCCATTTCCTCGCTTGCCGATGCATTCTGCTGAATGATTTGATTCAGCTGCTGGATTGCACTGTTTATCTGCTCGGCTCCGGTGTTCTGTTCATTTGAAGCCGCGCTGATCTCCTGGACGAGCTCACTGGTCTTCCGAATGTCGGGCACTATCTTCTTTAGCATATTTCCGGCTTCTTCAGCTATCTGTACGCTTGCATTTGAAAGCTGGCTGATCTCGCCTGCTGCAACCTGGCTGCGTTCGGCAAGCTTCCTTACCTCGCTTGCAACAACGGCAAATCCCTTGCCGTGTTCTCCTGCACGTGCAGCCTCAATTGCGGCATTAAGTGCCAGAAGGTTGGTTTGTCTTGCAATTTCTTCAATAATCGATATCTTGCTGGCTATTTCCTTCATTGCCCTTACGGTCTCTTCAACAGCCGTACCGCCTTCCTTTGCGTCCTCGGCGCTCTTTAGTGCAATTTTCTCTGTCTGCAGGGCGTTTTCGGCATTTTGTTTTATATTGCTTGTCATTTCCTCCATGGAGCTCGATGCTTCCTCAGCTGAAGCGGCCTGTTCTGTGGCGCCCTGAGAAAGCTGTTCGCTTCCGCTTGACATCTGCTGGCTTCCGCTGGCAACGTTATCCGATGCCGATTTTACATTTACTACTACTTCCGTTAGCTTTGTAATCATCTCTTTTATTGCGATCATCAGGCGGTCTTTATCCGATTTTTCCTTTACTTTTATGGTAAGATTACCGCGGCTGACCTCATCTACTGCCTCAACCTGTTCTTTTGTGTTTTCAATCATTTTCTTAAATGAATTCATCAGAATTCCAATTTCATCTTTTGTCGTTGCTTCAATATTAACGTCAATATCTCCGGCTGAAAGTTTATCTGCCGCATCCGAAAGCTGCTTTATAGGTCTGCTGATAATCCTTGAAATGAACATACCCAGGCCCACACCGGCAGCTACGCTTATAACAATTAACACGAGTAAAAATGTCCTGCTGCTATTGTATATTTCATCGCTGGCGTTATAGGCTTCCTGTCCTCTTTTCTCTTTTATTGAAGTGATCTGGTCCATAACAACATCCACTGCATCTGCATCCTGGCGTGATTTGGCAATTGCCTTTACAACATTATCCGAGATGTTTGAAAACCCGTTGGCATTGATGACGCTTATCAGTTCCTTCGACGATTGCATATATTCTTCAAAACCCGCCATAATCTTTCTGTGGATTGCTCTCGTCTCCTCTGTATTCAGTGCCTCCCAAACCTTCTGCATATTCTCACGGTAACGCTGCTCATAGTTTTTCATATTGGTAATGCGCTGATCCCTTTCTTCCTGCGTCTTCGAGAGGGCATAGTTTCTAAGAGCCCTGTCATAGTAAATCAGGTTGATGTTGGCTTCTTTGCTGTAGCTTAGTCCAAGAAGATGATCAGTGTACAAAGTATTCAGCATATTATTGATTGTGCCCATATTGTTAAGGCCCACGAACCCTACAAGCGCAGTAATTGCCGCTACTGCTGCGAATGATGAAATAAGTTTCACACTTATTCTCAGGTTTTTAAACCAATTCATAAATTTATCCTCCTTGCATTAATCGTTTTTACATTGTTGTTTCATTTGACTGGCTAAGAAGTAATAATTCCTCTGAAGAAAATACTTTATTTATGTCCAGAATTATCATAAACTTCTGGTCCCTTTTACCTATTCCCTTTATAAAATCCACGTTCAGTTTTGAACCTAATTTGGGAGCGGGCTCAATTTCCTTCTCTTCAAGTTCAAATACCTCGAGCACCGAATCTACAAGTGTACCAAGAGCAACGGATGCGCCTTCAATTTTTGCTTCCATTACTACAATGCAGGTATCCTTTGTTACTTCGGTAAACGGCATTCCGAACTTTGTCCTCAGATTAATTACCGGAAGAACACTACCCCTGAGGTTTATTACACCGCTGAAATATTCCGGCGTCTGCGGAATTTTTGTTAGTTTGACATCATCTATAATCTCCTTGACTTCGGAAACATCCACTGCAAAGGTTTCCTCACCAAGCCTGAATGTCAGGTACTGTTTTATCTGCTGATTGCTTGCTTCGTCCATTTCTGACTCCTGTGTCTGATTGCTTTTTTCAAAGAAGATGAAGAGGTATATTTATTCGTTTTTTATAGGCTGCTTGAGGGGAGGGAGCCTGTTAAAGTTGTTAAAAAAGAGAGTGCTCAGGATTCTAAGTTTTTTGCCTGAATGAAGTTGTTCCATAATAAAATATTCGGCATCAAAAGGTGATTTTATATACCTAACCCTGGGTATTTTTAGTAATTAATCCGGGGTATTTTTTAGTGATTAACCCAATGGAACCCGCCGCAGCGGGTTCAAAATTGATTTTGGATTCATTTTCTACAAATATATAACCGCTAACGCGGTATTTTGATGCATATTGATGATTTGGGAAACATTTCCTATCCGCTTTAGCGGATACCTGTTTGTAGGGCAAAAAACGGCCCCCATACCGTAAAAATGAAACATAATTCATTTCTGGCAGTATGTTTGCAGCTTGAAATATTAATGTTTAGAATTTGAATTGTTTTGAAATTCCGCCGGTTTTAGCCTTTTTTCTGCCGCCAGCCTTCAGACTCTGCCAGTTGTACTTTGCCCTCAATATCTCAGCCTGGAAGAACCAAAAAAGTGGACGAAATTATGGACTAAAATGCCTATAAACTTTAGGACAATTAATCCGAATATTAACAAAAAAGTTTATCAGCAGGAATTTAGCAGTAGATAGTGTTTAACTAAAGAATTGGAGAATTATAATGCGGGCACATGTTCAAAGCCTGGATTTGTACTTGGAGGAATTAAAGAAGGGGCAGCATAGGTTTGAAAACGTTTTTGAATCTATTGCCAGAATGCTGTTTGATGATCCTAAACATATCCAGCCCATTGTTGTTAATGGAAAAAATACATACGACTTTATGAAATTCAGAACGGGCAAAAAACATATTATAGGTATGTTCGACGTCCTGAATAAATTCGTCGCCTTTATTAAAGACGCCGCCGAGGACGGCGAAAGCAAGGAAATGGCTTTCGTTTTGGCCGGCGAACCGGGTAACGGTAAAACTTATTTCGTGGACTATCTTTCGGCCATGTACCGCGATTTTGTGAGCATCCCGGAGAATAACCGCTATACCTTCCGCTTCAAAATCCCTAAGGA
>JBLMYS010000248.1:0-26900 GCA_050258415.1 Acidobacteriota bacterium | reverse complement strand
GTTCCAAGAGCAATGGTCTCTATGATCTCTTCACTCCCCTATGTCAGAAAAGTACACTTGGATAAAATTCTCAAGGTTAACCTGCAGGAAAGCGTAAAGCTTATTGGTGCTGATTTGGTATGGAGTAAATTTAATGATGAGGGCGACAGCGTAGTTATAGGGATCATTGATACGGGGATTGACTACCTGCACCCTGCCTTGGGAGGCGGATTTGGAAAGGGCTTTAAGGTTATTGGCGGATATGACTTTGTAAACAGGGACAATAACCCTATGGATGACCACGGCCATGGGACTCATGTTGCGGGCATTGCCGCGGCCAATGGCAGCGAAATTAAGGGTGTTGCTCCAAAAGCTCTTCTTGTGGCTTATAAGACCTTAAACAAAGACGGAGAGGGATTTGAGTCGGACTGCATTGCGGCCGTGGAAAGAACAATTGACCCGAATGAGGACAACAACACCGAAGACATGCTGGACGTTGTAAATATGAGCATGGGTGATGAAGCGGGCAACCCTTTTGATCCACTGTGCCAGGCTGTAAATAACGCCGTAAAGCTAGGCGTTACGTTCTGCATCTCAGCCGGCAACAGCGGCCAGGCTTACCGCATATCAAGTCCCGGATCCTCAGAGCTCGCAATTACCGTTGGTGCAACCGAGAAATCAACCAGGCTGGCCTACTTCAGTTCAAAAGGGCCAACAAAAAGACTTTTTGCCATTAAGCCCGAAATCCTTGCCCCCGGCGTCGGCATCCGCTCCTGCTTTCTTAACGGGGACTACAGGACTTTCGAGGGTACTTCCATGGCAAGCCCGATGGTGGCAGGCGTCTGCGCCCTTCTTAAACACATGCACAGGGACTGGACGCCCGAAATGATAAAGTCGGCCATAATGACTACGGCAAGGGATTATAACCTGTGCCCTATGAGCTACGGGGCGGGACTGGTAAATGCACCCAGGGCGATGGATGTGAAGTCATTTGCATTTCCTTCCGGATTAAGCTTCGGCATAGACAGCATGAACAGCAATACGTGGATAAGAAAAGACACCATTTCAATACTCAATGAGTCTTCATTCGTTCAGAGTTATAACATCACCATAGATGGGCTTATGTCGGGCATAGTACTTGAATCGGACCGTAACGTGCTCCTGCTTCAGCCCGGGGAGTCTGGCAAAGTAGTCTTTACGCTCACGGTGGACAACAAGTCCATTGAACATATGTACATGGAGTCTTACTCATATGGCGGGAAAGTCAATATACGGGGAACTTCAGACACACTTGCCCTGCCGTGGGCGTTTGTAAGGGGTCCTTTCGTTCAGGTGAATTTTGAAAAACCTCCTTTTTTCTCATTCATCTATGGAACCCTGGACTATCGTACACTTGAAAATGAGTGGACATCAAATGATCTCAACCAGGCTGAGCTTCTTCTTCCTAAAGGGAGCTATTCACTGATCTCTATATTTTCAGACACAGAAAACGGAATGCCCGCCCTGTACTTTGTTGACAAGCCCTTCAGCGTAGGGGGTTTCAGGAGCATTTCTGTGGGACCAGGGGCTGCCGGCAATTCCATAAGCTTCAACGGGGTGGATGAATCGGGCAGAAAATTCAGCAGCCTTCCCAACTCGCGGAATAACTTCTTTTTTTCGTTTCCAAATTACGGAGTTTTCTCAAACGCAAGGCAAGGGCTTTATTATTCATTTTCTTCCGGTTATGTGCTGAAAGTTTCCAATACAACTTTTTTTACTGCAATAAGTGCGGGGCAGTTTCAGTTCGACCCTTCCATGGATAACGCCGTAAGAATTCTCCGCTTCCCGCTCTCCGGCAATATAAACGGGGATGTCAACTTTACGAACTCCCCTTCAGGTTTTCTTAAGAGAGACATTACAATAAATCAGCCGGAAGGATCGGAAGCCTCAATCAGCAATTGTTTCATTGCCCCTTCGAACAAAATCGTTATTTATGATCCATCAAGCAGAATTAAAGACCCTAAATGGAAGGGGGTTCTCTATATCACTCCTGAAACGGATAACAGCTTTGCACACTCGGCAATTATTCAGTCCTTAAAAGAAAACGGAGTCCCTAACTGGACGAGCGGAAGCCTCCTGGCCCGGTACGGTGCCGTTGGGGTTACACCAATGGGCTACTACACGCCGGCTCCATTCATAACAGATCCTGATGAGGCAATCAGATTTGGTGAAGGTCCGGTTTATGCCGATTTTTACTATGGACTGGCGCTCATGGGATCCAGCATCCAGTTATGCCCCCAGGTTTCCATATACGGCAGGATGAATGAGCTCAGGGATGGTGACGAAAGTTACACAACATATAAGTCTTATGATGAAAACGGCAATATAATTTCGCAGGGACCTCTCTCTGCCATACAATTTCCGCAAGGCAAGTTCAAATTAGAACTGCTTACAAATAATTTTACGGTTGCAGGTGTAAAAGGCAAAGGCCGCTACTATGCTGAAATAAATTCTGTAGAAAATATCGGAGAGCTGCCGCATCTTGTATCACAACAGATCCTGAATCCTAACGGCACACCATCAGGGATTCTGAAAGCAGGAAGCAAGGGGAAAATTTCCTTTAGTGTTGTATCAATTGATGAGAATTTTAAGAATAAAATAGATACCAATTGGACAAGACTCTTCCTTAAGAAAAACGGCACACAGGAATGGGAGCAGGTTAAAATAGGAAAAAGGATCTTCAGTGATAATCTGACTGTTACCAATATAGCAGATATCGGGAAATTTTTAGAAACCGACTCCACTTTAATTGATATGAAGATAGTAACCCGGTCTTTATCCAAACAGAAAGTTGAGTGGATTCTGGCGCCGGCATTTGCAGTTGGTGACTACCGTTATAAGATTTCTGACGAGGAGGACTATACGCTCCGCATTCCGACAGCGGACTACGTTCTTTACAATAACTTCCCCAACCCGTTTAACGCTTCAACAATAATCAGCTATGGGCTACCCCAGCGCTCACACATTGAAGTCAGGATCTACGACGTGCTGGGGCGAGAGGTGACGACACTGGTAGACAAGGTTCAGGAAGCCGGGCAGTATAAAGTTCAATTCGACGGACGGAATTTACCTTCGGGGATGTATATCTGCCGGATGAGCTCTGGCAGCCTGGTAAAGGTTCAGAAGATTCTTCTGGTGAAATAAGGATGTGTACTGACGGGATTAGAGGAAATGGTTTGAAGTTAAATGATGTAATGATCAGAAAAAATATCAACTCCCGCGGCAGGCAGAATTCCGGCTGTAAAACTTTAGAGCGATCCCTCAGAATCATCATACGATAAAGCCTTATAGCCAATGAAATGTGAGCATTTAGAATTACGCAGTGAAAGAGTCCTTCTCCGAAGGACGAAACCTCAGTAGCCCGGGGTGCGAAGCCCGCCTCGGCGGGCGCCAAACCCCGGGAATAGAATAGCATTCCCCCATCCCCCAGAGCTCCGACAGGAGCGACACATCAGCAGCTATGGACCGGAATTCAACAATTTACCGGAGCTCCCTTAGGGTCAGTTGCCAGAAGGGAATGTCACCTAAATTAACCTTAGAGGTGAAATTGTGTCCGGGTTCACAAGGCTGAAAATATGACAGGATTAAATTGATTCATACCTAAAAATAATCATTAAACTAAGGAGCTAGATATGTCTGATACATACAAGCAGATCTACATCCACCTTGTATTTGCAGTAAAGCTAAGGCAGTACATGATAAAACCTTCTTTCTCAGATCATCTGGAGAAATACATTACTGGAATCGTAAAGAATAAGGGCTCAAAGGTGATGGCCATAAAGGCCATGCCGGATCATATGCATATATTTATATCCCTTAATCCGGAATCGTCAATTTCAGATCTGGTCAGGGATATTAAGGCATGTTCCTCAGGATACATTAAGAACAGGTTTAATTGCGAGCTTTTCTCATGGCAGACAGGATATGGGGCATTCTCATACTCCAAAAGCCAGATTAAAGATGTAGTAAGATATATTCTTAATCAGGAGGAGCACCACAGGCATAAATCCTTCAGGGATGAATACATTAAGATCCTCGAGGATTTTGGTGTGGAATATGATGAAAAATACCTATTCACGTGGATTTCAGAGGAGGAAGATAATTCATCAAATTAGGTTTGTTATCATTTTATATTTGAAACATACCCGATTTTCTGGCGTTTTAGGTGTCGCTCCTGACGGAGCTCTGTGGTGTGTTGGGGATTCTTCTTGCCCCGGGGTTTGGCGCCTTTTCTTCCCCGGGGTTTGGCGCCCGCCGAGGCGGGCTTCGCACCCCGGGCTATTAAGGTTTCGTCCACCAGAGGTGGACTCTATGAATGCGTATTTATAAACGCTTTATTTTCGTCAATTTTCCAAATTTTAATTGACGCATAAATTCAGAGTGGGGAAATGAGAAAAAAAAGAGCGCCTTTTGAGGCGCTCTTTTTTTATTAACTTATATGAATGATCTTATGCGAGGGATTCTTTGGAGCATCTTACAACGGATACCATGAAACCGATGACCATTACAAGCAGGCATTAGCTCAAAAGTATATTTTATCCATGCCATTTAATTATTATTTAATAATTAATTTTATGGTTTTACAGACAGCTGAAGCAAAATAGCCGTAAGCTCCTTTTACTCCGGCACTGTTATTTGATTCGTAGTGATGTGCCCTGAAGTTTTTATCGTATGCTGTTATTGTTATCAGTTCTTCGCTTTTGATAATCCTTCCCTTTCCGTATGCGCTTTTATAAACAGGTATGCTCAGGCGGTTATCCTCAGTTGTAAAAATGTTACCTCCCCCGTAGTTATTCCGTGAGCTCCCATCGCTGCTTTCTACTATCAGAATACTGCTCACATTTACATAATATCCGCAGGAGCCCTCACTTTTTGTCCATCTAAGTTCAAGATTTACGAGCTGATTTTCCGGAACCATAATTGTATCTGAGTTTTTGTGGCTTGTAATTTCAAAATCACCCGGAAAACACGTTTCACCCTGTGCCTTGCCAAAGGGAGTTTCCACATTCAGATAATACTTTCTTCCGGGAGCAAAATCTGTTTTGCCAGGATTCTTATATCCTTTCCCGTAGCTTACATTATCAGTCAGCACATACCGCGATGAGTATCCAAGTGAATCGGTCAGATAAACCACCGCATTTGAAACAAAATTATCCTTCAGGTTTTCGTCGCCAAGCTGGGAGGTCTTGAATACACTGATTATCTGGGGCTCATCTGACCCGGCCCTTAAAAGTCCCGTTATGCTCATCTTTTCTGGCTCCGCCGCCTGCTCAATGGGCGACTCACAACCGAAGATCAAAAGTGATGCTGTCAGAAATGCAACGGCTAAAATTCCTCTAAAATTCAATTCCTACCCCTAATGTTGGTATTATAAACGAGTTCTGAAACTTTACCGTGTCACTGCTTCCGCCTTCCTGCAAATTTGGGCTGACAACAACATAGTTCGGGTTATTGTATGCATTCAGCACCTGGAGATAAGGGCTTACAAGGAAACCGCCCCATATGAATGAACCTGTAATGCCAAGATCCAGCCTGTGGTGGTCTTCTGTTCTCATTTGATTCTTTGGCCCGTCGATAGGCCGCCATACAATAGGACTTCCCCAACTATTTATATAACTGTCGGATATGCCTATCCTTTCATCATATCCTCCCAGGTACTTCCCGATTATATCCGTATAAGGGGTTCCCCAGGCGTATGTCCAGAAAGCGCTTAATTTCCACTTTTCAGACAGCTGGCAGTTTAGTAGTATCTTTACGGTGTGCCTTCTGTCGTAATTTGCGTAATAGCTGTATTCATCGCCATTCTTTACAGATCTGCCGAAAGAATATCCTATCCATCCGCTAAGAGTTCCTTTTTCCTTTTTAAGAAGTAAATCCATTCCGGAGGCATACCCTTTTTCGAATCTGTACCTTGGATAGTCGTTGTATGATGAGGCCAGGTTAGCCCTCGATTTATAATATGCCTCTATATCAAGTTCTGTCTCTAAGGGCATGCCTGTAATATTTATCCCTGCCGAATAATGGTCAGAGCTGGAAGTACTGTTTTTTGAATCTGAGAGGAAGTAAACAGCAAAGGGTGCATAGATGCTCTCAGGCCTGTTATCCTTTATTGTATAAAGAAACTGGTAATATCTGCCGTAGTTAATGCTAAGTGTCAACTTTCCGGAGAGCTTATAGTCAGTTCCTGCAGAAAAAGAAGGGAAGAAGTGATCCATTTTCCCGAGATAGCTTCCTCTAAGGCCGAGCCTGAGAAGGAAGTTTTCTTTAATCTTTATCTCATCAGTTGCATAAAAGTTAATGGTGTTTTCCGAGGCATTATACTTAAATGGATTTGGAGCGTAGTCAAAGAATGCTTCCTCGGGAGGATTGATATAGTCCCTCAGACCTGAAGATCCTATATTCCAGGCATAACTTAGTTTTTGGACCTTATATTCAGCTCCGGCCTTAAATTCATGCTCTTTTTCATTGAGCTCATAGTCTGTTTTCAGTGTCAGATCGGAAATCAGATTGTCGAAAAAGACCGCACTGTTTTCATTTTTGCTCCCCATAAAAAAATTACTCAGGAATAGTTTTACGTTAATTGAACCCGTGCCGCTTAAAAGGTGTGTCCACTGCGTATTCAACAGCAGATTTCCCCAGTAAGGCGACACATTTTCATTTTTCGAGTTAAAACCAAGCAGCAAAACGTCTTTCGAATAAAAAGCACTGGCGCTGAAAAGGTTTTTTCCATTGATAGGAAGCGAATATTTGGTATAACCATCATAAAAATAATAAGGTATCGCGCGGTTTGAAATAAGATTAAGTGCATCAAGGTATGTCCTTCTTGCTGCTGCGGTAAAGGTTCCTTTTATCAAAGGGCCTTCCACGCAGGCCCTGGAGGATATTAAGCCAATGGAGGCAGACGTTCTGTATTCATCGCTTCTGCCTGTTTTGGTTGTAAGATCAAGAATGCCGGATAAACTTCCTCCGGCAGATAAGGGATAATTTGAAAGATAGATCTTCTCTTTGCTGATAATGTCGCTGTTAATACTGGAGAAAATTCCGCCAAGATGGTAGGTATTATATACAGGAACCCCGTCAAGCGAGACCATTGTCTCATCAAAATTTCCGCCTCTTACATAAAGCTGATTGCTGATATCGTTTATTGAGGTTACTCCCGGCAGGGCAAACAAGGCCCGGAAAGGGTCGGCTTCACCGAACTGAGGAATATTTTTGAGATCCCCGGGCTGCAGTTCATATCCTTTGCTTTTAATGTCCTCATATTTTGAGCTTATTACGGACACCTCTTCGGTCTTTATTGATGCCTGGTCAAGTTCAAAAAACAGGCTCGTCTTTTCATTCGGAAGTATTGTACACATCTTCTCAACCGGTTCATATCCCATCATCCTGGCCTGAACGGTATAATTGCCGCCGGGCAGCTCAATTTCAAAATATCCACGCAGGTTTGTCGAAATACCCTTCCCGCTGCCTGAAATTATAATATTTACATCCGGCAGTTTTAAGGATGTTTTCCTGTCGGCAACAAAACCTTGCAGCTTTCCAGATTGACTCTGTGACACCGAAAGGCCGCAGAACAAAAGGTGCAGCACAATTATTTTTAAGATAATACGCATAAGAATTATTATAGATATACCGGTTTTGTGTTTGCAGGCATTTGGCTTTGAGAAGACAATAACACTTCCAGTCAGCTTCACCCTGGTCCCATGAAAATACTTTAAAAAGGATTAAATTTTATTAATTGAGTGCCAAACAATTTGAAGCTCCGTTATTCTTACTCACAGCATTCAATCTCTGAACAATTTTTGATTTGTAGATTCAGAGTTTTGAGATTCTATTTTTATTATTGGGGACGTAATATATTTACCTGAATAAAAAAGCGCAGTAGTAATAATACCATATTTTCTATCTGCAAAAGGATATTCCGCTAAATTCTTATTATTACTGGGGTTACAGAATGATGTTTTTCACGAAATGTAAATCATGGAAAGAAAAACAGTGAAAAGTATGGGTAATAATACTACCGTTAATGTTCAGGAAAAATAATTGGGCAAAATCCCAGGATGGGAATGCCTTATATACCTGTTTTACCGGGCATCTGCCCGGGGATATTCTAATTCATTACTTTATACGGAAGGCTAATTTTGTGTTTTCGTTTACAAGGATGAAAAACAGGGCCAGCATTGTCTCAAATGCAGTTGTCGAATAGAAAAAGATTAGTCCGGTTTTAATATTTGCCAGAAGAAAGGCAAACTTTAATATGACAGTTAACTCATAAAGAAGGATTGCAAAATAGAAATATTTTAGCCGGTTTTTTTCTATAATATCCGCAACAGCTATTCTAATTATTAAGTAAATGATTATTATATGCAGCAAAATTAAAAAGCAGAATATAAATGTATAATGAGTTATCCCGGCAATATAATAGACGATCATTACCGGAATAATCAAGTACGAGATCTTTTTACTTAGTAGTTCGGGTTTCCACAATGAGATTAAAGACAGAAGGTCAAGTACCACATACAGAGGCAGGTTAGTAAGCTTAAAAGAAACTAAAAGCAATGCTATGGGATCAGATACCGCAAGGAACAAAAAATAGAAAAAATACCTGCCCCTAAACTGTTTCAGGGGCGGGAATAGCCAAATTAAAACAGAAATTTGTAATAAAATATTTGATAAACTCATTGCCTCAGCATCTATGGAAGAGGATCTGTCGGACAATCAGGGGGACACACAATAGACTTCTCCATAGTGTAGTCTCCATCAGTAACCGACATAACACTCTCCCTGCTTTCAATACTTGTTGAAGTGCTCTGCTCTTTGCTGAACATCATAATATCCCCACATTTGCCAAGCAGGGATTCTAGAACAGAAACCGGAATTTTATCTAAGTAATTGACAGGACAAAATAGTCTGTCCGCCTCAATTTTTGAGAATACTTTTCCCGCATCAGTTGTTTGAGCAAAAGAATAATTAGTGTTAAAAACTAAGAAAATCAGGAAAGATAGTAAAGGAAAGAATTTGGCTTTGTTCATGTCCAGCACCTTTGAACTATAAATAGATTTTATTTTGGGCAACAAATCTGAGTATTTAAGGTAACGAATGCATGGTCATTAATATTATAAAGGGGGGAACCGGAATTTAAGCCAAATAACTTACTTTTGGAAATATTCTCTGCTTTTCAGTGCTTTAAAATGGTAGTAGTAATACCCATGGCTGGCATTAATTTTCATCAAGTATATTATTCTCATAAATATATCTGATAAGCAGAGCTATATTCTTAACATTGAATTTTTTCATTACATTTGCCCTGTGCTTTTCGACTGTCCTTTTACTCAGGCACAGTTTATCAGCAATCTCAGTGCTCTGATAGCCCTCGCAAATCATTTTAAGAGTTTCTATTTCCTGATAACTTAATTCTATCTTTTCAGCTGCTTTAACCTCTTTTTTCAAATTATACTTACTCATGATCTGAGCCAATTTAGCTTCACTGATATTCCCACCAAAATACTTACGGCCACTGAAGACCGTCTCTATTGCAAAAATCAGATCCCCTTTGGCAATAGTTTTATTAACCAAGCCCAAGGCACCGATTTTGTTTGCCTTATAAATAAACTCTTCAGAATCATTAACCGATAAAAAGAGAATTTTTGCGCTTTTATCTCTGGCCCGTATTTTTACTGCCGCTTCAAGCCCGGATAAGACAGGCATAGAAATGTCTGTTATAACTACATCCGGCCTGGATTCAAAATACTTGGTCACGAGCTCACGTCCGGTGGCTGCCTCCCCTACGACGTAAATATTAGGGACATTTTCCAGCAGGCTTACGATTCCGTTCCTGAGGAGACTATGGTCATCTGCCAGGAAAATCCTGATCTTTTTATCGTCCATAAAAGTTTATTCTCCTATTGGAAAGTTGACAATTATTACTGTTCCCTCCATTGGCGAAGATATTATCCTGAAAGTTCCCCCGTGAATCTCCGCTCTTTCCCTCATATTTCTAATACCCATTCCCTTATTTTTCCCACTTTTCCTCAAATCAAAACCTTCCCCATCATCCGAAATAATCAATTGTAAACTCTTAGTCCTTTTTCTCAGCTCAATGTTAAATTCTGCGGCTTTGGAATATTTAACTATATTGTTTATTGCCTCCTGGATAATCCTGTATATACTTATTTCAAGATTAAGGTCCAGGCGTTCATCCACTTCATCAATGGCAAGATTTCCTTTTATTGAACTCTGCTGCGTAACATCGTCCACCAGTTTTAAGATTGCGGGATATAATCCGACAGCTTCTAATGCGCTGGGCACAAGTGAATGGGCTATAGTTCTTAAGTCACTGGTAATATCCTCGATAAGTCTGGAATTTCGCAGCAATTCAGGCGAATTTTCATTTCTCGTTACAGTCATAAAATCTTTTTGAAGGTTCAGCTTTAACAGGCCCATCTTTTGCCCAATGTCATCATGCAGTTCCCTGGCTATCCTCTTTCTCTCTTCCTCAATCTTCTGCTGCAGATTTCTTGAAAACTCTTTCTGTTCATCCTCTCTTGCCTTTAACTCAGTTATATCGTGCAGATAAAACTGTGCTATTTTAAGATAGCTAATACCTTTTATGAGAGCAGAATAATACCTGTCCGAATAATAAAAGTTGAAACTTAATTCTTTATTGTTCCTGATGAAATCTTCAGGATCAATTTTCAGTGCGGGAATAAAATCGATGATCGATTTTCCAGAAATTTCACCAAACCCGCTTTTTTTTGCAGCCGGATTTGTGAAAATAATTTCTCCTGAACTGTTTATCCTAATGACAGGGTCCGGATCAAGTTCCGCAAATATTACCATCAGGCGATAATTGTTTGCCAGCAGTGCATTTTTTTCCTGCTGCATTCTTTTTTGTTTGGGAATGACTGAATTCCGCATTGAAATATAAATAAAGACGATAATTACTGCCAAAAGGATAAGGGAAAATACTATCGGATTTCTTGCATCTGAAAGGTACGACAGATATTCATGTATTTCTGAAGAAATTGTTTTGTCGGATAAAGTTATGAGCATAGACATAATTCTTTATTTTTTAAATAAGATTAACTTCCAATGAACGACTAGAATAATATCTCTTATCTGCCTATGGTACTTATCTTGATAATCCGGAACCAAAGTATGCTTTTGCTTTAAGAATCCATTCAGGAATTTTAATATAATTCTTTTGTAACATCCCGAATCACTACTTTCGTAAAACAAATATATGATAACTAATTTAAAATATAAGCAGCATAATAAAGATTTTAGGATGCATAATTTTTCCGGAAATTGAGTAGATAAAAAAAGCGCCCTGAGAGAGGCGCTCTTTTTTTATTAACTTATATGAATGATCTTATGCGAGGGATTCTTTGGAGCGTCTTACAACGGATACCATGAAACCGATGACCATTACAAGAACACCCGTCCAGACAAGATTTATAAATGGCTTCAGGCTTGCTTCAATTGAAAGCACTTCCTTCGGACTTGTTACGGCTGGTGCCTGACCGTCAAGCTTTGTTACTACAAGATTAACTTTGCCTGAGGCGTCCATGCCTTCCATCTGAATCCTGAGGTTTGCATCCTTAACTTCCACAGGAATAAATTCCTTCTGGCCGCTTACGGCTTTCATTAAAGGTTCAGCCTCCACCGACTTGCCGTTATACTCAACTGCAACTTTGGCACCGATCTGGAAGTCGCCTCCGTTCATCATTGTGTTCATGGCGTCTTTCGGGAAGTTGAAGCCCGAGAAGGTAATTTTTGCTCCTTCGAACTGAGTGGCCTCACCCTTATTTAAGGATATCTGGCTTCCCTTCTGCTGCTGCTGTGAACCGTCATCGAAGCCGACTGGAGAGACATAAAAATCTTTCGAAAGCTCTGAGATAATATCAGGCTCTTTCATTAGCCCATTGTTGAACTGGCTGAAGAACATCACGGGTGAAACGACTCTTTTGTTATTTCCCTTTGCCACTTCAATGTCAAAGCCAAACTTCTGCCCGTTTTCGATCGGGTGGTAACCCTTAAATGTCAGCGTGTAGCCAAATGCCTGCTTCGGCTCACCTTTTGGAAGCTCCAGGGCTTTCTGTTCGCTTGCAACTGAAGAACCCACAACGCCCAGAAGAAATACAGCAATTCCTATGTGGGCTACATAGGCGCCAAGCATGAGCTTGTTGCCGCGGATAATTTTATAGGCCACTTCAGCATTGACAAAAAGAGCAAATGCCGAGGCAAATGCCAGAATGATCATCATGAGGCCGTGCACGCCGCCAAAGATTGCCATTAAAGCTGTAAGAACAGCTGCGGCTATAAGCGAGAAGGCCGACTTCTGGAAAACTTCCTTACCTTCTGTAAATCTCCACTTTACAAGAAGGCTAAGACCGTTCAAGAGCCCGATTATAATGGCAATAGGCAGGTTCATATCGTTGTAGAACTTTGTCTCAACTGAAGTTTTGAACAATGGAGCCGATGTGCCAACAATTACTATTACGGCTGAGGCCATAAGGGCAATTGAACCTGTAAAAAGCGCGAGCTCGCGGTTAAGGAGATTTTTGTATGGCTCAACCTGCTTGGTTAAGAATTTCCAGCGGTAGAGCATCATTCCAAGCCCCAGAACCGTAAAGCTGAGTATTAAAATTACCAGGAAGATATAGACCGATTTTCCGGGGTCTGTAAAGGCATGCACCGAAGCGTCGCCTAAAATGCCGCTTCTTGTTAAGAATGTGCTATAGAGAACGAGCACAAATGTCAGTATGCATAAAAGCAGGTTTGTACGGGCAAACTCGCCTATTCCGTCGCTGTCGTTTCTTGCAAGGCTTTTTCTCTGGACGAGCATAGTGTGTATGGAGGCAACGCCAACAAGCCACGGAACGAGGCTAGAGTTTTCAACCGGGTCCCAGCCCCAGTATCCGCCCCATCCTAAAACGCCGTAAGCCCAGTAGCCGCCAAGCATAATTGCAAGTCCCAGAACCATCGATCCGGCGAGCACCCACGGGAAAGCCTGTTTTATCCATTCCTTATATTCATTTTTCATCAGGGCCGAGAGTGCAAAGGCAAAAGGAACGGTTGAAAGCGCAAAGCCCATAAAAAGCACCGGCGGATGGATCTGCATCCAGAAGTTCTGCAGCAGAGGGTTTAAGCCTTTTCCCTGGATAATAAAATCGTTTATTGCTATGCCGCTTTTCTGAAGTGTTGCATAGAGCTCAGAACTCATCTTAACAAAGCTCTGTCCCGACTGAGCGTCCTGGAAGAAGAAGTTCTGCATAAAAGGCATATTAAGGATTGCAGGGTTAATATTTGCAGCCTGAATAAAATTAGGTTCGCTCCAGATATAGGCGAACGGGTTTTTCAGCATTGGCGAGATCATCATAAGAAGGAATGAGGTTGCAAGAGTGTAAACGCTCATTACGCGTGGCTCCAGGTCACCTCTTTTTGAAGCGTACTGCTGGAGTATTATGCCGAAGATAGCCGTAAAGAGTGTCCAGAGGAAGAAGCTTCCTTCCTGCCCGGCATAAAAAGTTGAAATTAAAAGTCCTATTGAAAGCCCGCTTCCGCTGTACTCATAAACATATTTATACTGGTACTGGTGAGTAAGAATTGCCTGAAGGAGCAGGGTTGCAGCCACAATAACTAAAATTGCCATGGTATGATAGCTTACCCTGGCAATTTTCAGTGTATTCTCCTGTCCGCGGAATGTAAGATAATACATTATCGTCGAAGCCAGTCCGGCTACCAGAGCCAGGGTTAGAAAAATACTGCCTATCATTTATTCACATCCTTATTGTCATATTGATATTGTTGAGAAAAGGGGTTCCGGGAGAATGAGTGTCTATTTCTCCCGGAATGAGACTTTATTAAACTTACATACCGGAGGAGCTTACTTGCGGCTTACCCTCGTATTTGGACGGGCATTTTGTCAGTACGTCAGTTGCATAGAAGCAGCCGTCCTTGTATTTGCCTGTAACTACGACGCTCTGAGCGCTTTCGAAGTTATTGGGCATTGTGCCGGCCAGGACGACCTTCATTTCGCGTCCCGTCTGATCCTTCATATAGAAAGAAAAAGTCCTGTCTTCCTTATTAACCTCATAATTTTTCTCTCTTACCCAGGTGCCAGTAGCCTTAAAGGTTTTTTGTTTTGCCTGAATCTTGGCAAAATCGGCCTCATACTGTACGTTTGTCTGAGTAAAGAGGTATATCATTACGCCTAAGAAAGCAACTATAATAGCGCCGCCGATCATATATTTATTTTTCATAGTTAAGCCTTACTCCCTTTAATTTCCTTTTCAATTTGCTTAATTCTCTTATCCATGCTGTGCAAAAATAAAAAGATTCCGAGCCAAATGACAAGGACAATAAACAGAACTATGTAGATGGAATTAGTTTCCAGGAATTTATATAAGCTTTCCAAAATTTACCTCAAAGTATGTTTTTAGTTAGTTTATCTTTATAGATAATTGATTTGTAATTAAGCGTCCACATCCAGAAGAAAAGTATGGTAAAGGCAACGAGTGATGTAAAGAAAACAATCATCATATTGCCGTTCATCTTGAAATTAACAACCGGACCGGCATTCGTGTCGTTGGCGCTGCCCGGGTGGAGGCCGGTCATGATCCTGGGCATTATAAAGATAAAAAACGGGACCGTAACAAAAGCAATAATTGAATAGACGGCTGAAAGAGCTGCTCTTTTCTCCTCAACCTCAATGGCACTTCTAAGGGCAAAGAAGGCGCCATAGATTAAAAGGAGCATAAATATGCTGGTTTCCCTCGGGTCCCAGTTCCAGTAGCTGCCCCAGTTGAACTTGGCCCAGATGGAGCCTGTAACTGTAGCCAGGATGCAGAACATGATTCCGATCTGTGCCGCGGCAATAGCTTTAGCATCGTCATCCAGGTCCTTATTTTTCAGGTATTTTATAGAATAAACCGTTGAGACCAGGAAAGCAACCACCGTCAGCCAGGCCGTTGGGACGTGGAAGAAGATAATTTTAGCTTTCTCCTCCAGGCCCGGGATTATTGGGAACTGGTACCAGGCAGCAGGATTCTCAACAATTGGAAAGGAAATTCCCGCGATAATAACAAAAAGCATTAAAAGAAAAAGGACGGTCTTCCAAATCATATATAATTCCGATATTTTGTCTTTAAATATACTAATCTTTCCAAATAAAATCGAACAAGAGGTAAGAGGCCGTCAGGATTACCACATCATAACAGACAAGAACGGTTAGCTCTACCATTGATTCTCCAATTACCGTGCCATCAATTGCAAACTTAGTCAGCTCCAGCAAAATTAAGATAAGGGGTAATAATATAGGAAATGAAAGAACCGGGTATAAAGTTCCTTTGGAGCCGGTCTTTGCGATAATTGCGGCAATAATTGTTGAGGCAGCCGCAATTCCAATGTTCCCGAGCACAAAGGCCAGTAAAAACAGGGAAAAGTTCCTTATAATAAAAGAATCAAAAAGCGCTGAATATAACAAGGCTATTACTATATTCATTGCAAAGACAAGTATCAGGTTGAAAAGGAGCTTGCCTGAAAAAACGGTGTTGGGAGAAGCTATGAGGTGAAGGGTTAAGACCGTTCCCCTTTCCTCCTCTGAGACGAATGCGCGAGAAAGGCCGGACATGGCGGAAAAGAAGATTACGACCCAGAAAAGCCCCCCTGTTAAGGTCTCGGAGATTTTTTCACTCCCGATTGAGAACAGTATTACGCTTATGGTTACCAGTATGAACATAACAAGTGCGTTTATGGCATAACGGGTCCTGAGTTCAGAATGCAGGTCTTTCTTAAAAAGGGCAAATGATTTCATTTAGAGTAAATTTTTATTTTGAATTGTTTTTATAATTTTCAAGCTGAAGGACGCTTCTGCAAAGAGCAAGGTCGCTTTCCTCATTTGATGCAATAAGCACCACGGCAGATGTGCTTTCGGCCTCAATAAGCCTGTATACGGTATCCTTTCCCGCAGAATCCAGGTTTGAGGTTGGTTCATCCAAAACCAGGAGTTTCGGGCTATGCATGAGGGCAAAAATATATTTAAGGCGCTGCTTCATTCCGGAGGAATAAGCCTTAACCTCATCCTGCCTGCGGTCGTAGAGGAGGAAAGCGTTAAAAAGGTAGTCAATTCTCTCTTTATTGTACTCAATGCCTCGGATATTGGCAAAATGGCGCAGATTTTCCTCAGCGCTAAACTCGTCGTACAAGACGAGATAAGGGGCTACAAAGCCGATATAATCGTGAAGTTTTTCAATCGGGATCTTACTGTCCCCATTCAGGTGTGAGATTGTCCCTTTGGAAGGGCCCAGAATGCCTGTAATAATTTTAACCAGAGTTGATTTTCCGCTGCCGTTATGGCCAGCGATTCCGAAAGTGCCCTGGTTTTCGAATGAAAAATTAACATCCTTAAAAATTAACCTTCTTCCGAACGTTTTGCCCACAGCCTCCGCTGTCAGTTTATAATCACTCATTTTGAATTACTATTTTCCCTTTCTTCAGGTTTCCATCTGAATCAGTAACAAAAAAATAAACTCCCGAAGGCAGCTGCCTATTTTTCGAATCCTTGCCATCCCACTCAATTGTGTAGGAGTCGTACATAGGGATGATACTTTTACTGCCCGAAAATACTAAATCCATGCTTGAAGTAAAAATGCTAAAAGAGGCCGAATTCAATTTATTTGGGGATACAGGAAGATAGATATGCTGGTTCTTTCTGTAATTAAAAGGATTCGGGAAAGCAAAGTCCAGCTCTGTAACCGTAAAAGTTCCGCCGTTAGCGGGGCTATTGTTAAAAATATCGCTTTCGAGGAAAATGTCGGGATTTTCCGCGCTAAGAGCGTAGTAATAATTATTTGCCACCTTTGTTGCACCCGAAGCGGCATAATTATAGAATGTCAGTCTTGCATTTTCCGTTATGTCAGGCGTCCCCTGGGGATTATTCAGGTTTGTCAGTGCGCTTTGAATATCCCCGTTGGTCAGAATTATTACCGTAGTGTCGATTGTCTGTCCGTTATCGGCAAGAAAGCGGACGAAGTTATTTGAAACCGGATCTGTAAAAAGATCGACCATCTGCTGGTTGCCTGTAAGTGAAAGTGAGTAATCAGGCCTGAGAACGGGATAGTTCTGAGATTCTTTGAAGTATTTGCCCGGCTGAGCCCTGTAGCCCGAAAAAAATGTCCATGTGCCGAAGGTGTTCATCGCCTGCTTGAGTGATGAGCGGTGGTTGGCCAGGGCGGTATTCATCCCCTTAAGGCTCGGCTCCTGATGAAAGTTTTCCCATTCCTGCCTGATGATATCTTTTCCAAAGTTATAATGCTGGAAAAGCATCCAGAGCACTGTGGTATAAGTCTGGTTGCCCGTATATTTATAAAAAGGCTTATCGGGCTGGTTGAAGTAGGTTCTGAGATACTGGTAATAGTCCTCAACAGTGTCAAAGACCAGTTCCTCCATTGCAGTTGATGTACCCTCGTAGAAATAGAGGTCCTTGTCCTCCATGGTGGCGTTATAATTTCCAATCTGAATTGCATGGTTGAACTCATGTGCAGCCGTTACATAAAGTCCGTTCAGGCCTGTGGAGTAGAAATGCTCACTGGGGCTGAAATCGTTGTCAATTACCATGTAGCTATTAACTGTCATTCCACTGGCGTCCAGACTTTCCCCGAGCTGAGTGTAGCCATAGTCTGATATATCCATAATATACACGTCGTAAAGGTTGTCGCCGCCAAGCCCGTTATCTGAAGGAGGAGGAGAAAACCCGAGGTAATTCACCTCATAATTATAAGCCGAATCGAGGGCAAAAGCCACTTTTCCGATATTTTCAAGAGCCGAGAGGGCTGTATCGTAGCCCGGGATGCTGTCGCCGGTGGTATTAAAATGGATCCTGAAAAATCCCGACGGGGATACAATGCTCGTCTGGAGCACCGGGCGGTCCTCAAGAAGTTTTCTAAGGACAGTCTGCTGCCCGGGTGAAAAGTTCTTAAAGTTATTGTGGACCGAGGCCATAAGTGAAAAGCCGCATTTGCCGGGAATTTCCCCGTGCTGCCCCATAGGTGTACCTGGTTTTCCCGAAGGTGGCAGCAGGTTTTTGATCCCCTTCATGCTGAGGTAAGCATTATAAAGAGAATCCAGGCTGGACTTGGATTTTATCTCCTGGGCCCAAAAAGGCCGGGTGTTCCAGGCAAAAAGAAGCAGGCATACTGCTATCAGGGCAGTTCTTTTATTGTCACGCATTTTTCACTCTTATCGGCATAAACGAAGTGGTACTTCCTGAAGTTCATGTTTTTCACAAAATAGCTTTCAACATCCCCGGCCTTAAGAAGCCTGGTTGCAAGGAGGATTCCGGACTTATTCAATACGTCCAGTTTTTCTAAAGTTCTTTCGGCATCGTTATAGACCAGAAGTTTTTTCAGGCCGTTGAAGCGGATTTCCCCAAGAGAAAGCATATTGCTGTTTCTGATCTTAAAGGCTGAAAAACTCCCCTTAAGCTTAAACTTTACGTTCTTATTTATGTTTGAAATAAAAGCATAATAATTATTACTATCAAATATAAAATTTGCAGAGCTGCCTTCCTCCTGGTTTAGTATGTCGCCGGTAATCCAGGCCGGCACTTTGGATTTAAGTGTAAACTCATTGAGGTATTGCTGTTGTTTTAACTCCCTGTCGAGGATAAGCTTCTTAAAATAGGAGCAGCCTTTCCCCTCTTTCCAGTAGAAGATTGAAAGGGGGCTATACTGGTCCAGCTTTGCATCGGCCGTTCCGGTTTCCAGAGTCTTTGAAAGGAGCGATGAATATTTATAGTTAACGTAGTCAAAGACCTGGAGCCTGAGGTTTCCGTCTTTGATGAGGGCAGCGTAGAGCTTCGTTCTGTCTGCCGCCTCGCCGTCAATAGCCTTAAGGTCGTAGAGGGGTCCCGCGGCATAAAAATTATCTTTCGATATGCGGTTATCCTTAAAGTTCACGGTAACAGCCTGGATGAGGCGTTTGCCCTTTGTGTAGCAGTAAAATATCTTTTCATAGTCTTTCTTATCGTATATCTCAAGATTTGAGCACGTATCGACAAGGTCGACAGAATAGTAGTGTGAAGGTATACCGCTCTTGTCCCTTAAGAGAATATTGAGTTGAGGGCGGAACCGGTCAACCGAGCAGAGGTCAATGATGTTATTGTTTCCGGCATCAAAGTATGAAATATCCGATGGGGAGGCTCCAAGCGAAAGGCTTACGTTATTCTTAATTACGCTTAAGTTGCTGATGAGGTACAGTCTGCCCCTGGTGTCCAAAGACAATAAGCCCGTAAGAAATTTACTGTAATAGGGGGCGATATGGGAAATTGCATCTTTGGCGAGATAATTAATTTCCTTGAAGAAAGAGCCGTCTTCTTTGGAAAAAGCAACAGACACCACTGAATGGCCTTTATCCAGACAGGCAATATCGTTAAGGCCGTCGCTATTGAAGTCGGAAATTACAATCTCATCGGGCCTGATGTCTGTTGAAATAGTTTGTGTTCTCTTAAATGAAGAGACATAATCGCCATAGAGTATAAAAATGCCGTTTCCCTGCACCGCAACAACGTCCTGCAGTCCGTCCAGGTTAAAGTCATAAGCAAGCAAAGAAGTGATCTTTCCGTGTCCTTTCATTTGGCGGGCTTCATAGAATTCCCCTCTGGAATTGTTATAAAGGAATTTGAGCGAGTTGGTCACAAGATCCACGGCAATAATATCGGGGTAAGAGTCGTGATTCAGGTCGGTCCATACGGCGTGCGAATAGATATTTTTATTCAGTAACTTTTTTTCCTTAAGGCGCCCGTTATTCGTGTAAATAATTGAAAGTCCATTAAAGGCCTCCCCATAAATAAGGATCTCCTCATGCCCGTCGGAATTTATGTCCATGAGGCTCATGCCTCCGGGATAAGAATCGAGCTTCAGTTCAGATAGAATGTTAGGGCTGCCGGAATTTGAGAAGTTCAGGAGGCCAGTAGTTCTGTTTTTCCTGGAAATAAAAGCGCAGAGTGTGCCGGGCAGGTTTTTATCAATCGGTTCAATTAAAGATGGTTCATCTTTAAGGCGGAATGTTTTGCCAGCCTTAAAAGAGCCTTCAGCCTGTCCCGCAAAAGTAATAATTTCTTTTTTTAAGGGATCGAATAGTGCGAGGTCGGTATAGGCATCGCCATTAAAGCTTAACGAAGCAAAGCTATGAAAGCCCTCAGGGGTCTGAAAGCTTTGGTACCTGCAGAAACCATTTACCGGGATCTGGGCATTTACCGGAAAGAGGAAGCAGCCTGCAAGTAAAAGGCTAATTGCTGTTAAGGTTACGTGTTTTAAGTCTATTGTCCCTTCTCTGTAAAGCTTCATTATAGCGGCGTATTTCATCTTCAGTTTCCGGAATAACCTTAGCGGCCTTTACGGGTCTGACCTCTTCGTCGACAGAAACAAAGGTCAGGTATGCTGAATTAGCATGCACCCTGGTTCCTTTTCTGAAGCTTTCGGCAAAAACCTCGACCTGTATTTCGAGTGAAGTATTAAAAACCCTGTTGACGCAGGCGGTTAAAGTTACGGCATCCCCAAGTTTAATAGGGTGGTGAAAATCTATTCTGTCGACTGAGGCGGTAACGCAAACCCTATTGGTATGTTTTGCAGCAGACATAGCAGCACAGATATCAATCCAGTGCATAAGCTGACCGCCCAGGAGGTTGCCCAGCTGGTTAGTATGATTAGGCAGGACCAGTTCGGTCATAGTAATTATAGAGTCAGAAGCCTTCTTTCCCTCAGTTTCCATTATTTTTGAGCTCAACCGTTTTTGTTTAGAGTTTCCTGAAGTTTCTTTATTGCAGTTACGTTCCCGTCTGAAGGATACCTCTGTAAGAATGAGGCAATTTCCTTGAGCGCGGTCTTATTTTCCTTGATCTGAACGAGTGTTCTGATTTTGTTAAACTGTGCATCAGGTGCGAATTTAGAATCGTGATATGTATCGGTAACTATGTTATAGTAATAAATAGCCGCGTCGTAATATTCCATTTTCTCATAAATTTCCGCCGTATGGAATTCCTTTTCAGCCAGTTTGTCATTCAGCTCTTTAATTTTCTTTTCTGCCTCAGGCACCCTGGGGTCTGTGGGGAAGAAATCTACAAATGCCTGAAATTCCTCGATGCTTTTATTTGTATAGCGCTGGTCGAGCTGGAAATCAGGAGAAAGCTTATAATAGGATTCAGCAAGCTGGAACTGTGCCTGCGGGACAAGTTTGCTTGCGGGGATATCTTTAATCAGGCGGCTGTATTCGTATGCAGCAAGGATATATTCACCTCTTTTGAAATGGCTTTCAGCTAAGTAGTACTGAGCCTGATCTGTAACAGTACTGCCGGGAAACTGCAGGAGAATGGCCTGGAATTCATTTATAGATTCCTGATAATCGCCATCATTAAAGAGTTTCATTGCATAGTTCAGATGTTCATCTGCATTCATGTTTGTTGTGTTTACGGTGCTGGAGCAGCCCCATAAGGCAACAGATAAAATAACCAAAGCCAAAAGTTTTTTCATATATCCAAAGTATTGATTAAGTAATAGATAATTAACAAAATTAAAGAAAAATGCGCCATCTTCAAAGGCAAAAGTTTTTCATAACCAAAGCCGCACAGATTATAAACCGCAGTCGCAAAATAAGTTCCTGCAAGGGGGGTTTTTCCCCGGTTATTTGCTTCTCACGGTAAAGAAGAGGTAGACGGCAACGGCCGCGGTTCCCAGTGCCACAACAGGCTCCCAAAGCGTAGAAAACAAAGGTTCCGAAGGTAAATTCCCCTGTGTAAAAGGGATTGAGGGGTTTTCCAGCTGGCGCATTTCATCAAATAGAACTGTATCCTTTAGCGTAATACTGAAGTTGTCGGTCTTTCTAACCATTCCCCTGGAAGCCAAAACGTAACTGCCGCCAAAGCTCAGAGTTCGTTCTGATCTATAGTTTCCGAAGAGCCCTTTGCGGAAAAGATCTGAATAGGTTACATTCGCCCTGTCGATAGCAAGATCCAGAGAATTGGAAAGGCTGTCGCCGGCAAGCAGGACTTCTTTACCTTCCTTCCGGAAATCCTGAATAATCCTGTTTCTGAAGACCGTGTAGCCTTCGGGGATATTAAGCCTAAGAAAAAGCTTTGCGTCCTCTTTGGGAATTGCTTTAATAATCTTTACGACTGAAGAATCGGCCAGTCTGTAGAATATTTCGAGATTGGTTTGGCTCTGAGAAAAGGCCTCCTGGGGTACGAGAAGGCAAAAATAGAGGCTTAAAGCCACAAAAGCCTTAAGCCCTTTCAATGAAAAAGTCCAAAAGAAGTTAAATTTTCCTGTTTGTACTTTCATTCTCCTTTTATAAAAATTCATTTCACTCACTTTTAATGATAGACTCTTTTTCTGCCGGAATTAGTTTCAGCCATAGATGCCGCGTATTTTCAGAGTATTGGCCACTTTATTAATTGCCAGAACATAGGCGCCAAGTCTTAAGGATACCTTATAAGTTTCGGCATGATGATAGACGTTATCAAAAGCCTCATGCATCATTCTCTCAAGGCGCTTGTTTACGCGCTCAAGCGACCAGAAATAGCCGGTCCGGTCCTGCACCCATTCAAAGTAAGAGACAGTAACCCCGCCCGCATTGGCGAGGATATCGGGAATAACGAGGATTCCCTTGTCCTCCAGTATCGGGTCGGCCGCAGCGGTAGTCGGTCCGTTAGCGCCTTCAGTAATTATTTTACAGCGGAGGTTCCGGGCGTTATATTTAGTAATCTGGTCCTCTTTAGCAGCCGGGACGAGCACGTCGCATGGGAGTTCAAGCAGCTCCTCATTTGTTATGGGCTCAGTTTCCGGGAATCCGGCGAGCACTTTATTTTTCTTAATGTACTCCATTACGCGAGGGATACTGATCCCCTTTTTATTATAGATTGCGCCGCTTATGTCACCCAGGCCCACAATTTTAATCCCCTTTTCGTGCAGGAGCTGAGCCGAGACGCTTCCGACGTTACCGAAGCCCTGGACGACAGCTGTTGCGCCTTCGGGGTTAAGGCCCGTTTTCTTCAGGGCTGCGATGGAAACCATCATAACGCCCCTTCCTGTAGCCTCTCTTCTACCGAGTGAGCCACCCAGGATGAGCGGTTTACCCGTAACCACTGCCCTGGTAGTGGTTTTTGTATGCATGCTGTAGGTATCCATAACCCAGGCCATAACCTGCTCATTAGTATTCATATCGGGAGCAGGGATATCCTTTTCGGGGCCGAAAATGTCCAGCATGTTTGAAGTAAACCTGCGGGTCAGTTTTTCGAGCTCATTCATGCTGAGTTTCGAAGGATCGCATCTGATACCGCCCTTGGCGCCTCCGAAAGGGATATTGACCACGGCGCATTTCCAAGTCATCCAGGCTGCCAGGGCTTTCATTTCGTCCAGTGTGACGTCGGGAGCAAAGCGCAGCCCTCCTTTTGAAGGCCCCAGAATATCGTTATGGATTACGCGGTAGCCTTCGAAGACCTGGATATTGCCATTATCCATTATTATAGGGATTGAGGTAATTACCTGCTTAACAGGAGACTTTAAGTATTGATATGCACCATTTTCAAGGCCGAGGATTTGAGCTGCTTTCTCAAAGCGGGCCATCATAGATTCAAACGGATTCATTTTATCGGTAATAGGAGCGGGTTCTTTATAAGTATGTTCCATCTTATTAAACTCCATATTAAACTTCTCTATAATATAAAAATATTCCAGGAAGTTACACGCAACAATATCAAAAAAAGGGTAAAAATCCAAATGGGTTCGAGGTTCGACGGGAAGGCAGAGGCGGGGGGGATTCAATCATACCCAGGGTGTCTACATCCCCTACGGGGATTTGAGACCCTGGGCTACTAAGGTTACGTCCTTCTCCGAAGGACTTAGTTATTGCGTAGTTCTAAATGATCACATTTCATTTTGTTTGAGGCTGAATTCAGAAGGAGATACAATATTCCAAACTCCTTATTTTATGCCTCACTGAGTGGAATATGTACTATTTCTAAAGCTTTTCACTTCATAGAATACAAAAAGCCCGGGATCAGTTTTATTCTGTTCCCGGGCTTTATTCTTTCTTTGGCGGAAAGAGTAGGATTTTGTGCACTCTGACCTTAGAATGGCGGCTTACAGGACAGGCACATAGTAATTCTTTTGTTATTTTTATTTAGATTCCCTTTGATTGATAATAAAATAAGAGGGTTCTCCAACAGTAACTCCTATTATTGTACCGGAAACAGCACCGACCAAAGCGCCGCCTATGGCTCCAAGTAAAACAGGCGGCTCCTGCACCTCTGAGGTTTTACCTATTAAAAGAGCATAAGAAGCACCCGCCAGGGCTCCGGCCAGAATTCCGTAAACGAGGCCATGTGTTAGACCTCCAATCCTGTCCGTAACCTGTATGGAATATAGCTTACTGGTCTGAATGGATATTCTATCATCTGCTTTGTCATCTGACCATGAAGTAGTATCAGTTCCTATATTCAGGTTATGAACCCTGAAGGCCTGCCCATCAAGTAATGTAATCAGGGCATATCTGTCTTTAGACTGTTCGTTTATTGTGTTAAAGTATTCATCCTTATTCTGATATTTCCCAATATCAGTCGTGCTGGCACATCCGGATAAAGCTATCAGCAAAAGAAAGGCGGGAAGCCAGGATACTGCCATTTTGATTGAAAAGTGTAAGTTTCCAATTTTCAGTTTAATCATTCAATTTACCTCTGTTTCAGTTTTCCATGAACCATTATTGAAATGCCGCCTTTATTTCCAGCAAAGAGTATGTCATTCGGGAATATTGCCATTGCCCAGACACCCATATCCGTAGGGTAGATTGTTTCTATGTCCGTACCGTTGTAGTGCATAAGACCGTTGTATCCTTCTGAGAAAAAGTCTTTTGTGCTTCTGCCATACATCAGTCCAGCAAATTGTGTCCCGCTGAAATCCTTCCAGAGGACCAGTTTATTATCCTGATACTTATAAACCTTTTTCCCAATTACTATAAATGCCTGTCCGTCAACTTCATTGACCGTTGCCAAATCCGTCCCGCTGTATAATTCCTTTAATGACTTACTGTCATACAAATAGATCTTGTAAATATCCCCTGTTTTCTCATAACGTGTAGCCGATAAGAAGAAATTGGAGCTTTCCTTTATTCCTCTTTTTATGCCGGTAAAGCCGACCCTTAGATCAGGGATATCTAATACGCTCCACACATTTCCGTAAAAGGTTGCGATTATTCCTTTATAAGACTTGCCCTCAGTTGATTCAGCACCTCCTACAGCAAAAATACTGTATGGAGCATCACCCCAGATTTGATTAAATCCCGGTATATAGCCGGGAATGCTCAGTGTTGCCGCAGCTTCCCATAAATTCCCGTCAAACTTATAGATCTGATCCCCCGGAGCACCGACAGCCCAGACGTTATTTTGTGCAAATCCGCATACACTCATTAAATTGCTTGAAATCCCGGGCCACTTCTGCTCCCATTTTTCTCCATCGAAGTGCCATATGGCATCAATAGTCGCCCCAGCGCTTCCAACAGCCCAGAGGTCATTAGGATCTGAACCCCAGAGTCCTGAAATGTAAGCGTGCCACTCGCCTTTGAGTGTATCAACGGTCCATGTGTAATCCCTCCTTCCCGGAGTGGAGTTGTCAACCTCTTCACTTGTGACAGGATCTTTACTGCAGGAAAGATTAAAAATCAGTAGAATTAATAGTGTAATTGATCCAAGTATTTTTTTCATGCCGTTTTAAGAGAGTTTAATGTAACAGGTAAACTTACATAATATATATGGTAACGAGAGTCGTTTTCGGAAAATTTTGTGGAAAAATTGGGAAAACGGTTCATGTATATTTTCCCGTTAAACAGATTTTAATTCTCATTTAATTTTCCCCTGAGAATATGATTTTCCTTTGCCTGATTAGGGAGAATCAAGAAAAACACTTCCTTATCAAAAATTAAAGCATTTGTAATAGGTGAATAATTAGGCAGATGATACATTTCCTTGAAGTCAGAGCCGTTATAATGGCCTAAAACATAGTTATCCGTCATACCGAAGAAATCGCTTTCCGACCTGCCCCAGACCCGGAACTTATAAGAAGTACCTGAGAGATCCAGCCATTTATTTAACCCATTTTTATACTTATAAATAATATTATCCATGGAGAAATAAACCTCGTCACCAATGCTGTTTAGGCTGCAATACCTTCCCTTACCAAATTCCGTAAGAGTGTTGCCCTTCAGGAGATATAGATTATACTCTACTCCCTCTGAGCCCAGGACAAATATCTCTCCTGTACTGTATCTTTTACGAAGATTAATGAAATCCGTCCTTATATCAGGGAACTCCATGAAGTTCCAGGTATCACCGTTAAAATGTAAAATGACAGCTTTATGCACATCTTTATTAAAAACCCATGCTGCTCCATAGGCATACAAATCACTCGGACTTCTGCCCCATATACCTTCAATAATTATATTGTCATAACCCTCAAGCTTAAATGGACCAGATTCCTTCCAGCTTACTCCGTCATAATGCCATATGGACCCCGCAACTGTACCGATCCATACATTGTTTGGACTAAGGGAGAGAACCCCAAATGCATCTCCGATTTTGGGAAGTGCATAAGGTTTCCACGACTTGCCGTCAAAATGCCAGATGTCATATCTCAAGTCACTCGTATTGTGACATGTAACCCAGATGTCGTTTGGAGAGCTGCCCGAAATTCTTCCAAACTCAGAAATTTCATTTGGAGGGAATTTTACCGTATCAATTGTCCATGTGTAGTCTCTTCTGCCGTTTGGAAGTTTTACAGGTTCTGAAACGTTTTCCTTGCATCCTGCTATGATAAGAAGAGTTATGGCACAGAATA